>PGYD01000126.1 GCA_002839495.1 Planctomycetes bacterium HGW-Planctomycetes-1
TGAACTTTGCAATCCGTTGCCATTGTTCGTTTGTTATGTCCATAAACCATATATCGGCTCATATTAACCCAAAAATTGAGGTTTTGGGATAGGTTCTAATAAGTTCTTTTCGATCAGAATTTATATTAGTAAGAAGTTTTTTTCTTATCGCGGTAGCTAGAAATGTTCCAGAACCACATGCGGGGTCTAAAAATGTTTGCGATATTTTACCAGTAAAGCAAGCCGTTTCAATTGTAAATTCAGCAAGCCAATCAGGTGTAAAATATTCGCCAAGTAAATGACGTAACGGTTGCGGCATTAATCCGTGATAAGTTTCTCTTACCATATCACCGATAAGTTCAGGTTTTGTAATCGAAGTAGTAACTTCTAGTTGTTCTAAAAGATAAATAACTTCTCTGAGCATTTCAGAAAGATTTTCATTCCAAACATAAGTCCACCATTCAAAAAAACCTGTCTCAAAAAAATTTTCAACGCCTAGCATTTTAAATTTGTCGCCCTGAATAGCATTGACAACTTGCTCCCGAAATTGTTCATCATTTTTTGCTAGTGCTGTGGATCGAATCTGGAATGGGTTTAATAAGGACGAAAATAAATTAGAAATGAGTAGCTTTAAAATGATATTATAATAGGTGTGAATTGAAAATATCAAATACTTTAGATCAACTTCTTTGACCACAAAACCGATTTGTGCATAGCGTTCATTTATCTGAGTTTTTACGTCGCTGGTGGCATCGTTTATGTCGCCATAAACCTTACCGAATACTCTATCCCACTCGTTGAAAAGAGTCGTGGTATGTGCATCTTTGCTCTTTAATTTGTCAGACAACAGATTATAAATAATAGCAATATGCTTATTAAAATGCGTACTTCTTTCGCCGAACCGCGAAGAGACGTTCGCTGGTGTCAATGGGGCGCGCGGAGAGATGGATCGTAAATAAAGAAACAGAAAACGTAAACCGTTCTTTATATCTCTACGCTGCGTCCGCTCGAAATATCCGTCCAGCCGTTCAGGAAACCATTGCGGAGGCTGTGCATTTTTAATTCTACTTTTATATTTCTCTAAGTCAATTTCACTATTCGCATTAGAAACATAACGCACAAATACAAAGGATTTTCCGTCAAAACCGATTCCTATTTTTGTAGAGAGATGTTTTCTGAAATCTTCAAGGCTTGCCGATTCCATCACTGCAACAGATATAAGATATTCGATTAATCCGCCTTTTTGTTTTCTCCCATCAATTGCTTCGACAATTCCTTTTTGTGTGTCAAAATAATTTGGTTTCTTGAACTCAAAAATAATGTTGTCAAATAATGAATCTATTCTGCCGCCGGTAAGTACGATTTTTTCAGAGAGAATTTTTACATTGACTCCCATTTCCTGAGTCAAACTTTTTAGAAAAGTATGTGTTGCTAAACGAACATCCTCTTCTGTTTCTGCATGTCGCAATTCATTCTTTAAGAACGTGGAGTATCGTTCTGCTTTTTCCGTTCCCGCAGTTGTTATTGCATCTTTAAAAGGATCATTATTTTTTTTTGCCATCCTTATTCCTATATTAGATTACAGCCAGCTTCATTTTCCGCCTTTTTAGTTTGGTACATCAAATGATTTATTACCTTATTTAAAGAATGAAGTGATAGTTTGGATTACTTTTTCATGTACGGCTTCAACATTGCCGCTTGCGTCGATGACGACAATATCGTCGCGAAGCTCGGCAAGTTCGAGGAATCCCGCTCTTACTTTTTTATGGTATGCGGCGGACTTAAGCTCCATCCTGTCAAGGCCGCGTTTCATTCTTTGTCTTGCGGTTTTCAAATCGACGTCGAGAATAATCGTCAGGTCGGGCCAGACTCTTTCGAGCGAATGGGCCGCGATGTCGAGAACTTTTGCGATTCCTACTCCGCCGGCAAAACCCTGATATGCGCAGGTGCTCGAAAGCCAGCGGTCGAGCAGGACGCAGTTTTTCTTTTTCAGCGCCGGTGCGATACATTCACCCCAGAGCTGCGAGCGGCTGGCCATATAAAGCAGCAGCTCCGTCCTGTCATTGAGTATATTTCCGCGGTCGAGGAGGATTTTTCTGATTTTCTCGCCGGTATCGGTTGAACCTGGGTCTCGAAAACAGGAGACTTTCAGCCGGTGTTTTTTGAGGTATTCGGCTAAAAGATTTACCTGTGTGCTTTTTCCGCAGCCGTCGGGGCCGTCGAGGACTATGAAACGTGATTTCAAATTCTTAACCATTATCAGCTTAGAATACAGCAATTACGGCCGATTAGCAAGAGACTGTCGTTAGTAGTTAAAAAGCTCGATTAGTGTGTAGTTTCTTTTGGCGGCAAGGTTTAGAGCGATTAGAACCTTAGATTTGCTATTGTCAGTCAGCTTTCTGCCTTTACAGGCTCTGGAAACCATTTTATGCGTGAGCTGCTGTTTCGAGGCGGCCACAAGGTCGTGCGGCTTTAAATTATTCCTGGCCATAATGTCAGCGACAGGCTGCGGACCGAGATTTCTTTCAATTCCATCGTTCATTATAATTCTCCGGCAGTTTATCTGATTGGGTGTTTTTGTCAATTATTTCGGTTGATATTGGGCAAAACAGAGGTATAACTTCATTAAACATTAAGGACTGAATTCGCAGGAGGCCTATAATGGCAGAATCAGAACAGCAAGGCCAACAAAGCAGCGACATAACACCTGAAATTCTCAAAAGTGCGCTCAAGGCGTTTAAAAAGAGGCTGAAACTGACCGCGCTGGATGATGATTCGCGGCTCGGACGCGGGGCGTTTTCGGGCGGACATACGGGCGTTTTCGCGATACGGCCGCCAAACCAGTTCCCACAGGAAGTTTGGGACGAGTTGTGCCGACAGGGAAAACTGCGGGATAGCGGACACGGCTTGTATGAACTGCCGAAAGGCGAGCAAAATAACGCGTAAACACAGGGATGTAAAAAGTTGACATAGGCAGTATTGGGGGGTAAAGTGTGTTCTCAGTTTTTTATATAGGAAAACGGGATGAAAATATCTCTAAATTGGCTGAAAGAATATGTAGCGATAAATGAATCGCCGGATGAGCTTTGCGCACTTTTGAGCAATATAGGTTTCGGCATAGAAGGCGTCGAACAGGCCGGCGACGATACGGTTATAGATATCGAAATTACGAGCAACCGCGGGGATTGTCTCTGTCATATCGGTATAGCGAGGGAAATAGCGGCGGCAACGGGCAGAGAAGTCGTGCTGCCGAAAGTGAAATACGAGCCGGTGAAAAAAGACATAGCCGGTATGGTAAGCGTCGAGATAGCCGAGCCGAAACTTTGCGGACGATATACAGCTCGGATAATCGAGGGCGTAAAGGTCGGGCCTTCTCCGGCGTGGATGGCGAAACGGCTTGAGGCGGTCGGACTTCGCAGCGTAAATAACGTCGTCGAT
>PGYD01000127.1 GCA_002839495.1 Planctomycetes bacterium HGW-Planctomycetes-1
TTATTAATCGGTTCTTCCATATTCAGCAAGTATCGTAAGGCCCGCCTTGACTTTGTCGCCTTTTTTGACGACTATTCTGGCAGAGCTTTCGGCAGGCTCGCCTCGCTTAGCGGTCGAAGCGGGCAGATAAAGCTCGGTTCTTGAGCCGAATTTTATCATTCCGAAAATGGTTCCGCCAGCAAATTCCTGACCTCGCTCGGCGTCGCAGACAATCCTGCGGGCAATTGCGCCGCTAATTTGGCGAACAAGAATTTTTTCATAGGGTTTGTTCAGCCGTACCATTGCTATGTCGTTTGATTCATTGACCTTACCGCTTTCAGGATTCATAGCGTTTATAAAGCGGCCCTTATGATAGGTGATTTTCTCGATTTTGACTGCACAGGGCGTACGGTTGAGGTGGGCATCGAAAATGCTCAAAAATATGCCGATTCTGGTCGCTTTGCCGCCGATAACGCTCGACTCATCAACGACTTCTATATCGCTGACTGTGCCATCGGCCGGCGAAAGGATTAAATTGTCCCCTGCCGGAACTTTGCGTTCAGGGTCGCGGAAAAAGGACAAGAGCCAGATTAAAACGAGCGTCAAAACGACTTCGAGAGTCCAGAACAGGACAATATTAACCGCCGCAAGGAAAGAGGCCGCCGCCATTGCCAGCAAACACAGGCCGGGGAAAATCACGACCTGAGGCAAACCGTATTTTGTCAAAGGAATCTTCATGAATTTTTTACCCGCAGTAATCCCGGCAAAGCAACTTATCGGGAATGACGTTACTTTACTTTTTTCTTTGGTGCAGGCTTCTTAGGGGCTGTCTTTTTAGCCTTGGTTCGCCCCGGCTCATCACGAGTTGGCTTTTCTTCTTTTTTAGTCTCTTTCTTCGGTGCTGATTTCTTCACAGCGGGAGCCTCTGATTTTTTGTGTTTAGCGGCTGATTTTTCAGGAGCGACTTCTGAAATTTTCGCAGTTTCGAGAATCTTGTCTATGCACTTGATTTCCCTGATTTCAAGGGAGGCCTCGGCAAGCGAGCCGTCACGAGCCATCTGCTCACGAAGTTTTTCAGGCCTTACCTGTCTGTACATAGCGGCATGAGCGATATAGCCGTTGATTTCCTCCTGAGTTGCTTCGATATTCAGCTTTTTCGCGACGGCGTCCATTACGAAAAAGGCCATGAGGCTTTCTTTTGCCTGCTGGTCGCTGGAGGTTTTGAGCTGTTCCATCTGCTTTTGAATTTCCTCGGCTTTTGCGCCCTGCAGGAGCAGTCTCGTATATTGACGCTGAAGGATACTCTTGGACTGGTCGGCGACAATGTCGGCGGGCAGGTCAAAATCGCACTTGCCGAGCAGGTACTGGCGAACCTGATTGCGCATTTCATCGCGCTGCTGACGTTCGAGGTCGCGTTCGGCTCTCTGGCGGATATTGGTCTTTAATTCGTCCTTGTCGGCGACGCCAATTCTCTTGAAAAATGCCTCGTCAAGCTCGGCTGGGACAAGCGTTTTTACATCGTTGATTTTGATTTCGACATCAACTTTTTTGCCGCGGTATTTTTCCTCATAAAAGCTCGAAGGAACATCGACAGCGGTTGTTTTCGTATCGCCCGCCTTTGCGCCGACGAGGAGTTTGTCCAAATCGTCGATGACGACCTTGCCGACAAAGCCCTTCTGGCGGATGTGGATTTCGGCATTATTGATTTTTTCGGTTTCGGTGTCAGATTTTAAGGTAACATCTGCGATAATCTGGTCATCGGCGGCGATTTTGCCGTCTTTGGGCTTCCAGGTTCCGAGGCGTTTCTGCAGTTCGGCGATTTCCTTTTCGACGTCGGCGTTTGAAACCTCAAGTTTTGGTTTGTCAACGGGTATGCCTTCGAGGCTCGGCAGATTAATGTCGGGCCTTACCTCGACTTCGAAATCAAATTTGAGCGGGCCCGATTCGGGCAGCTCGACTTTTTCGTGAGCGATGTCCGGCTCGCCGAGGGCCTCGATATTATTGTCCTTCATGGCCGCTTCGCTGGCGTCGGCGAGGAGCTTGAGCTTTACCTGAAGCGAGGACTCTTTGCCGAAACGCTTTTCGAGAAGCCTTCGCGGCGCCCTGCCCTTGCGAAAGCCTGGCACGAGAGCGTTCTTGCGAAGGTCTTCGTACTGTGCGTCGAGAGCCTTGGCGATTGCCTCGGCGGGGACTTCTACGCTGACTTTCTTTTTGCAGGGACCTGCAGCGGTGATTTTTACGATGTTCTTGATTTCGGATTTCGTTTCGGTTTGAGCTGTATCCTTTTCCTTTGCCATTGGTAACTCCCTATGTTTTTAAAAATTACTGATTTCATTCAGGAAGCAAGGAAATAATGATGCAAGGAAGTAAGGAACGGAATATGAGGTGTTTCCTTACTTCTTTACTTCTTACTTCTTTACTTCCGTATAAAAAAACAAAAGAGCTTCAGGTCGAAATATGCCTGAAGCCGTCAATAGGCCTTATGACATATCAGCAACCAGCGCCAGACTGAATTCAGCCGGTACCTCACTGATATTTTAGGGTATAG
The DNA here is from genome assembly GCA_002839495.1 of Planctomycetes bacterium HGW-Planctomycetes-1. Classification (GTDB taxonomy): domain Bacteria; phylum Planctomycetota; class Phycisphaerae; order Sedimentisphaerales; family UBA12454; genus UBA12454. The sequence goes on from PGYD01000127.1 coordinate 2,528, forward strand.
GGTTTAGAACTAAAATATATCCTAAGCCAAATACCAAATCAAAGCGGGTGATGAGGCTCGAACTCACGACATTCACGTTGGCAACGTGACGCTCTACCACTGAGCTACACCCGCGATTTACCCTGATTATAAGGGTTTTAATCCCTTATGCAAGCACATTTTTGGCAGAGACTTAAATGGGAAAGAGGCATCGCAACCGCTGGCAAAGGCAAAGAACGTATGCGGCAAAGTATTCGGAATATGGCGGATTCGCAGCTTGCCATATCCAAAATGGACGATAAAGAGCCGGCCGGGCGAAAACTGGCGAAGGATAAAACCGATTATTACGAAAGTCTGGCGGATAAGTCGGACAGATTTATAGATGTCGATAATGAGCCCCCGTTTTTGCCAGATTGTTCCCGAATGAAGAATCACTGCTGCGGCTGGTAAGCGCGATAGAAATGGAAATCAGCGAGGACTGGCTGGCAGAGAAAAGATATTTAACGATGGAAACGGAGAACGAAAGCGAATCCGCTGATTCAAATGATAAGAAAATTTACAGAAAAAATGTTGCTTAATCCTCGCCAACACCAACAAATTCCAAATGACTAACAAAACCATCACATTTCTTTTCATCTTTCACTTCTCCTTTCGATAAAAACAATGTTTCACGCATTTTTGCCAATCGACCCCGTCGAACCTAAAATAGCGATATGCCTGGTCATAAACAATAACTATATCAGTTCTCTATATCGAAGGGCTTTTACGAAAACATTAGAAGCTCTTAAAACCTATCCCAAAACCTCAATTTTTGGGTTAATATGAGCCGATATATGGTTTATGGACATAACAAACGAACAATGGCAACGGATTGCAAAGTTCA
>PGYD01000128.1 GCA_002839495.1 Planctomycetes bacterium HGW-Planctomycetes-1
GTCAAATTGAAATCGATACAGGTCATAATTTGTTTTAAGTCTTTTGCTTATTTAATGTTATAATAAAACTGTTAAAAGTTAACGGGACAGTACTGATTTGATATCGTAAGTGCCGCTGCCTTTATAACCATCCCAGGCAAACTCACCTACAAAATCTGATTTGGAATCGGTTTCAATACCGCCATTATACTCAAGGCCATCAGGGGCATTTGGGTCATAGTCGCCCTCGACGTCGCCGACATTGCCAGCAAGGTTGAATGTCCCACTGTGATAAGCACCTACTTCGCCCGGAATATATGCCGAGGAAGCATTTACCAGGCTTACATCGGTAGAACTTATGATGCCTTTTGCGCCGAATTCAAGTGTGCCCGAAACCGGGTATTCATTATCGTTGTCGAGTATTAACCGTCCGCCGCTTGACTGCAGGAATAGTGTAATCTGAATGGATGTTAAATTGCCGACAGATTCATCAAACTGATTGAAAGCCAAAACGCCGCTGATATTGGGTGTGCCGCCGAAAGTTTGTTTTTGAACTATCGGGTCGGCCATAGATAAACGACTGATTATCAGGATGAAAACAAACGCTGTAAGAGCTGTTTTTGAGGCCATATTCCTTAGTGATAAAAAATCCTTTTTTTAAAAAAGAGCCCCGATTCATCGGGGCTCAATACAATATATTAAAAATCCTTTACTGCAGGATTATTTACCGTTTTTCCTCTTCAGTAAGGCCAAAGCGCCAATCGTCAGCAGGGCAATTGTTGCCGGCTCAGGAACAGCGGACGAGGTAAACGCAGCCGTAGCGGTAAATCCGTTATGGCCATTTGATAATGGTGCCGTATTGGAAAAACTGAAAGAAAATTGCTCTTGCGAGAGCGAGCCAGTGATTTCGGAACCTGTAATTGTTATGTTTGAAGCAATAAATACCGCACCAAAACCATAGGGCGATACAAAACCACTGTCAAAATTGATAACCAATAATGGATTTGTCGAGGTGCCGTCTTTGTAAAAATCAATCTGGCCTGCACCGGCATTATAATAAGGCAGACTCGGCAATATCTGGGTCATTGTTATTGGGCCATTTGTGGTAAACCACGCATTTGAAAAAGTGTTACCGCTGTGAGGAACTTGCAGGGTCAAATCGGTTTTAGCGTCAGACCATCCGCCGGTAAGAGTCAATGAAGTAAAGTCTACAGTAAACAGCGGGTCGCTGCTATTATTGGATGGGTCGGCAAATGTGGCTACCGTAAAACTGGCTTTGGCATCTACGGATATAAAGCCGACAAAAAGAAAGGTCAGCAAAACGAGTATTAAATGGTATTTTTTCATTGTTCTGCTCTTTACTTTCATAAGAAGAAGTTAATTTTTAGTTTTAAAATCACTCAAAACACGAGCAGAATTTTTCTGCCGACAACAACTTCTCTTGTGAAAAACCCCTCCAGTATGTGCTGTACTCTATACTCCAACCCCAATTCTATAGCTTTATCCCCATTGAGCCGGTTTTCGGCCGACCCAATGGGTTTTTATATAAAAAACTTCTCCGCAATACAAAAATTTATTTACTTGTTTTTCTGTTTAACTATATTTTCGCTTTAAAAAGCGCGCAAACCGACAGCCAAAAAGCTCCATCCCAAGGAAAATAAGACGAAATAAAAACTCAAATCAAGCTGTTAGATAAATTCTATACGTATGTTTTCTCCACCCCAATTCTTAACTAATTGTATCACAACAGCGGTATGAATGCAAGAGAAAAATTCGGTTAATTAAAGTTTTTTTTGCTTTTAAATCGACCGCAAAAATGTTCGGTATTTCAAAGAAAAGCGGCAAAGGCCGATAATTTTGCGTAGTGGGCTGAATCAGTAAATTGCGGTTAGTTGAAAAACAGACGATTAATGTGAGAAAAGTTTGCCGAAGAAGCCGCCTTTATGGCCGGCGGAACCGTGATGAAGAGTTTCGAGGTGCTTTTGCACCATTTCGGGAACGAGAAAAGCGTTAAAAGGCTTTACGATATAATCGACAGCGCCTTTGTTGGTGGCAAGCTCGATGTCTCTTGAATCTTCCTTCGATGTGAGCATAAATACGGGGATGTACATAGTATTGCTGTCGCGTTTTAGCTCTGTGAGGACTTCCACACCGTCCATTTCGGGCATCATCCAGTCGAGCAGGATGACATCGATTTCCTCTGCGCGGGCGATATCGAGACCGTCGCGGCCGTTAGATGCGGCGAAGACCTTGAACCCCTTTTTGCTCATAGAAGTTTCGAGCAGCGTCCTTATCGTCGCATCGTCGTCAATAACAAGAACTGATGTAGCTTTTTGCATAATAAAAAGTCTCTTTCACTAATACGAGTCGTTCTTAATATCGGCACAAAACAGAGGTGATATTATCAAAAACCCAATAATATTATTAGTCATTTCAAAAAATGACGAATCGAATTTTTTTCCATTAAGTCCTATAAAGTGTTTGTCTGTTATATACGGCGTTTGTTTATCTTGCCAAAATGGGTTGTTTGCGCGAAACGGCTGGAAAAAGTTTGTTTTTTATGGTATAATCCATACAGGCAGGATGGTAATCCGGTAAATTAAACATTGCTATCTTTTTAAGTTCCCTTTTGCCTTTTCCCGCATTGCGTTTGTCCGTATGAGGCGGACAAGAATGCGGGATTTTTTTGCGCCGTTGCCCCCGCACCTTCAGACGATTCACTTTTGAATATTCGAAGGTGCGGGATTGACGGCAGAGGCGATGTCGTTTAACATTGGGGCTGATGAGAGCGATAGTTCAAAGAGTCAAAAGCGCGAAAGTGTCGGTTGACGGTAAAACAGCCGGTCAAATCGGAGCCGGCCTGCTCGTGTATCTCGGCGTCGGCAAAGAGGACAACGAATCCGATGCGGCGTTCATCGCTGATAAGATTGTCAATCTGCGTGTTTTCGCCGACGGCAATGACAAAATGAATCTCAGCGTGAAAGACGTATCTGGACAATTACTTATTGTGAGCAATTTTACGCTTTTCGGCGATTGCCGAAAAGGCAGAAGGCCCGGATTCGATTTGGCGGCAGAGCCAACGATTGCTGAAAAACTTTATGAAAAAACTGTCGAGCTTATGAAAGCGGAGAGCATCGATGTTCAAAAAGGGATATTCGCGGTCTGTATGGAAGTGGAAAGCGTAAACGACGGGCCTGTGAATTTTCTTTTAGACAGCAAGCGAACATTTTAAACATAAATTGCGGTGTTTTTGCCGGAGAAACACCTTTTTAGAATTGCGATTCCGAATCAGTACTGTCCCGTTATAAGTCGAATAGATATAATTGGTTATGTATATCACTCTTTGAAAAGTTGTGAAAATCCGCAGGAAACAGGC
>PGYD01000129.1 GCA_002839495.1 Planctomycetes bacterium HGW-Planctomycetes-1
CCGCGTACGTATATCCATTAGAATTGAGACACAAGCCCGCCGAAGCGCCCGGCCTGGAACCATGATGCCAGATAATGAACTTGCCTTTGCTTGTTTCTTTTACCTTCCAGCCGCAGGAATATGAATACTTTTGAATAGTATCGCCGCCGTCTTCGCCGTCTTCATTCATTGGTTGCTTGTCCTGTTGAGGTATCGCGAACATCTTTTTAACGTATTCATGACTTAATATCCTGCACTCATACGGGGCTTTTAATGCAAGTGCGAAATTTACCAGGTCTTCGGCATTACTTATCCATCCCCCAACTGCTGTAGTTTCACGTATAAACGGCTGATAGTACGGATAAGGAAATTCTTTTATCTTGCCGTCCGGCATTTTGCGTTTAGCGGTTCTTTTTTCACTGTCATAATAAACTACCTCTTTAGGCATTCTATCTTCGAGTTGGGCGCCGCCGGGCACGATATTTTCCAATTTTAAAGGTTCAAAAACATATTTATTCACTGCCTCTGCATATGGCATGTTAGCCTTCTTCTCAATAATAACTCCTAATAATAAATACCCGAAATTAGAATAACAGTATCTTGTCCCCGGCTTGTATTGCAGTGGTTTTCCCATCATATATCTTATTAAATCCTGTCCTTCCGCGTATCTTCCCAGTTTCATAGCTTCGCCGATTGAGAATAATCTGGATGTCGGATCAAAAGTCTTCGAAAGGTCCCATCCGCCTCTATGCTGCAACAGATTCAATATGGTTATATCATAAATTCTTGGATCAGCACTGGCATCTGCCTCTGTAAATGGCTCGTAATTGATAATGGAAAAAACCTTCTCGTCCAGTTTCAGTATGCCTTTCTCGGCCAGTACCATCACAGTTGCCGCGGTGATAGGTTTCGATATGCTGCCGATACGAAATTGCGACTCTCGTTTTACCGGCTCCTTTGTCTCGATATTTGCGTAGCCGAAACCTTTATTATATATGATAGTACCGTCTTTTGCTATGCACAGAGCCGCTCCCGGAGCTTCGTTATCCCTCATAAACCTGACCATTAGCTCATTAATCTGCGATAATTTACTGCTTGGCATGCCCGTTTCAAAAGTTGTGCCATCGGCACAAAGATATGTATTTAGCATCAGAACAAGTAAAATCATTTCCTTGATGATTTTGTTTATATTCGCCATCTCCCGCGGAATCCTTTGCTCATTTCAGGCTCAATAATAACACGCAGTAATATTATGTAAAGTTGTAATTAATTTGGCAAAAAATAGGGTCGGTTCCCAATTTTTGATTTTTGATTTATTTACCAAACAGTCCTTTTTTCTTTGCCGGCGGTATTCTTGCCGGCATATCTTTGCATATTTTACTGATTACTTTTTGTGTCGCTTCCGCCTGCTGAGGCGTAAGCAGGTTTCCTGCCGCCCCGCCGATGACTCCGCCGATTACGCCGCCGACCACTTTACCGCTGTTATCATCGCCGCCTGCCGCGACGCCCGCGCCTGCTCCGGCTGCCGCGCCGAGTATTGTGCCGAGCGTTTTGCCCTGCGTGCCTTGTCCACTGCCGACCCAAAGAATACTGCCGTCCTGCGCATCGAGCATTTTGATTGAAAGGCTTATATCTTCTGTAAATTTGGAGACATTAACAATCATTATTGTCGGCACATTCAGGATTTTACCGATTTCTACAGCGTCTATTTCGCCTGTCATATTAACATCATGCTGGAACTTTTGTTCGTTCAGGATATTTTGTACTTGTGTTCGTTCGATTGGCGCATAGCCTTTTTGCAGAAGTTCCATTGTGAGCATATCCGCAACCTGATTTTTCGCTCCTTCGTTTCCCAACGGCCCGAGTACATCGACTACCGCTATTTTGGATATTTTTGAAAAGTCGTAATCTGTCCTTGCTGTGCTTTTACCTGCTGCGCAGCCGCCGATGAATACCGCTGTTGTTATAAGGATGGCTGTTAGTGCGTAATTTCTCATATTTTGCCTCCGCAAATACTCCATAAACAAAATTATAGACGTAAAAAAACAAGTATTTATACGGATAAAGGTTAAGCCCCTCTCTGGATATGTCAATAAAAAAAAGGCTGGCCCATTCAATGGTCAGCCGCTGTGAAAAATCCTTTTTTCCCCTTGGACACTTTCTGCCCACAATTTTTTGCTACCTACAATGCACATAAGCACACACAGCACCGAATTTTCTCTCGGTTCTGTAAGGCGGGCGGCCCTCAGGCATCAAAGTCATCGCTCATGCACATCTACCTTATCGCAAAGGCATACGCTATAAACTTCCCTTGCCGGCCCTTCAGCTATCAAGCAATACGCTAATATACTAAATCTATATCAAGTATTGCAAGGTCTATTTATTATATCGGTCGTAAAAGCCTTAAAAAACCACTTAAAATCGGGCTTTTTTAGAATTTTCGGCATAAAAAAAGGCCGAGGGTTTCCCACCCTCGGCCATACACAGTTGCGAAACGGCTCGGCCCCAAAACAAAGATGTAAGTGGATGTTTTTAGTCTTTTATTTATCCTCTCCGCCATTATCGGGTTCATTTACGTTCTGTCGGCTTTTGGTCATATTCCTTACGGCCTGTGCCGCCCTGTCATAAGCGGCCTTGAACTTTTCCTTGTCCATATTCGCAAAGCCGTCAGAAATCCTGCTGGATGCCTTTTCCCCAATATCCGTCAAAGCTGTCATAACGCCGTTGTTTTCATAAGCGCTTGCAGGACCCGCCCTGCCGTTCGGCGATAAATAATAAACCGCAGTTGCAAAACCGGCAAAATAGACAATCAAAAGAAATAGGAATTTACTCTTAAAGCCCATAAAACCCCCAATTTTAAAGAGTTATAGGCCTTTCGGCCTTCTGCTTCCGACTCCATACAAAGAATACGAAATAAAAAACCAAAAGCAAATTAGGGATTATTCAGGATAAGGTTATTTGAGGTATGTTGCGAGCCGACAGCCTTTGGGGGTTTTTAGAGACCTTCGACAACAAATCATTTAAATAAACTGATCAATAAAATCCGTGTAACTTGTCCGCCATAGCCTTCGGCGACGGCGGATCCGTGTCTGATAGTTTTGGGCATTTGAATTTTGGCAATTTGGATTTGCCTGCCCTGCCTGCCCCGTAAGATTGGTTTTGCCAATCTTATCGGGGTGGGATGTCGCAACTATCCCATCGGGGCCTGCCCCATTTTTTTACATTATATTTTCTCTGAGTTCTCTGTGTCCCTGTGGTGAAAATCAGTACTGTCCCGTTAACTTTTAACAGTTTTATTATAACATTAAATAAGCAAAAGACTTAAAACAAATTATGACCTGTATCGATTTCAATTTGAC
>PGYD01000022.1 GCA_002839495.1 Planctomycetes bacterium HGW-Planctomycetes-1
GGTGCCTGTGAGCCGGCAACGGAAAATCCTATGCCGATTAAATAATCCCTCGTAATAAGCTGGGCGATATGCCTTGCCGTTACGTGAGCCGTCTCGTGCCCCAGTATTGCCGCAAGCTGTGATTCTGCGTTCAATTCTTTAAGCAAGCCCGTAGTGATATAAATATATCCGCCCGGCAGAGCGAACGCATTGACAGAATTATGGTCGATGGCCTTATAGCTGAAACCGATTTCCGGCGAATGACAGATGCGGGCGATTTTCTGTCCGACCGTGTCTATATATTTTTGTATCTGGACGTCATTAACGCTTTGGCCGAGTTCCTTTTCGACCTGTTTGGAGTATTCCTCGCCCATCTTCTTTTCTTCTTCGGGGTTTACGAGCAGAAATTGGTTCTCTCCCGTTACAGGATTAACCGAACAGCCGCCGCAAACGAGTCCGAATACCGAAGCAATCAATAACAGCCGAAACGTTTTCATTATTTTCACCTTAATGCTCTACAGGCTGGCCCAAAAGACTCTCGATTTCCTTAAGCTGCTTATCCAGCAAATCTTGCGTCTTTGCTTCTACGTTAAGCCTCAGCAGCGGCTCGGTATTGCTCGGCCTGCAGTTGAACCACCAGTCCTTGAATTGTATCGTTATGCCGTCAAGGTCATCCGCCTCGCCCTGACTGAACTTGCGTTTCAGTTCCTTCATCATCGCGTCTTTGTCGTCGATAACAAAATTTATTTCTCCGCTTGCGAAGTATCTCCGCAGCGGCTTGATAAGCTCGCTTATCGGCTTATTGGACGAGCTGAGAATATTTATAATATGCACGAGCGTAATCATAGCCGAGTCTGCGTAAAAATTGTCGCGGTAATAAAAATGCCCGCTCAGCTCCCCGCCGAACACCGCCCTTGCTATCCGCAGCGTTCTTTTCATAAACGCGTGTCCTACCCTTTCGCGTCTCGGCACACCGCCGGCCTTTAAAATCTCTTCGCGAACGACCCAGCTGCTTCTCAGGTCGTACAGAACCGCAGAGCCCGGCGAATTTTGCAGAAAATACGGAACCATAAGAGCCGTCAGCAAATCGCAGCTTATTGTTTCCCCTTTTTCATCAACCATCATCATCCTGTCTGCATCGCCGTCGAAGCAAATCCCCGCGTCCACTTTGCGTTTTTTAACCATATTTTTAAGCTGTGTCAGATTTTTCTCCACCAGCGGATTAGGGTCGTGCTTAAACACTCCTTTGTGCTCGAAGTTGAGCTTTATTATTTCAATATCCAAATCGTCGAAAATCAGCGGCACCATTTTGCCCGCCATTCCATTCGAAGCGTCAATGACGATTTTGAGCGGTTTTACCTTTGAGCCGAGAAATTTAAGTATGTGTCCTTTATAAGCCTCGGTCAGGTCGCATTTTTCAATCCCCCCGTCCATCGCGCCCCTCGTATGCAGCAACGCGGTGGAAATATGCCTGATTTCATTCAGACCCGTATCGGCGCCGATGGGTTTTGCCTCAAGGCCGGAAATTTTAAAGCCGTTGTACTGAGCCGGATTGTGCGAAGCCGTTACCTGAACCCCGCCGCAGGTGCCGAGATGGTTTATCGCGAAATAAATCTGAGGCGTATCAATCATTCCGATGTTAATCACATTTGCGCCGACCGCGTTCATACCTTTTATAAGCGCATCGGCCAAACCCTTGCTGTGCGAACGCATATCGTAACCGACACAGAGACTCTGGCGGTTGGCAAGCCCGCGGTCGTAGCCGCGAAGCATCGACCTTAAAAACGTCGCCGTTGCGCTGCCGATTTTCCACGCCGCATCCTCGTTCAACTGGTCGGGATAAATGCCGCGTATGTCATAAGCCTTGAAAATCTTCTGGTCCATCAAAAAACTCCCTAAAAAATCCAAGTTTAAGATTTAAAATTCAAGATATAACGCATAGAATATACGCTATAAATGTTAAATCTTCAATTTTAAATTTTCAATCTTAAAATATGGACCTTAAAAGCAAAACACTGGCCCAATTAAAGACTATTGTTGCCGGATTAGGCAGCAAGGAGTATATCGCCAAATATATCTTCAGTTTTCTGCATCAGCACAATATAAACGACATCGGCCTTATGACTACGCTGTCAAAGGACTTGCGTCAAAAGCTCGTCGATAACGGATTTTTCATCTCGCAGCTTAAAATCCTCGAAAAACTTTCCGACCCGGACGGCACCGTAAAATATCTGTTTGAGACCTATGACGGCCAGAACATCGAATCGGTACTGCTTGACGAAAACGGCAGAAAGACAATCTGCCTTTCGACCCAAATCGGATGCAGGCTCGGATGCAGGTTCTGCGCGACAGGCTATCTCAAGTTCGCAAGAAATCTCACCGCAGGCGAAATCGTCGACCAGGTAATCAAAATCTCCGCAGACAGCGGCTGTAAAATCAACAACATCGTCTTTATGGGAATGGGCGAACCGCTGGACAATTATGAAAATACAATAAAGACGGTCAGAATCCTTGCCGACCCCGCGGGCAAAAATATAGGAATCCGAAGACAGACAATCTCGACCGTCGGCCTGCCGGACGGAATAAAAAAACTTGCCGATGAGGAAATTTATCCCCGTTTGGCGGTATCCCTGCACGCTCCGGACGACGAGTTAAGAAAACAAATCGTTCCTGTTGCGAATAAATACCCGCTCGGCAAGCTCTTAAACGCGATGAAGCTGTATCAGAGAAAAACCGACCGCAGAATCACAATCGAATATTGTATGATGGAAGATATTAACGACCAACCCGATTTGGCACTGGAAATTGTGCAGGTTTTGAGAGGTTTGTACGTCAGCGTCAATTTGATTGAATATAACCCTCATCCCGGCTGCAATTTCAAACCAAGTCCGCAGGACAGAATCAAGACATTCAAGGACATTCTGATGCAGTCCGGCGTTGAAACTATTATCCGTTACCGACGCGGCAGGAGTATAAAAGCCGCCTGCGGCCAGTTAGGCGCTGACAGAATTCCGAATAAATCCGGCAGTTGAAAAACAGACCGAAAGCGGTTATATTGAGATTATGCCCAAAAAGAAAAAAAAGAATAACGACGCGATAAAAAGAGCCATTGATTACGGCATCGATATACAAATGCTGAAAGACAATCTGAAACGTTCCGCAACGGAAAGAATAGAACGTCATCAGGCCGCTCTTAATCTTGTCCGGCTTTTTCAAAAAGCTAAAAAGATATGATATGAAAGACGATTTTTTTACTTTACTAAAAAAACTTTCTAAAAATAAGGTTGATTATGCAGTCATCGGCGGCTTTGCCTGCATAGCGCACGGCTGCACTTACGTTACGCAGGACATCGATATTTGTCTCGATTTTAATACCGACAATCTCCTGTGTCTTCAAAAAGCATTGGCCGGCTTACACCCTGTTCATCGAATGACTCCGAAGAAGCTCAAACTGCGTTTGACAAAAGAAAACTGTAAACAATATAAAAACCTTTACCTTGATACCGATATTGGACAGCTTGACTGCATCGGCTTTGTCGAAGGGGCCGGCAATTTCCAGCAGGTCAAAAGTAAAAGCACACCTATAAAAATTAAAAATACTCGGGTTTGGGTTTTAAATATAGATGCGATTATCGAATCGAAAAAAATGCTGAACCGCGAAAAAGACGCTCATGCAATCAATCAGCTTAAAACCATTAAAAAACTGAAAGACTTATGAGCGCTCTACCAAAAGGCGTAATCTTCGATATGGACGGCGTTCTGGTCGATTCGGAGCCTTTCATAATAAAGGCTGTGATACTTGCGCTTGCTGAGTTCGGGCTGAAAATCACAGCCGCCGATTTTCACCCCTTTACAGGAACAGGCGAAAAGAACTGCGTCCGCGGAATGGCCGAAAACCATAATTTCTCAATCGACCTCGAAAAGGCCACGAAGCGAACTTATGATATTTATCTTGAGCTAATCAGAGGAAATTTAAAGCCCCTGCCCGGCGCAAAGGAATTTATCGACGAATGCAAACGGCTGGGCAAAAAAATTGCGGTCGCTACCAGCGCCGATATACGCAAGGCCGCGGGCAATTTTGCGGAGTTAAAAATCCCGCCTGAAACTTTCGACGCCGTTATCACAGGCAATAACGTCAAACATACCAAACCTGCGCCGGATATATTTCTGCTGGCGGCGGAAAAACTTGCCCTCGACCCAAAGGATTGTCTCGTTATCGAGGACGCTCTCAGCGGAATCAAGGCCGCCAAGTCGGCAGGTTGTAAATGTCTTGCGATTACTTCAAGTTTCACTCCCCAGATTCTTGTCGGCGCAGATTTCTATGCCCCAGATTTAGCCCACGTCCCCGATGGAGCAGTAAACTGGCGGTAGTCGACAGCCCAAAAATATCTTTATTAATTCTGCTATTGATTTCCTCTGACAGTTTGATTATGCTGACTATATAATGTGCCGTTCAGGCTTAAGAGAGGTACTCGATGAAGTCTTTAGACATTGATTTTCTTAGTCGGCAAGCTATTCCAATTGAAATGGGCGGCCTGCTGCAAAAGCTCGGCGAGTTCAAGGGCAGACAGGATTTATTCCAACATCAGATGCCGCAGATTTTGAAAACCCTCAGGCAAACCGCCGTTATCGAAAGCACCGAATCTTCCAACAGGATTGAAGGGATAACCGTACCTGCCAAACGTTTCAAGGAGTTAATGGTTCATCCGGTCAAACCTAAGGACCGGTCGGAAGCAGAAATTCTCGGTTATCGCAAGGCGCTGTCTAAAATCCACACAAGACCGGAGGCTTTTACCGTCGATGAGAAAACCATTTTAGAATTACACAGACAAATTTATGCACAAACGGATATTCCGGCAGGCCAGTGGAAAAAACGGGATAATGCCATCGAGGAGCGTCTTTCAGACGGGCGATGGATAACAAGATTTGTGCCGCTTTCTTCGGGCCAAACGCCTCTTTATATGAGAGAGTTGTGCAAACGATTTAACCGCCTGTGGAATAAACGGCAGGTAAGTCCGCTTGTTCTTATACCTGCTTTCGTTTTTGATTTCTTGTGTATCCACCCCTTTGCCGACGGCAACGGCCGCGTATCGCGATTATTAACGGTTTTGTTGCTGCATCAGGCCGATTATATTGTCGGTCGATATATCAGTATCGAACGCATTATCGAAGAATCAAAAGAAACTTATTACGAATCCCTTCAATTATCATCTAAAAACTGGCACAGGGGCAAACATAATCTTAAACCGTGGTGGGAATATTTTCTGGGCGTATTGATTGAAGCATATCAGGAATTTGAACGCCGCCTTGGCACAATAACAAAAAGCCGCGGAATGAAAACAGCCATTGTTGAAGAAACTATTGACAATCTTCCGGCCATTTTCAGCATTTCAGATATAGAACGGCGGTGTCCATCAGTCAGCAGGGATATGATTCGTGTCATATTAAACCGTATGCGGAAGCAAGGGCTTATTTCCTGCAAAGGAACCGGCAGAGGCGCCCTTTGGCAGAAACGTGGTAATAAAAACACTAAACGTGGTAATAAACGTGGTAATAACTAACCGTCGGCCCCTACGCCCCCGATTTAGCCCACGTACCAACAGAAGCCGTCAACTGGCAAAGTTAGAAACACTTCAACTTCTTTTAATAGCAGATGTTATGATTGTTAACTTTCAATAGTAAGGTTAACCTATGTTAACCTGTGCGCTGTTGGTTAACATAAAAAAAGCCCCTCCGCTGGAGTAGAGGAGCTTTATCCGCCTTGGGCGGAATTAACTGAAATCTTCCCGGCCCGCAGCAAAGGCCCTTTATCAATTTACTTTCATCACCCTCCCGCGAGCCGGGACCCTTCATTTACTTACAAGGCTGCGCATCAAATCCGCAGTAGCCCATTTCCTCGGCAAGCTGTTTTATGCGCCACCAGACCCTCTCGTCCTTGAGAACGTCCAGCGCGACCGGATAAAGAATATTGTCTTCCTGAAAGATATGCTCCCGCATAATAGGAACGATAGCTGACGAAAGCGCGTTAAGCTGAATTTTAAACTGTACCGGCTCAAAATTCTTGAAGTTGTTGACCACCATTGTCAGGTTGCCTACCATATTTTTGATTCGCCAGTGCGCTTTTTCGAGCACCAGACAAATGCTCTTGCAGGGATAATTTGCCAGCACCGGGAAAATCAAATCGTCTTCCCTTTGATTATGAATATCGATTGCCTGCAGATGTCCTGCGATATGTTCGAGCCTGCGGAATTCACTCGACAGTTCCGTCATGCCCGTAGATTCCTGAATCAGCATATTTACCTCTTCGAGGTCCGCCAGGAAGCATTCGAACATCTCGTGCTCTGCCAAAATCCTGCGTACGGGATGGTCGGGGCTGAGGTTTGCCCGCAAAAGCGCAAACTGGTCGCCCAAAATGGACGCAAAAGCGTAAACAAGCGTGCGAAGCTGGTCGAAAGATACACCCGAACCTACGAGATACTTGTGAGCCCTGCTTATGTCGCTCAATCTTAAAGTGGAAAGTAACTGGCGGGCTTCCTGCCGGATTTTTGTCGGGGCTTCTCCGCTGCGGACGCGTTCAAGAATATCTGCGAGTCTTCGTGCTTTTTCCATAGCCGTGCCTCCTTTCAACAAAGCGTCAACTGAACTAAAAAACCAGCCGCCTATGTCATAGTAAACACGCACTCGAAATCTTCTATATCCTATACGAATAAATTCGACAAAGTTCTTAAAAAAAATTAGTAAAGCGCATAAAATTTTTTAAATCGTGCTAATAAATGTTAAGGCAGGCAAGACAGGAAAACTATGCCGACTACAAAACGTTTTATGGAAGATTATTTGCCTGAAAATCTCTTGATTTAATGTGTGTGAAACTGGGAAATTTGCTGTTTTGTCTGCCCTAAAAAAAACGGGCCGGCAGGAGCCACGAACTTTACCGTCAGTTTAGAAGCTGCCGTGCATACTTCCTGCCGATAATTGCTGTATCGTCCTGCCGGACCAATATATAATATACTGCCTCAAACGAGACAGGATAAGATACCAATTTCCTGTTTTGGAATCCTTCCCGTGCAGACAATACCAATCCTGATTGTTTTTCAATTACAGATGGGGCTTGAGAACCGCTGCTGTGTGCATCGCCAGAACCATCAGATAATCCAAATCGCTGAGGCTGAAATGACTGTGCACCATCGAGTTATCCACATATATAACGCCGAAGCAGCCCTTTGCCGTTTTGATGCTCGCTATCATAGCCGAGCGTATTCTTTCGCTCTGTTCGAGCTTTGCCGAGACCTGCGGCAGAACCAGCGACTGGCCTCTCTCAAAAGTTTCCATAATCTTCGAGCCGAGCCTGATTTCGTCGAGCTGTACATCTTTTCCATCGCGTCTTTTGCCCGCCTGAAAAGTAATCGGGCCGGTCTTTTGACTTCTCAGACCGCACCATACGCGAAATGCCGTGAACTGCTGCATAGAAGTTTTTATAAGCGTCTGCACTACCTCGTCGAGATTCTTTGATTCGCCCAGCGCCTCAATCGCCTGTGCAAAATCCGTAAGTCTTCTTGCCGCAAGCCTCATCGCAGGCGCGTGAGCACCATCAGGCTTTCTGACAATCACCTCATCGCGAGGCGTTGACAGCGATGCCGCTTCCACATCAGTAGTAGGTCTTACGGGCCTCGACGGTCTTTCTCTTGCCGCCGGCGATGTCGGTGCCGCCGGTTCCGACGGTACCGCCGTCTCTTCTGCTTCCACGGCCTCTTCTTCTTCTATTTCTTCTGCCGCTGCCAGAGAAATAGTATCATCGCTCGGAGAGACGGGGATTTCATCTTCCACATCTTCGAAGACAAGCTCTATGAAAAATTCTGTTATGCCTATTGTGTCGCCGTTCCTGATGGCGGCCTTGCGGATTGCCTGACCGTTCAGATACGTCTTATTGGCGGACTTCAAATCCTCAATTGTCCATTTGCCCTCTTTGGCCTCTATCATCGCGTGCTCGCGCGAGACGGCTATATCGGGAAGAATTATCTGAAGGCCGGGCTTTCGGCCGATATATATCGGTGTGCTGTCGAACGTCTGCTCGCTGACAGTCTTGTTTTTCCTCTTTACAACTACGTGTAAAACTCTCGCCATATCTGGCCCCAACTAAAAAGGTTGAAGATTAGCAGTTTTAACCAACCTTACAAATTATCACAATTTGGTCCGTAATGCAACCTTAATCCATAAACATTTGTATATACTCATTATACATATAGATACGGTTGCGTTTTTTGCCGGTTATCTCCTTTAAAATGCCCATTTCAACAAAATCCTTCAAAAGGTTATTGGCTGTCGGCATTGAAATATCCAGCACCGAACAAACCTTTTCCGCATTAACAACGGGCTCTTTAAAAAGTTTTTTATGCAATAGCTGTGCGTCCGTATTTCGCTCACCAAACTTTGCAATTATCATTTGTTTGTGTCTGGAATGCATCACAATCAATTTTGCGGTCTTTTCTCTTATATCAGATGCAATGACTATAATCCCATTGAGAAAAAATTTAATCCACGATTCCCAATCGCCCTGCCGGTGAATTCTGCCGAGCAAATCATAATACATCTGACGGTTATCGTTAAAATATTTCGAAAGATACAGTATCGGCTCCGAAAGCATTTTCCGCTCGCACAAAAAGAGCGTTATCAACAACCGCCCCACTCTGCCGTTGCCGTCAAGAAACGGATGAATCATCTCGAACTGGGCGTGCAGAACACCGCACTTTATCAGCAGCGGCATTTGATGTTCCTGATGAATGAATTTTTCAAAATTATCCAGTGCTTCATTCATTTGGGGCACAGGCGGCGGAATATATGTAGCCCTCTCCAGCAAAACTCCTGCCGGTGCTATCCAGTTTTGTGTCTTTCTGAATTGACAGGGAGTCTTGCCTCGGCCGCGAACGCCGGCAAGCAGCTTTTCGTGTATTTCTCTTATAAGCCGTAAAGACAGCGGCAAAGTCTTCAGCCGCTCAAGACCATACTCCATCGCATTAACATAATTTCTTATCTCATCCGTGTCCGTCGCTGCCGTCTTAACCGAACACAGCTCCATTTGAAGTTCATCTACCAAAGAGGCCTGCGTACCTTCAATTCTGCTTGAATCAACCGCTTCTCTGCGAACATACATTCTTGCGATTGATTGCATAAAAACAACCGTATCAGGCACAGCATAACAAGCCCCATCCAATCTGCCGATATTCTGGTCTGCTAATGACAGCAGCTTGATAACCTTCTCGTCCATTATCAAAGACGGCTCAGGAGGCAGAAAATTCGGCACAAATGCCTTGTATCCTCCGGGTTGAGCCAAAAACCTGCCGGCACGATTAGCCGAATAGCTTAATCTATCATCCGTAACAAACCCTTTTAATTAAAATAAACATACTTTGTTTAAATAAAACTTCTGCTATTTAACAATATAGCCCTTTTCTTTATTATCGTCAATGACTATTTAACGAAATAAGCTATTTTTTTAATATTCTTGTCATTATTTCAATATGTTGGATTAATGAGCCGCCTTATTCTAACTTTTAGGCCAATTATTCTAAACTTTAGGCCAATTATTCCAAAATTTAGGCCAAAATTTAGAGCAAAAACCCAAAATAATCACTTCTATAACCCTTTTTCTGTTAAGTGTTTAGAAAACTTCATAAAAAATTGTTGAATTTTATGAATTTTTCCCTTGATTTTTTAATTACAAATGTTAAAATATGAATATATTTGATAACCATATAACTTATAAGCCTTTAAAAAACAGGCTTTTCCAACATTTTAAGGTAAGGTGAAATCAGTTATGTCATCACAAAAAACCAGCAAAAAAGAGCTTTTACTTATCTTTGAAAAACATCCGGCAAGGGTGGATATGCTTCCTGCCGCTCAGAGGGCGCTCGTAATACTGTTTCTCAGCAGTCGAAGTTTCAGAACACTTGCAAAAGCAGCAGGTGTAAATGAGGCTGTCGTTGCAAGAAAACTGAGAAAAATCGCCGGCAGAATAATCAGCGCTCATTTTCTTACCGCCCTGTCGCAGGACGAGTTATCCGAGAAAAAAATAGAGATAATCAGAGACCATTTCGTAAACGGCCTGAGCGTAAAAGCAATCACACAAAAAACCGGCCTCGGCCGCTATAAGATAACAAAAATTATTAAGCAAATGAGGAAATTATGATTACCACACTAACCGCAAACCCGCCTCGGGGCGAGGTCTCGCTTAAGGCGGACAAAAAATTCGAATGGAACCTGCCATTGACCGACAAGGCCGCCGATGTCTTAAGAGCCTTCGGCATAACGGTGCAGAGACTCAAAGGCAGCGCGATAACGCACACCTGCGAAATAAAATTATCCGCAGGCGAAATCTGCTATATCACAGGCCCGTCAGGAAGCGGAAAAAGCGTACTCTTGAGAGAGTTTTATAATAATCTGAATTCTAATAATAAGATTAATATTAATGATATATCTCTTCCTAATGACAAAACATGTGTCGATTGTTTTGATGAACGTCCAACATCGAACATTGAACGTTCAACGTTGAACGTTGGAAGTTCAAATGGTTTTCTTGAGACATTACGGCATTTAAGCAGCGCAGGCCTTACAGATGTTTTCTGCGTCCTTAATTCTCCGGCAACCTTGAGCGAGGGACAGAAATACCGCTACCGTATAGCAAAGGCCATTGCGTCAGATAAGCAGTTTATCTTCGCAGATGAGTTCTGCTCAAACCTCGACAGGGTAACCGCGGTGGTAATCAGCCATAACCTGCGTAAATTTGCCAAAAAGACGGGCAAGGTCTTTGTCCTTGCAAGCTCACACGACGATTTGCTGGCCGATTTACTGCCGGAAGTGATTGTTATCAAACATTTAGCAGGCGAAGCGGAAGTAATTTATAAAACTCTAAGCACTAAATACTAAACAAATTCAAAATGCTAATGCTCAAAACGGTTTTGAAAATTGATATTTTGGTAATTGGGATTTGTTTAGGATTTAGAAATTAGAATTTAGGATTTACTATTATGAATTGTACAATAAAAAAATATCTGAAAATCGTTCCAGGAACAATCAGCGATTATAAACCTCTGTCGCGATTTCATTACCGCGACTGCAAAACCGGACCCGTATCAGCCGTCTATAAAATCATAGATACCCATCCGAGAAGAGAGCAGATTGAACCTGTCGTCGGCGTCATCGTTTATTCTATGCCTGCCTGCTCTGTTCAGCTTCGAAACATTGCGACAAAGGGACTGTTCACAAAACTCGGCTGTGCAAACGCCAATATGCAGTTCGTCAATAATAATATCCGCACAATTGCCCGCGTCGTTATAGAGCCGCGATATAGAGCGCTCGGCCTTGCGTATGAATTAGTGCAGAAAACTATGCCGCTATTGGAAATGCCTTATATCGAGGCTCTGGCGGTGATGGGCAAGGTCAATCCGTTCTTTGAAAAGGCGGGAATGATGAGATACGAAGCCCCCCAGTCGCCACGATGTATTCAGCTTGCACAGGCCCTAAGCGCAGTCGGCATTGAGCAGTCTGACCTTGCCGACATCGAAAGAACGCACAATATCCTGCACAGCCTTGGCGGAAAACAAAAGGCGTTCATTGAAAAACAGATTACCAATTTTCTTACGGTTTACGGCAGAAGGGTAAAAAACCTGCCCGACAGCCTTAAGAGAACAGAATTCTTCATCAGCAGATTATCCGACAGACCCGTTTATTACCTTTGGCGAAACGCTGATGTGGAATTGAAGATATAAACAGTTTTGCTTTTACAAGTTCATAGCGCAAAGAGGCTGATAAAAAAAGGCCGGTTTTAAGACCAGCCTGTCAGCGTCAATCTGAAATTGAAAATATTAAATTTAAAATATTAAATTTAAAGGAATCTTTTATGCAAAATACAATTATCAGAATCCCATTGGATAAACTCCTGCCTCATCCGGAAAATCCGAACAAAATGAGCAGGCAAAACTTTGAAAAACTCAAACGGCACATTAAACAATCACACAATTATGAGCCGCTGATAGTCAGAAAACATCCTGAAATCGAAGAACATTTTCAAATCATCAATGGCCATCACCGCGCAGAGGCTCTAAAGCAAATAGGACAGACTTTTGCAGACTGCGTCGAGTGGGATATCAACGACGATGAGGCAAGGCTGCTTCTTGCCACGCTTAACAGATTAGGCGGCAAAGACGAGCTGGCTGCCAAAGCCGCTCTTTACAAAAACCTGTCAGGCAAATTCAGCGTTGCCGAGCTTGTCAAACTTCTGCCGGACGACAGACAGACAATTGAAAAACTAAAAGATATTGCCAAACCGCCGGCAGGCTTTGAAGAAGATAAAAAGGCGTTTCTCAATACGCTGGTCTTTTTTTTGGACGATGCGCAGATTGAAACCGTGGAAAACGCACTTGAAAAAGCAGCCCCACCGAGCCTGGAGCGAAAGCGACAGGAGAATAAATCCGAAAAAATGGCAAAAGCTATAACAGTAATCTCAACAGATTATCTAAACCATCAGCAAGTTTAACAATGAATCCCGCACCTTCTCAATCATTCAGTTTTTTAAAGGTGCGGTTCTCCAGATTATCAAAAAAACAATTAAACAAATTCAAACTACTTTAAATAGAAAGAAGGTGCGGGATGAAACGTAAAAAGATACAATATGTCTCCCTCGAATCGGGAGCGTTTATTTCAGATTTGATTTTCCAAACGATGACAGCCGACGAGAGAGGCGTTTACTGCACATTGATTTTCTATCTTTATGAAAACAACGGCAGATTGCCCTTTGACATCGAGTCATTAAAACATCTTTGCAACTGTCAGGATTTTGAAAAGGTTTGGGAGTTCGTCAAACAAAAATTCATAATCAAAAACGGCAAAATTTTCCACAAAAGAGTCAGCAAAGAATTGGATAGAGCGAAAAAAATGTCGCAAGTCCAATCTGAAAGAGCGGTTAAGGCGGCAGCAAAACGCTGGCAAAACGATGCTCCGAGCAATGCTCCAGGTAATGCTCCAAGCATAGCCAAGGAAAGCGAAACGAAGCGAAGCGAAGTTCAGGTAAGGGAAAATATCGATACGAATCCCGTTAGAAACAAGTCATCTATGATACCTGACGGTTGTCAAAGGCAGTCTGTTTCTAACGGGACGAAGAATGTCTCATCAATAGCTAAAGATTTACTGCCATCGGTACAAACTCCGCAAAGGAGCAGCATCGCATCGCAGATTCAATCTCTTAAATCTTCGACTCGGCCCGCCCCGTTAGAGGCAGGACAACAAAGACGTTTGACAGCCGGTCTAAACAGCCGGCCTCTAACAGGGCCCGATATTGACCCGACGAATATGGTCGTTTTTTATGACAGGCTTGCGGGTACTTTCGGCGGCAGGACGCCTGCCGATTCTGCCGCCCTGAGAAACCTTGTCCGCTGGCTCAAGGACTCTGTCGCAGCAGGCATTTTCACTAAGGACATTTATCAGAGGGTTCTCGATATGGCCGCGGACTCCAAAAACGGAAACAGCAGAAAGCCGATTGCCGTCTTTTTCGCACAGGTCAAAAGGGATTTAGGCTACAAAAAGAACGAGTAATATAAAAACTTGAATTATCAGGACAGGTTTGGTACTCTATCGGAAATCAGGCTCAGCGGTGCAGCTGGGATAAAATGTAAAATTTTACACGGAGATATATCAGGATGTCTGACCTTGTGCCGATTTCACTAACTGGTTTCAATAAACTCAT
Organism: Planctomycetes bacterium HGW-Planctomycetes-1; assembly: GCA_002839495.1. Classification (GTDB taxonomy): domain Bacteria; phylum Planctomycetota; class Phycisphaerae; order Sedimentisphaerales; family UBA12454; genus UBA12454. The sequence goes on from PGYD01000022.1 coordinate 13,715, forward strand.
GGAGGAACTGACCCGGCTCGAAAAAGAAGCGGCTGAAACGAGAAAAAGAGTTGCTGAAGCTCGTGAACAGGGCGACCTGAGGGAAAACGGCGAGTATACTTACGGCCGCCAGCAATTAGGCTTTATCGAAGGACGTCTCGGTGAATTGAGGGGACAAATAAACCAGTCCGACAAAATTGACTGCACGAAAGTTCAATGCGACCGTGCCGTGTTCGGCACCGTAGTAACTTTGCTGAATCTGAATATTCAGGAGAAGGTGACCTATCAATTGCTGGGCCCTAATGATGCTGATATCGATACAGGAAGTATTTCTATTCACTCGCCGGTGGGAGACGCCATTCACGGCCTTGCGATGGGAGACAAGGGAGTAATACAGAAACCAAGCGGCGAGTTTCATTTTGAAGTGATTGACATTGCGAAGTCGAAAATTGAGTAGGTCATAATCCGCCTGTTTTATCAGCAGATTTAAACGGTTCTCGGCGATTTTACAGTAAAAATCCCTCTTTTTCCTTGATTTTTCCTGAAATTCTGATACAATATTTCCTGCGTAACGGACGACGGAGATTTAATCGGCAGGACGAAGAAGCACAGTTTTTTTAAGTTCGAGAGCAGATTATGAAAAAGACAATATTATTTTCTGTTATATTTACTGTTCTTGCGGCCGTTAGTTTTTGCGCATTTGCAGTATCACCGGCACAAAAGCCGAAACTGCTCGAAATTAAAATCGTCGGCCCGGATTCGGTACCTGAAAATACGCAGAGTATTTTTTGTGTAGTCGCTGTCTATGACGACGGCTCAGAAGTTGAAGTTACCGCAGATGCGGATGTCAAAGTCGTCTCAGATGAATGTAAAGTTTTGAACCTCGGCGGAATAGTCGAGACATTCAAGCTTAAAAAACCTCAGAAACAATTTACAATCTGCGCAAACTACCGCAGCCTTGAGGCTCAAAAACCCGTTACCATTTTCGCCGACAAAAAATAAATAATCCGGCTGAAAAATATTCCGCCGCAGGCGGTTCTGCAAATCTTCCATATTAAATTTTCAATCTTCAATTTTTAAGGAGAGATATTATGTCATTAACTAAAGAACAATTAGAGATTATCGATGAATTATTCGAATCAGGCGGCGATGAGGCTGCCGTCCTTTCAAAGCACGGAATTACTTTCAGCGACTGGCAGAAGCAGTTGGTTGAAAAAGACTTCGCCGATGAATTGGCCGCAAGGCTCGAATCATCAAAGAGGCAGGGGCGGATTATTTTGTCCAAGTACGCCCCTTACGCCGCTACGAAGCTGATTCAGTTATGTGAGAGTGAGAATCAGGAGACTGCCCGCAAGGCCGCTTTGGACATCTTGAATTTGCAGACCGGCTCTCCTGTCGCTGCCGCTCCAGGCTCCGGCGAACCATTGCCGCCCCTCGACCCCGAAACAGCCTCCAAAATATTGGCCGTTTTAGCAGAAAATAGCCCTAAAAAAGATTAAAATAATCCAAAATACAAAATTTATTGAACAAATTACTTGATTTAGTCGAATAAATTATAGTAGAATGTTGGGGGTATGCACACTATGCCGAATAAACCCATTAAATTCCAATACGATTCCGAAAAAGCCAAACAGGCCGTCCTCTGGCTGTTGCACAAAAACAATGGCTCAATGGATAAACTTCAACTGGTAAAACTGTTTTTCTTTGCAGACAGAGAACATTTGGCTAAATATGGCAGGCCGATTATTGGCGGCACTTATTATGCAATGAGATTTGGGCCGGTTTGTTCAGAATTGCTTGATTGTCTTGACAGTACTGCAACAATAAATACTTCTCTACCTTTTACACTTCTTGATAAACAAGTGGCGGAAAAACAAGAACATCAGATACCGGACGAGGATTGGCTTTCAGAATCTGATCTTGAGGTGCTGGAAGATATTTATAAAAACTATGGCCATATAGATAAATTCAAACTTAGCGATATGACACATGATCTCAAAGCATACAAGAAAAATATGCCTCCTGTAAATAGTCGAAAGCTAATACCATACGAAGACTTTTTTGAAGATTTAGAGAACAGCGCAAAAAAAATGGTAGAAATTATACAAGATGAACAGGAAGCCTGGGCAGATTTTCTTTGATGGACCTTCCAGAGGAACTTAAGTTTAGTGCCATCTTTACGCAGGGAGGCGCGTTTAAGGCCAACCTTGGGGAACCTTCTAAAAAACGATATTATTTTGTTCTCAATAAAAATCCGCAGCACGATGATTTGATAATTTTATCTACAAGTACAACGGCTTACGCTCTCCATCGAAACTGCCAAGGAGGCGACAAAGTCCATATTCCACTTTCCCCAAGTGACTACTCAGACTTTACGGAGAATTGCCTTATTTGCTGCGAGCGCCCTGTTCGTACTCCAAAAAACAAACTGAGGAAAATACTTAACTCTCAAAATTACGAAATATTACCGCCACTGCCACAATCTGTCCTTGATAAAATTCTTAATGGTATCAGAAAAAGCAGTACAGTCTCGCCCAAAGAAAAACAATTGATTTTAGGATGCGAAGAGTAGCTTTCTCCATTATTATACGCAGGAAAACAAGTGGGAAAAATAAAAAGCCAACGAAAAGCAATTCCAAAGAGTGTCCGTTTTGAGGTTTTCAAACGCGACTCTTTCAAATGCCAATACTGTGGCGCTTGTGCCCCAGACGTTCTTCTCCAAATAGACCATATCGAGCCTGTCAGCAAAGGCGGTGATAATAACATAACAAATCTTGTGACATCATGCGCCAACTGCAATTCAGGCAAAAGCAATAAGACATTAGACGATAAGAGTGCCTTGGCTAAACAGCGTGCACAGATCGAAGAACTCCAAGAGAAACAAGAACAGCGTAAGATGCTGATGGCTTGGAAAAAGGGACTCAGAGAACTTAAAGAAGACACATTAAATGATCTCTGTTCCTATTGGAATGAACTTGCTCCAGGATTTACGGTCAGTGATAACGGCAAGTGTAATTTAAGTAAGTGGCTTAAAAAATTTTCCATAGAAGAGATTATTTACGCTATGGACATTGCCGCTGAACAGTACCTTATATTTAAAAAGAACGGCACTACAACCACTGAATCGTGGGAGAAAGCATTTTTAAAAATTCCGGGTATTTGCAGAGTTGAACGCGAAAGCAAAGAAGACCCTGATATTAAAGAGCTTTATTATATCAGAGGTATTGTTAGAAATACCTGCCGATATTATTTTGATAATTCTGAAGCTCTCGAACTTTTAAAAATAGCCCGCAGTTGGGATATACCAATGTCAAAACTCCGTGATATAGCTTATAATGCAACATCTTGGACAAGGTTTCAGAACCAAATTAACAAAGCTATTGACGATAAACAGCAGGAAGACAAAAGGCAGGTCTAATCATCCCGTCGAGAGAGTGCTTATAATTTATTTTTTTCACATTTTACATACATAGATAGTCCAGATAAGCAAAATGTTTGTTTTTACGGCCCAAATGAGCGGCTCTGCTTGTTTTTAGACAAAATATTGTAAAACGATGTAAAATCTAAATAGGCGTTAAAATAGGTAATTGCATTTTCTTAAAATCGGTATATTTCCTAAATAGGAAATACGCTAAAAATAAGAAAAAAACCGTCGCATCTTCCCTGCCGCAGCCTCGAAAATCCTCGCCGTTTTGGCGGAAAAATAAAAAAACTTACCTAACCGGGCGGACATTAACAGCTTGACGTTTCAAACATCACGCGTTAAACTCGGCCGGATGAACCCCGTTAGAGACAAGTCATCTTCAGTACCCGGCAGTCGCTGCAAGCGATCTGTCTCTAACGGGATGAAAACATATAACTGCATTGTAATTTTTATTTTGCCGATGGTTCTGTTTATATCTTCCTGTAAAAAAACTGATAATTCTTCCCTGTCGCTAATCGTAAAACAGGAAATTGACCGATACCCTGCTCAAAGACTCGTTGATATTTACAAAACTTTCTTTCAGGGCTATCTGGGGCCTGCTCACTTAATCACCGATTCAAACTCCGCCGCCAAATATATCGAAGCAGAGCTTGCCCAAGCAGAGATTTTCGAGGATTACGATTATCAGCCTTTGCCGCCGGACGGAAAACTCGTCAGGGCAAATCTGAAACTCATAAAAGACGGCAAAATATCGCTCGAAGATTTCACAGCCGCCTTTGCCAAAAGCGCAAAACCGGTCAGCGGCATAGATATTGAAAACTGGAAGGCCCAATGGCCCAAAATCCTCGCTGAAATTGAAAGACAAAAATCCAATATGCCGAATTTTCAGGAGGACAGGGATTTCATCGAATCGCTGCTTGAAAAAAACGAGTATGTCATCCACCACAGCGATGAATTTATCGAAAAATACAACCCCCATTACCGCGTTATGTCCGCCGAGCAGGCAAAATTTTTAAGCCGTTAATAATCACCACGTCAGATAGAGAGTATATCCGGCAAAGACGGCGGGGTCGTTTTTATCATCGTTGTAAAAAATTCCCATCTGACGGCAATTCGCTGAATATCCCTTCTTGGAATCCATAATTGTTCTGTGAAGATTGATTATCTTTAGGAGGACAACGGAAATGAAAAAGACTTATATCATTGCGATTCTGTGTCTCGTTGCGCTTGTTTCGGTAGTTTCGGTGGCATTGGCCGCAATCCCTGATTCGGCAAAAGCGCAAACTGATACATCTTCCCAACCTGTCCGTGTGAACGCAGATCCTATGCTGGACATGGCTACAGGCTCCATAGATGTCTCGTTCGGACTCGTATTGCGTGAAATCGTAATAACAGCTTTGCTGTTTACAGGTTCGGTTGTGGTTTTGAAGAAAAAATAAAAATACGTATATATCCAAACTACGTCATTTTCTATCTTAAAGGCTGCGTATTCTCCCTTCCGCAGCCTTTTTTATTTATCCGATTTTATTAGTATTTTCTGCTCCTTGCCGCACCTGAACTGTTGTAATTAACGAAGAAATATCTCAGCGCATCTATCGGATGGTCGTAAAATATTCTTTATATCTGTAGGTATTTTAAGTTATGTTCGAGAGCATCTTTGATAGGATTCAATAAATTAACTTCTTTGAGTCTGATTTCCGCAGGCTGAGGGGAAACGCCGTATTCTTTTGCCAAATTAGAATAAATTTTATGTGGAATCAAGTCTGAATCAAAACCATATATCTTTACTAATCCGGCGTATAGTTTTGGCACACAATTATATAAAGTTGACCATGGCATCAATAAAGAACTTGCAAAGCGATTCGCAGTTCTTTCTATTATGAACCTATCCCAAAACCTCGAAAAACGTCACTTATGGCCTTGAAAACGCCAATAATGAGGGTTTTGGGATGGCTTGATGTTATAACTGTTTTTGATACGCTGATGTAAGCCTAAAGAATCCTCAATTGTAGCACAATTGGTCCATAATTCTTGATGCAATACGGCATGTCCGAATTCATGGGCTATAGAAAAGTTAGCTCTCGCACCTTGACGATCAAAAGTATCCTCATCTATAAGGATATCCAATTTGCCGTTAGGTTTATAAAGTAATAAAGCCGCTACTTCAAATTTATCCTCTAATAACTCGATAGGAACAATATCATCAATTAATTTATGTTTATAAACAATTTGATCTATCTCCACCGGCATAGGAATATCATCAGGATATTTTTCTTTTAAAATCTGCAGGGCCGCCAGTTCAATCTCTCTGTCACTATACTTCCGTGCATGGGACGGATCCATCCTCATTCCCTCTCAATAAAACTTCTTAATATATTCAGATAATTCTTTTAGTTTTTCTTCTGTAAGCTGTTTATTAGCAACCGTACGAACCAATACAGGAACTCCGGGATTTTCTTTAATGGTTTCTGCAACATCAGCAGGTATGCGATGTGCAGTTTTTGCTGCCAAGTCAAACAATTCATCTCTCCGTGAGTCATTTGCTGCCAAGCCCAGAGCATCGCATATTTTGTCTATAGCTTCTTTGCTTGCCGGCGGAGAAATACGACCTCTTTCAATGTTGCTTAAATTTGAGGGTTTCATATCTATCATATTTGCAAAAGCTCGCAACCCGATATCCGCCTCTTCTACTCTAATCCTTTTCAACATTTGACCGAACGTGATTTCTACTTTCTTATCCATTTTTCATTCTCCCTTCAATGTTATATACAAGTCATCCCAAAACCCTCCGGAGTAAGATGACGATACAACCAAGTTGAATCATAGCGAGAAAGTTTGCAAGATGATATTCGTAACGAACAACAA
>PGYD01000023.1 GCA_002839495.1 Planctomycetes bacterium HGW-Planctomycetes-1
TTGCCGGCTGGTGCTTGCTCGGCTCGCTCCGCTCGCCTCGCCAGCACCAGCTTTACCTATGAGACTATTATTAACCATGACAGATGTCAACATACAAGTTCACAGAGCTCACAGAGATAATTACTTTTTAACCACAGAGCTCACAGAGAACACAGAGATATTTATTATTTATTCTTTGGTACTATTCTCATGAATCTTCTTAATTTCAAGATATTGTGCTTTGATATCATTGTAATCCCATTTATAACTAATTCTCACCAGCGAAACAATCCAAAACGCACAGGTCATCACATAAAATTTAATGTTATTAGAATCGATATCATCAAAATCGCCACTGAAGGTATATTTATTCTTATCTTTTTTTATAAGATTGGATAAAAGTAATAAGTCTGGATGAATTGCTGTATTAAATGTACTATATAACAGAGGGTAAAGATCGTTTTTTAGGTTAACATTAAGCTCATCAAGAGACCCATAAAGATTGCCAGCTGACTCATATGGGATTTCCGCTATTTTCTTGTCAAAATAAGATATTTGCTCGTTAATTTTTTTCTTATTGGCGTTAAATGATGGTAATAATTTCTTAAGAAATTTCTGTTGTTCTTTGCAGGATTGCTTTAACCATCGTTGAGCCCTCACATCTGTTGATTCCTTTTGTGGATTATCCCCATAGAGACACCAGCATAGCCGAAGTGTGATTTCTGCAAGAATTTGAATTAGAGCCATAGCAGGAAGCTTAAAATTGTTATTTAACAAAGTCAGTGCAGCATTGCAATACTTAAAAGATAACGGTAAGATGCTTGGACAAAGAATGTCTTCGAGTGTATTGGTATTGGTTTTTATTTCGTTATTTATTTTGTCCATAGTCTCCTGAAACCACTGGTTTATTACGGTATCAATTTTTGTTGAAATTATTTTCTCTGTGTTCTCTGTGTTCTCTGTGGCTTTGACTTTCATAAGGATACTCTTTTAACGCCATCTATCAACCTCTTTTCACCGAAATTGATTATCAGGCCTCTTCTGAGATTTGTTGCCTTCAGATATGATAGAGTCTGCGCCAAAGCTACTTCCGGCATTTTTGATAAAGATTTAATTTCTATAACAACCTCGTTTTCCACAAGCAGGTCGAGTTTTTGGCCTTTTATGATTTTTCCTTTATAAACAATATCACAGTCAACCTGTCGTTGATGTTTTATTCCTCTCAAGGTAAATTCAAAACACAGGGCTTCTTCATAGATTGATTCGAGTAATCTGGGTCCGAGGATATTATGGACTTCTATTGCCGCCCCTATAATTTTTTCTGTCAGCTCATCACTCATTTTCTATATCTCTGTGTCCTCTGTGTTCTCTGTGGCTAAAATAAATATTTTCTTTCTCGGTGGCTATAAAAGTCCGGCAGTTTCGTCAAAACCGTACATAATATTCATATTCTGGATAGCCTGTCCCGATGCGCCTTTGAGCAGGTTGTCCAATGCGCTGAAGACTACGACTTTGTCCTTGCAGACGGCCGAGTAAATATGACAGTAGTTTGTCCCTGCAATGTCCTTGAGCATCGGGGCGGTATTTAGCACCTGTACGAAATTCTCATTTTTATAAAAGTCTTTATAAAGCTCGGTTAGTTTTTCGACCGGTATTTTTTCTTTCGGCTGGCAGTAAATCGTTGACATTATCCCGACATCGAACGGCCCAACGTGCGGCTGGAACAATACCTCGATATTTTTGCCCGATATTTCGCCCGCGATTTGTTCCATTTCCGGCTGATGACGATGTTTGCCTATGCCGTATGCGAAAAAGTTTTCGTTCATATTCGGATAGTGGAAATTCTTCGACGGATTTTTGCCCGCGCCGCTTGAGCCGGTAACGGCATTAACAATCACCGATTTTTCAATTAAATTATTTTTCAAGAGAGGAGCGATACCGAGGATGAGCCCTGTCGGGAAACAGCCGGGGTTTGCAATCAGTTTTGCGTCCTTGATTTTATCGCGGTACAGTTCGCACAAGCCGTAAACAGCCTGCTTGAGATTTTCCTTGTCGGTATGCGGCTGATAATGCTTTTCATAAACATCGACGTCCTTGATTCGATAGTCCGCGCTGAAGTCGATTACCTTCAATCCCGCTTTGAGCAGATTCGGCACAAATCCCATCGAGACCTTATGCGGCAGACAGCAAAGCACAACTTTTGCCTTATCTATAAGTTTGTTCATCTGCAGCGGTTCGATTTCGAGTCCGCATCGTCCCTTAAATCGTGGAAATACTTCGGCAACATTTCCGCACTCTTCCGGCAAGGCGGTAAGATAGGCAATCTTCGCCTGCGGATGGTTCAGAAGGATTTCGATAGCTTCGGCTCCGGTATATCCGCTGGCTCCAATAATAGCGACTGGCAGCATTTTAATTCTCCAAAAAAAAGGCCGCGTTTTTGTTCTCGCGGCCATTGTAATAATCCCTGATAAATTTTGCAATTAACGTTTTGAGAATTGGAATCTCCTTCTGGCGCCAGACTGGCCGGGTTTTTTCCTTTCGACCATTCTGCCGTCACGAGTCAATAGGCCTGCATCTCTCAAAGCCTGTGTCAGATTCGGGTCGTAATTCTTCAATGCCCTTGCGATTCCGAGCATAACAGCGCCGCTTTGGCCTGTAGTTCCGCCGCCTTTGACGTTGGCGAAAACATCAAGACTTTTTTCAGTATTCGTCGTCTTCAGCGGAGCGGTAACATTGCCGATATCCTGAGGCCTTGTGAAGTATTTGGCCAGTTCTTTGTTGTTTATCTTCAGTTCCCCTTTGCCTGGTTTGATTCTTACCCTTGCGACGGATGTTTTTCGTCTTCCTGTGCCCCAGTGAAATCCGCATTTCGGCTCGACCTTTTTTGCGGCCTGGACGGCGGGCTGGGTCAGGGTTAATCCTTCCAAAGGAGTATTTGCTGGCTTTTCTGTCATATTTTAGGTTTCCGTAAAATTTTATTATATTTAATTTTTATTCTCTGTGTCCTCTGTGGCTGTTATAGTTCGATTTTTTCAGGCTGCTGCGCGGAGTGCTTATGGTCCGGGCCGCGATAGACCTTTAATTTTTTAAACATATTTTCGCCCAGAGCGCTCTTGGGGAGCATTCTCTTGACGGCAAGGGCGATAACCTTTTCAGGAGTCTTTGCCATCATTTCCGCAAAGCTGACATATACGTGCCCGCCCGGATAGAATGTGTAATAATCGTATTCTTTGGACTCTGCCTTTTTGCCGGTAACTTTTATTTTTTCAGCGTTTACGACGATAACAAAATCTCCGGTATCGACACTTGGCGTATAAGTCGGTTTTGTCTTGCCCATCAAAATCGGAGCAATTTTTGCGGCCAATCTGCCCAGAATAGCCCCATCTGCATCGACGAGCAACCAATTCCGCTGTACTTCTTCTTTTTTAGCTAAAAAACACTTCATAGACTCTACTTTCTTAATATTTCAGAAACGGCACATTATAACGGCCAAAATGGAGGTGTCAACGCATTTTTTTAATGGAATTTAAACGGCCAAATCGAGTGTTTTGTCGACTTGGCCGGTCTTGTATTTTCTCGAATGGGCTTTTCAACTGCAGCCCATTGAATTTCCGCAATTAAAGCATTTATAACAGGAGCCGTTTCTAACTGTAATCGAGCCGCAAATATCGCACGCCGGAGCGTCGTCCTGAAAATGTTCGAATTGAGCGTTGAATTGCTGAACAGCCGCAGCCTCGGCCTGAGTTTCATCGCCGCCTTTGACGACGCTTGTTACCATTGCGACAGCCCTGTTTGCTATATTGGCTAATCTGCCTTTTTCTTGACGCTGCGACAGCGAGCCCGAATCGTCTATGGATTTTATCTGCGGTTTCGGCTGGGCCGCCTTAGCCTCGGCTATTTTTTTCGCAAGGTCCTTTGTCTTTTCGACAAGTGTCTTTGCGGTAGTCGTTGTCTTATTGTCCGGCGGGTTGCCTGCGGAACGGTTCGGCGTGTTCTTCTCGGCATAGCCCGGAATGAATTCGCAGCCCATCCAGCAGAAGATATAATCAATCAGGCTCTTTGCGAACGGGATATTTTTATTTGAGGTCATTCCTGCCGGCTCGAATCTTGCGTGCCTGAATTTATCGACAAGCGTAATCAGCGGCACGCCGTATTGCAGCGCCATTGAAACGCACGTTCCGACAACATCCATCAAACCGCCGACAGTGCTGCCTTCCTTTGCCATCGTTATAAACAGTTCGCCCGGCTGGCCGTCGTCATAAAGACCGACGGTAAGATAGCCCTCGTGGCCGGCGACGGAGAATTTATGGGTAAGGCTCTTTCTTGTCTCCGGCAGTCTCCGCCTGTAAGGCTTGGCCACCGCGACGACGGGCTTGGCTTCTTCCTTCGAATCGTCCTTGTGCTCGTCCGTTTTTACCGGCTGGAGCAGTTTTGAGCCGTCGCGGTAGATAGCGACTGCCTTTAATCCCATTTTCCAGCCTTCCATATATGCCGACCTTACTTCCTCAGCGGTCGTTTCCTTCGGCATATTAATCGTTTTGCTTATCGCACCGCTGATAAACGGCTGAACGGCGGCCATCATTTTCAGATGCGCCATATAATGTATGCTTCGCGACCCTTTTTGCGGTCTGAAGGCGCAGTCGAATACCGGCAAATGTGCCTTGTCGAGTTTTTTGCTCGTTTCGATTGTGTCGTCTTTGTCGATATCATCGCAGATGTGTTTTATGTCTTCTGCGCTGTAGCCGATTCTTTCGAGCGCCATCGGAACGGTTTTGTTGACGATTTTCAGGATTCCGCCGCCCGCAAGCAGTTTATATTTTACCAGAGCGATGTCCGGCTCGACTCCCGTTGTGTCGCAGTCCATCATAAACCCGATAGTGCCTGTTGGGGCAAGAACGGTAACCTGAGCATTTCTGAACCCGAATTTTGTGCCGGAATCGAGGGCCTGGTCCCAGGCGTCCTTTGCCGCGCTGAGCAGGTAATCGGGGCAATGTACTTCGGAAATATTTCTGCACTGCTCACGGTGCATATTAATTACATTCAGCATCGGCTGGGCGTTTTCGTGATATTTTTCAAACGGGCCTTTAATGGCGGCCAGTTCGGCGCTTGCGATATATGCCGTTCCTGTGAGTATCGCGCTTATGGCCGAGGCCAGCGTCCTTGCCTGGTCGCTGTCATACGGCAGCGCAAGGCTCATAATAAGACTGCCCAAATTCGCATAGCCCAAACCCAGCGCACGGAAATTATGGCTGTTTTCGGTTATCGGGGCGTTGGGATAACTGCCGTTATCGACGAGAATTTCCTGTGCGATAATGTATATTCTGATGGCGGTCTTGAGTCTTTCCACATCGAACGAACCGTCGTCGTTGCGGAACCTCATAAGATTGAGCGAAGCCAGGTTGCAAGCCGAATCGTCAATAAACATATATTCGCTGCACGGATTCGAGGCGTGTATTTCGCCGGCGTTCGGGCAGGTATGCCATCTGTTTATTGTCGAATGATACTGCAGGCCCGGGTCGCCGCAAAATCTTGTTGCCTCGGCAATTAGGTCCATAAGCTCATTTGCCCTGTATTTTTCCGACGGCTTTCCGCTGGTAACTTCGTAAGTCGTCCAGATTTCGTCCTTTTCGACTGCCTGCATAAACTGGTCGGTAACCCTTACCGACAGATTCGCGTTCTGGAACATTACGCTGTTATATGCTTCGTTATTAAACTGTCCGCCGTATCCGGCCTTTATGAGTGTGCGTGCTTTTTTCTCTTCTTCCATTTTGCAGGCGATAAAATCCCTGACGTCCGGATGGGTAATCATCAAAGACTGCATCTTAGCGGCGCGTCTTGTTTTGCCGCCGGATTTTACTACAGCCGCAATCTGGTCGTAAACCCGCATAAAGCTCAGCGGCCCGGAAGGTTTCCCGCCGCCTGCAAGTTTTTCTTTACTGCTGCGAAGAGTCGAAAGGTCTGTGCCTGTTCCCGAGCCGTGCTTGAAGAGCATCGCTTCGCTTGCGGCAAGGTTCATTATATCTTCCATCGTGTCTTTTACGGACTGGATGAAACAGGCCGAGGCCTGCGGATATTCATAACTGTTTTTGCACGGCGCCGCTTTATTCTGTTTGAGGTCCCAGTGCCAGTTGTGTGCGCTGCCTTCTATTCCGTAAACATCTTTAAGGCCGACGTTGAACCAGACCGGAGAATTAAACGAGCCGTACTGATTGACGCACAGCCAGACCAGTTCGTTGTAGAAATTTTCCGTATCCGTTTGCGTGGCGAAATATCCGTCCTTGTGTCCTCTGTCGGCGATGGTTCTGCAGACGCGATGGACAAGCTGCTTGACGGAATTTTCACGATGACCTAATTCGATATCGCCGTAGAAATATTTGCTGACGACGACTTTGGTCGCAAGCTGACTCCACGAAGCGGGAACTTCGACATCGTTTTGTTCGAATATTACCTCGCCTCCGTCGCCGGAAATTTTCGCCTGCCTGATTTCCCATTCGAGCTGGTCGAACGGATGGACCGCAGGCGTTGAGAAAAACTGATTTATTTTCAGTCCCTTTGGTCTTGAATTAGCGGGACTTTGCCAGCTTTTCATAGTTCCTTCTTCGTTTCTTTCCATAAAATCATTCGAATTGCTAACCGTGGCCATTGTGCCTCCATACAAATACGCGCTTCCTTGCGACTAAAACACAATATATTGTAAATATTGGGGATAAACCACAATATATAGGTGGTTACCTCTATAAAATATCCTACGAACAGACAGCAGTTTTATCAACCCAAAAAAGGAAAAAATTATTAAAATTTCGTTAGTCCTTGTCGATTATGCACCTGCGAAAGATTTTTTTTGAGTATAATATTTTTTTCCGACCTGTTAGTTGTTGGCGGGGCAATTAAAGCTTGAAAAAACCGCTCGAAAAACCCTATGAAATTCGATTTATCGGACGTTCCGGCGTACCTTCCGGTATGCTGTGGTATTTTCCGGAAAGGGTTGAATAGGTTTGCGAACAAATTGATAACTTAGTCGATATTCGATACAATAAAAAAGGTATGGCAGATAAATTCGAGCAAATTCGACAGTTAATTCGCGCATTTCCAACCGGCCCCGGCCTGTATTTTATGAAGGATTCCAAGGGAACGGTTCTTTATATAGGCAAAGCCAAGAATTTGCGTTCTCGTGCCGCCAGTTATTTCCAGCCGTCGGCTGATATCGAGTCCAGCCGCGGGCCGAGAATTACCGAAATGCTCGCAAAGGTCGATACGGTCGATTTTGTCGAGACCAAAAACGAAGTTGACGCTGTTCTTCAGGAAGCCAGACTGATAAAGGATGTCCGCCCGCCATACAATGCCGATTTGACCGACGACAAGACGTTTCCCTATCTTGAAATTACGGTTCGTGATGAATTTCCGGGCGTTTATCTAACCCGCAAGCCGAGGACTAACAGCAGACTGTTCGGCCCGTTCGCCAATGTCGGCGATTTGAGAGGAGCAATGGTCATTTTGCAGAAAATCTTTAAATTCCGCACCTGCCGGCTCGACATTTCAGCCTCCGACGATAAAAGGCGGTTTTTCCGGCCCTGCATCCTATACAGCATTAAGCAATGCACCGCCCCCTGTGCCGACAGGATAAGCAGGGCCGATTACAAAAAGTCGATTAACGACCTTATTAAATTTCTTAACTCCAAGAGGACAACGGTCTTAAGACAATTGCAAAAGCAGATGGCCGAGTCGGCAAAGGCCCGCGATTACGAAAAAGCTGCTATGTACCGCGACAGAATCCGCATTATTGAAAATCTCGACAAAAGAGGCTCTGTTTCAGAAGATGTTCAGCCGGAGGTTTTCGCCGTCGAGCCGACAGATACCCTTGTAAAATTGCAGAAAATTTTGGATGCCCCCAATCCCGTCCGAATAATCGAAGGTTTCGATATTGCCCATATAGCCGGTGCCGAGACAGTCGGCTCGCTGGTAAGATTTATTGACGGCAGACCTTTTAAAGCAGGTTATAGAAGGTACAAAATCAAAACGGTTTCCGGAATCGACGATTATGCCTGTTTGAAAGAGGTTTTGCTTCGCCGTTTTCGACACGCCGCGGCAGGGGAGGAGCTTTGGCCGGACTTGGTTTTGATTGACGGCGGAATAGGCCAGCTTCACGCCGCCGAGGACGCTTTTAAAGAGTTGAACGTCAAGGCACCGCTGCTCGTTTCGCTCGCCAAGAGAGAGGAAATTATTTATATCGCTGGAAAAGCCGAACCATTGAAATTGCCTGCGACAAATCCGGCAAAAAAACTTTTGCAGTATGTCCGCGACGAGGCGCACCGCTTCGCCCAGCATTATCATCATATCTTGAGACACAGGAAAACTATTGGTGATTAGTTCGCAGGCCTGTTAAACGAATGTCTTTGCCGAATGATTTTTTGCTGCTGTAATTTTTTTTAAGGCGGTTATAGTTTTTCATCATTATTTGAGAGGATTTGACTTTGCCTTTGCTGCCGAGTTTTTCGTTCGAGGTATAAACGATAATTTCATCTGCAAGATTCTGTTTTAAAAATGACGTTATGACTTTTTGGCCGCCTTCGACCAAAACCTGCTGAATGGTTTTCTTGCCGAGTTTAATCAGAACATCATTAAGATTTCTGCCGTTAAAAACACAAACAGGCCATTTTTTCGCGGTCTTTGATAGATAGCAGTTTTTTGGCCATTTAGATTTGCTGCCGAGAACGACCCTCAAAGGCTGCCTGCCGTTATCCGGCCGGACAGTCAGTTTTGGATTATCTTCGATAACAGTATTTATGCCGACGAGGATTGCCTGAGTTTTTTTTCTGATTTTTTGAACATCTTTTCTGCTTGCTGAATTGCTAAGCCATCGTTTTCCGTCGGTTCGGGCCAAAAAGCCGTCTTTGCTTTGCGCCCATTTGACAATTACCCATTGCTTTTTTGTTTTTGCGAATTTGAAAAACGGTGCGTTTAATTTTTCAGCCTCTTTTTGACAAATTCCGGTTTCGACTTCGATTCCCGCTTTTTTCAGGATTTTAAAACCTTTTCCGCCGACTTTGCCTGTGGGGTCGCCGACTGCTGCGACAACTTTTTTAATACCTGCCTTGATAATTGCGTTCGTGCAGGGCGGCGTTTTCCCGAGATGACAGCACGGCTCGAGTGTAATGTACATTGTCGCACCGGCAGGGGATTTTTTACAGCTTTTCAGGGCGTTTATTTCAGCGTGCGCCGAGCCGAATTTTTTATGGAAACCAGTGCCGATGATTTTATTATTTTTTATGATGATACAGCCCACGGCAGGATTCGGCTCAACGCTTCCGAGACCTTTTTTGGCAAGTTCAAGAGCCAGTTTCATATATTTGGTATCGTTATTCACGATTATTTGCCAATCATCTTTAAAAACTGTTTCTCATCGATAATTTTCACACCAAGCTGGTTCGCCTTATCGAGTTTGCTGCCGGCTTCTGCCCCTGCAAGAACGTAATCGGTCTTTTTGCTGACGCTGGATGATACTTTCCCACCGTTGTCCTTTATGGCCTGTTCGATTTGTGTTCTGCTGAAATTCTCAAGAGTCCCTGTAACGACAAAGGTTTTGCCCGCAAGTTTATCGCTTTGTTTTGTTTGTTTCTGTTTCGGGTTTACGCCTGCCGCGATAAGTTTGTCGAGAATTTTCAGATTATCACTGTTGTGGAAATATTCATAGATGCTTTTTGCCAGCACCGGCCCGATTTGTTCGATTTCTGTAAGCTCTTCGGCGGTTGCTTTTTTTAGTGCATCTATCGTGCCGAACTGCTGGGCGAGAATTTCCGCGTTTTGGATTCCGATATGTCGAATACCCAAAGCCGCCAGAAGCCTTGCCAACGGCTGCGATTTGCTTTTTTTGATTCCATTGAGGACGTTTTGTGCGCTTTTTTGAGCCATTCTGTCGAGATTTACTAATATATTTACATCGAGCTTATAAAGATCTGAGAAATCCTTTACGATTTCTTTATCGACGAGTTGGTCTATTATTGCCGGCCCGAGATTTTCAATGTCCATCTGGTCTCTGCCTGCGAAGTATCGCAATTTTTCTTTTAATTGTGCCGGACAGCTCGCGCTTGCGCATCTGATATATACGCCGTCCTCGTCTTTTTGCACTTTTGAGCCGCATTCGGGACATTTGCTCGGCGGCTTGAAAGGTTTTGCGTCTTTAGGCCTGTATTCTTTTTTAACTTCGATAACCTGAGGAATAATTTCGCCCGCCTTTTCAATCATTACCGTATCGCCTTCCCGCACATCGAGCCTGTCGATTTCATCGAAGTTATGCAGACTTGCCCTTCTTACGGTTGTGCCTGCCAGAAGTACCGGCTCGAAATTTGCCACGGGCGTAAGAATGCCGGTCTTGCCGACCTGAATATCGATGGAGGTAATTTTTGTTTTTGCCTGCTCAGCGGCGAATTTATAGGAGATGCACCATCGCGGCGCTCTGCCGGTTGCTCCGAGAGATTCTCTCTGGTCGAGCCGGTCGATTTTGATAACCATTCCGTCAATCTGATAATCCAGCTCAAACCGCTTCTTTTCCCACTGGTTGCAAATCTCAATTACCTGCTCGATATTCTCGGCTTTTTCGATGTTCGGATTGACCGGCAGACCGAGTTTTTTAAATTTGTCGAGACTTTCGGAATGCGTTTTCGCAAACGGCTTGCTTGTCTGGACTAATGAATAAGCGAAGAATGACAAATTTCGTTTCGCGGTAATTTTTGGGTCAAGTTGTTTTAGCGAGCCTGCCGCGGCGTTTCGCGGATTTGCAAAAAGAGGTTCTCCCTGTTTTTCTTTTTCTTCGTTGAGTTTGGCGAACGATTTTTTGGGCATATAGACTTCGCCGCGGACTTCGAGCACATCCGGCGGATTATCCTGCAATTTAAGCGGTATAGCTTTTATCGTTTTGATATTGTGTGTTACATCATCGCCTTTTGTGCCGTCGCCGCGTGTGGCGCCCAGAACCAGAATTCCATTTTCATATCGGAGGCTCATTGCAACGCCGTCAATTTTCAGCTCTACGACATAACTGTACTTTTCGAGTTTTTTAGCAACCCGATTATCAAACGCCCTTAATTCATCTGCGCTGTATGTGTTGTCGATACTGAGCATTTCGCTCGAGTGCGTTACCTGCTCGAAACCTTCGATGGGTTTGCCGCTGACTCTTTGGGTGGGTGAGTCGGGCGTTATAAGTTCCGGCCTCTGCTGTTCGAGATTTTTCAGCTCGCTGAAAAGTTTATCGTATTGCTGGTCGCTGATTTGCGGCTGGTTAAGAACATAATACAAATAGTCGTGTTTGCGGATTTGCTCGCGCAGCGATTTAATTTTTTGTCCAGCGGCTGATTTCATAATGGATAATGTTATGTTCTGGAAGGCTTTTTTGCAAGAGGCGAAAATCGGCTTTTACACCGATTCTGCGTCCGGCATTTCGGACTATAATCTCGCCGGCAAGTCTTTGCTGGAGACAATCGGTTTTTGCGGAAGTTATTTAGCCGTTATTTTCCGGCAGGCACAAGGTATATTTCGACCCGTCTGTTTTTCGGATTGCCTTTTTTGCCTGCTTCGTTCGCTTCGAGCGGCCTGTATTCGCCGTAGCCCTTTACGCTTATTCGTGTCGGCTTTACGCCGTTTGTTTCCATAAGGTTTTCAACCGATATGGCCCTGTGTACCGACAGATGCCAATTTGTCGGATGCATAACCATAGTCTGTGATTTTCTTATCGGCATATCGTCCGTATGTCCGACGATAGTTATGTCGAAACCTTCAGCAGTCGTCGAATTGATAATCACGCAAAGCTTTTTAATCAGTCCTGCCGCATCGGTTGCGACCACATCGCTGCCTTTTTCGAACAGCAAGTCACTTTTGAATTTAACCATTCCGCTTGCCTCGTCGAAGCTAATCATATCGCTGTTCTCGGCGGCGAACTTCGCCAGCTCGCTTGCCAGTTCAGGCGGAAGAATCGCGCCGCCCAGTGCTGCCTGCATTTTCTTAATCAGCTCTTCTTTCTTCGCGATGTCGTCGCGCAGAGCCTCGACCTTTTTATTCAGCGCATCGGTATCGGTCGAGAAAGCGGCCTTTGCATCGGCAAGCTGCTTTTCAGTTTGTGTAAGTTTCAGTTTCGCCACGTTAAGCTGGCTTTCAAGCTCGTCTATTCTCTGCTGCTGGCTCTGATTGCGCAGCTTGAGGTCGTCGTATTTCTGCTGAGATGTGCAGCCGCTTGAAAGCAGGGCCGCTATTAGTGAGATAACCGCAAGGCAGGTTAAACTTTTAGCTCGCATTTTTCTGTCCTTTCCTGACAAAACTCATCCGCCCCAGGCGGAATCGAATAATCCATTTTTTTTATTGTACCGGATAGGAAATAAAATTTATCACAAGCGCAGAGAAATGCCAGAGAAAAATTCGCCAAAACCGTCCATTGTCCGCACAGGGCGGATTAATTTTATCGTTTTTTTAGGCTTGTGCCTTAGTTGGGGGCTGTTCTTTACCTTTTTTAGTCTTTTTTTCCTTTTTAGGCTTCGCTTTTTTGACTTTAGGCTTTTTGGGAGCTTTGGGCTTTTTGGGCTGGCCAGAGAACGAACCGATAAGAACCATTAAAACGACTACCGCTGCCAAACCGCCTGCGACATACCATATCATCGGGCCGATTGCCGACAGTATCGGCAGATTTGATATGGGTTTATAGCTGGCGACGACAACAATGGCAGTATATATAAAAACGATAAGAGGCACAAAAAGGATAAAACCGAAAATATTGCTTGAGGCGTCAGGGGGCAGTTCAGCCGCCATTACGACTACCGGCTGGGCGGAGGCCGCTGGCTGCTGTTGAGGGATTGCATCGTCAGGAATACCGACATCTTCGGGCTGTTCGAGCATACCTTCCGGCTCGGCAGCTTCGGCTTCGGCCAGCATCGGACTCGGCTCCGCAGCTAAGGGTGTGCCCTGACTTTCAGGATAAATATCGTCGAGTACCGCGCCGAGCGAAGTATCGTCGGCCTGAAGCGAAAGGTCCAAAAGACCGGAACCGCTTCCGCCTGCGTCGAGATTGACATCGTTATCGAGTCTGCCGTCGGCACCTTTCGGTTTTTCTGGCGCCATCTTTGTGTCGCTGCTCGTATCGTCAGTAACATTGAAATCGGTATCGCTTTCGCCTAATACATTTATCGAATCGCCGCCGGCGGAAATTCTCGTATCTTCCTCAGTCAGACTCGAATCCTGCTTAGCGTTGTCGCCCGCGATAGAAATGCTGTCCGATACGGCACTTGTGCCGTCCGCCGCTGGAGCCAGTAAAATATCATCGTCCGTTTTTTTTGCTTTGGGAGTGCCTCCGAGAGTCTCTTCAGCCATAAGTTCGCCGGTCTCGTCGAGCTGGAAATCCGTCTCCGGTGCCTTGGTTTTGCCTTTTCCTGAACCCATAAGAACATCGAGCTCTTCAGGCGCAAGAGAAACATCGCCAGTTTCGTCGATGGAAATCTCGAGCGAATCGCTAAGCACCGCCGAGCCGTTCTTTGCCGCTCCGGCTAGCGCCTCGACATCCTCTATCTTGTAAAGCTGCTTTGCGCCATCGCGAAATTCGCGAAGCTTGCCTTCTCTGACAAAAGTCTTAATTTCAGCCTCGGTCTTGCCGAGCTTTTCAATAACTTCCTGTAATGTGTAAAACATTCCAGCCATATCGAGTTCCTGGTTCCTGAAACAAAAATCAGCTATTTTAATACAAGTTGCCTATATTAGCATAATTGTCCTGATAATGCAATCCTGTTTAATCTACATTATATATATCGGCTGGCGGTGCAAATTACTCTTATTTATAGGGCTATCCGAGGGCATATTTTAGACAAAATTATACTTTTTTTATCATTTTTCCGAACAATTCCATACTAAAGCCCACTACATTCGTTTCGTTGCCGACGATTCGTTCGATAAACTCATCGCCGCCTTCCTGAATAGCGTAGGCGCCGGCCTTGTCCTCCCAAACGCCGGAGGCAATATGCTCGGCGAGCTGTTTTTCGCTCATTTTCCTCGGATAAATAGCTGTCGTATCGTATTCGACAAACTCAAGCCCTGCATCCTTTTTAACCATCGCTATCGCGGTTATGATTTTGTGCGGCTCGCTGAACAGTTTTCTTGTTATCTGCTCTGCGTGCTCGGCGTCGGCGGCCTTGCCGATAATCTCGCCGTTGAAATCCGCTATTGTATCGGCGGCCACAATCAGCCTGTCTTTGAACCGCTCGGCTACGTCATTCGCCTTGGCAAGGGCGGCTTTGCAGGCAAATTGGGCAGGGGACAATTCTTTCGTTAGTAATTTGGACTCATCTATATTGGAAACGACTATATCGAATTGGAATCCTGCTTTTGTTAGCAGCTCTTTCCTCCTCGGCGAGGCCGAGGCAAGAATAAACCGTATTTTTTCGGTTTGCATATAAGTTTTTATTATATATAGACTTGGACATATTTCAAGAGCCAAAAACAGGCATCTGAAAAAAATCCGAAATTTTTTTATTTTTTCTCTTGACAGTTTGTTAGTATGTATATAGTTTATATATGAACAATTTAACAGTAAGGAATTTATTATGTCATTAAAAGAAGAGTTGAAATTAAAGAAAGGTTTCAGCATCGTCGAGCACGAGGCGCTGCTGAATATCTATTTTACCACGGCAGGTGTGAAGAAGCGTGCCGATGGTTTTTTTAAGGCGCTGGGTCTGACGGATGTCCAGTTTAACGTTATGATGCTTTTGCACCATCAGTCCGGCCCGGACGAGGGACTAAGCCAGGCACAGTTAAGCGAGATGATGCTCGTCAACCGTGCAAATATCACAACCCTTATAGACAGGATGGAAAAAGCGGGGCTGGTCGTGCGGGTGAGTGATTCGGCCGACAGGCGGACGAACATAGTAAAAATGACCGCAAAAGGAAAAAAGATGTTCGAAAAGGCCGAGCCGCTTTACGCCAAACTTGTCGGCCGGACAATGTTCGGCTTTAACCAGAGCGAACTGAAAAAACTGATGGCCGTCCTCGAAAAGATAAGAGAAAATATAAATAAACCGGCGTAAAACCGGATTTATATTTTTTAATAAAAAAGTTAATATATTAACAATATGTATCGGCAAAGGAGAAAAAAATGGAAACAACAAGTCGTAAAATAAGAAACGTTGTTTTTTCATCGCTGGTCGTAATTTTTGTCGTACTGCTGGGCAACGTCATAGGTTTGGGCAGATATTTCGGACTTGGAAGACTTCCTCTTGCTGCTTTGGGTTCTATGGCGGCAGTCTTTTTTGTACTGGCGGTTATGCAGATAATACTGACGGCTAAAATCAAAGAGTCAAAACTGCGAAAAACATTTTTCATGTTAACGGGCATCTCAGCCGCGGCCATCCCGATATGCGCCATTCTGCATAATGTGGTTTACGGCCTGTTCTTTCAGGGAAAAGATGGAGATGAAGCCGTCTTTTTTATCCTGGCTCTTTTGGTTTGCCCGGCATTGTTTGTTCTCGGCGCGCTGGGAAGTATCATAACCGGAATATCCGGCAGTTTGAAAAAAAAGGAATAGTGGCGGTTCGATTTGAAGCAGGTTTTAAATCAATATAAGGAAATATTATGAAAACGAAAATAAAAATTATGGTGTTTTATCTGCTGGCGGTCATCTTGGGCGGCTGTGTACAGCCGTCTTTGCATCCGCTCTTTACCGAGAACGAAGTATTTTACGACCCGAATCTTTCGGGCCTGTGGAAAGCGTCAGATTCCAACGAGACCTGGCATTTCAGCCGGTTCGAAGAGACAAACGGTTATAAACTTGTCATAACGCAAGAAGACGGCAAGAAGGGGGCTTTCGCGGCGGGACTTGGAAAACTGGAAAACACTCTTTTCCTTGATGTCTATCCGATTGAGTCAGGCGAACCGGGAATTGATTTCTATAAAGAGCATCTTCTCGGAACGCATTCGTTTATAATGGTTTTGCAGATGGACCCGACGCTGAAAATTGCAATAGTGGATTCCGAAAAAGTTGGTAAAATCATCAAGGCCGACCCCAATGTTGTCCGGTATGAAAAGGTGGATGACAAGATTATTCTGACGGCCGAAACCGGAGAGATTCAGAGATTTGTTGTTGATTGCGGCATAAACGCGATAGACGATGCCAACTCGATTTTCGACGAGCCGGCTGAATTCATCTGGCTCGCCGAGGATGCAAATGATAATACAGATGATGAAAAATAACTGATCATTAAATATTAGCAGATTATTGAAAGGAGAGAAAAATGTTTATTACACTCTTAGTTGCGACTTTTGTTATTGCGTTTGTTGTCTCTACGATTGTGGTTTTGTTTTTCAACCGGCCGCTGAATAAAATCCTCGAACGCATCATCTCGGACCAGATAAGCAGGGCGTGGGCAAAGTATCTTAAGTTCGCAATCTATGTTACCGGCATTTCCAGCGGCGTAAGAATCTGGGACCTCGAAAAATACATTACCAAACCGCACTATGAGGGAAGCGAGATTGTACAGCTTACAACGGAACGCTGGGTATTTGAGGCTTATCGAGCGACGATAGGAACGCTTCAGGGTATCGCGTGGATGCTTTTGGTTTTCTTTGTCTTTGCGCTCGTAGCTTATGTCATTGTTCGTGTATTTGAAATGAAGAACAAGGTCAAAGATGCTTAACAGCGGCCCTTTCAGTTGCGACGAAGACTATTTGAAGTTTTACGGACTCAGGTGTGCCTCTGTCGGATATGAACTTGTGCCGTTTAAATCAAATGGCTTTGAATTGGCGGGGCACGTCTTTAAGCCTGCCGATTATAAAGCGACCATTGTTCTTATTCATGGTTTTATGGGTCATACCGGCCTGATGGGCAAGTTTATCAGGTATCTTACAGAGGCCGGCTTCGCGGTTGCGGCTTTCGACCTGCCCGGCCATGGTTTATCCGGCGGTGAGCGTACAGCTATTGATGATTTTTCACAGTACAGCGATTCGCTAAATGATTTTTTAGATATAATCAAGCCTCACCTCACCGGCCCTTATCATTTGATAGGCTTTAGTACCGGAGCCTCGACAGTAATGGATTATATTTTTTCGGGGGAAAAAGATTATTTCGATAAGGTAATTTTGGTGGCTCCTCTGGTTCATAGTGTGCATTGGTTACCGGCAAAAATCAGCTTTTTTGTGTACAAGCCTTTTTTGAGGGACGTTGTTAGGGTCTATCGCAAGGTCTCTTCGGATAAGGATTTTGAGCGGTTTATTCGATACGAGGACCCGATGAGCGCAAGAAGGGTTTCTTTAAAGTGGGTCAAATCGCTTTTTAAATGGAACAAAAAAATTGCCGATGTGCCGGTTTCCGACAGGGAAATACTGGTTATTCAGGGCAAAAAAGACAAAACAATAGCGTGGAAATATAATCTGAAATTTATCCGGTCGAAATTCAGCGATGTTGAAATAAAATTGGTTGAAAACGCCCGCCACGAATTGTTTAATGAATCTGCCGAGTTACGGGGCAGGGTTTTCTCGCAGATAAGGGATTATTTAGAAAAATGAAACGCCGGCAGACAATTTGGAATTTATCTTTGGGCGGCTGTTTTATTGCCGCCGCCCGCAAAAACCGCCATAGACGCTGCATCGCCGATTTGCGAAAAACCCTCGACTACGGCCAAACTTTAACGGCCGCGCTCGCGCTGAGCCGCAAAATCGACGCCCTTGCCGGCGGGCAGGACAAAATCGCTGTAATGCTGCCGCCTTCGGTCGGGGCTGTTCTGGCAAACCTGGCCGTAACAATATCAGGCAGAATAATGGTCAATCTCAATTACACGCTCTCGGCGCAGACAAGAGCCGCGGCCGTCGAGCAGTGCGAAATCAAATGCGTCATCACATCGAAGGAATTTCTGAAAAAAGCTAACCTTGAAACGAACTTTCCCGGCACAGTATTTATCGAGGATTTGGTCTCAGACGTAAAATTCACCGATAAAATCAGGGCGTACATCGCGGCGAAATTTCTGCCGGAAAGACTCCTGACAAAAAACAGAAGCGAAACAGCCGCGATTATTTTCTCTTCCGGCACGACCGGCATACCCAAAGGCATAATGCTCAGCCATTACAATATCCTGTCCAATATCAATTCCATACGGCAGGTTATCCATTTAACCGAGCAGGATAATCTTTGCGCGGTTCTGCCGTTTTTTCATTCATTTGGTTTTACCTGCGGCCTGTGGCTGCCTTTGATTATCGGCGGCTCAGCCGTTTACAGCGCTAATCCGTTCGATGCGGCAGAGGTCGCCGCGAATACACGCCGGCACAAATCGACGGTTATATTCGCTCCGCCGGCGTTTTTAGCGAATTACACCCGGCGCATCGACAGAGATGATTTTGCCTCTCTGAGGCTGGTCGCCTCCGGCGCCGAAAAACTCCAGAAGCAGCAGGCCGATATGTTCGAGGAAAAATTCGGCCTTCGGCCCCTCGAAGGTTACGGTGCCACGGAGCTTTCACCTGTTGTTTCGCTTAATTTTCCGGGCGAGACCAAGGAAGATACGGTCGGCAAACCGCTGCCGGACGTCGAAATTAGAATTATCGACCCTGATACCGGTCGGCAGCTTTGGCCCGATTGCAGCGGCCTGATTATGGTCAAGGGCCCGAATGTTATGGAAGGCTATTTCGATGTGCCTGAAAAAACCGTAGAGGTCTTGAAGGATGGCTGGTACAACACCGGCGACATAGGCTGTATCGACAAGGACGGCTTTTTAAAAATTACCGGCAGGCTGGCACGTTTCAGTAAAATCGGAGGCGAAATGGTCCCGCATTTGGCCGTTGAGCAGGTCTTGCTTGACGGGCTCGGCACGGGCGAACAGCTCGTTGCCGTAACATCTGTGTCGGACGAGAAAAAGGGCGAAGAGCTTGTCGTGCTGTACGTTCCGCAGGCAGGGAACGCCGAAAAACTGCGAGATATTATCGCTAAAAGCGATTTGCCGAATCTATGGAAGCCCAAAGCGGCCAATTATATCAAAGTCGAATCGATGCCGTTCCTCGGCACAGGAAAACTCGACCTCGCAGAGCTGAAAAAAATCGCAATGTCGTCTAAAAAATCTGATAATATTACTTGATAAATCCGAAAGAATACGCCGCCAGGTATTTTCGCGGATAAAAGATTATTTGATATGAAGGCCTTATGATGTATAATAAATTTTATGGATTCTGTGAATAGAAAAGTTGCTTCATTATATCGCTTGGAAGGTTTTTCAGAAATCAAAGAAAACCTCCAATATTGGCTTTCCAAGCCGCCGCAGGAACGAATAGAAGCCGTAGATTTCTTAAGAAATCAAATAAATGGAAATACAGAAAGACTTCAAAGAGTTGCTCGAGTTATTCACAACGGCATAAAAAAAACAAAAACCCCGGCATCCTTCGACTTTGCTCAGGACAAGTTAACCGGGGTTTTCTTTTTTATCTACAGTGTAAATCTGTGTAAATCCGCGTCTTTATTTCTGTTGCGGCAAATCTAACGGTGAGATGTAATCGCCGAATTTTGCCCCTGCCTCTTCGAGCCGTTTCTTCTGCTCGGCCAAAACCTTAAACACTTCAGCCGGAGACTGGGCGACGTGTTCGCGATGGAATTTCTCGACCCGGTCTATCTTGGCAAGGTTTTCCTTTATGCGGATTGTAAACTGATTTATATAATCCTGTTCTGAGTAGTCTTTATTAAGCACTTCTTTGAACAGTCTTTTCAAGTTCTCATAGCAGGGGATCAATCCGGTCGGCGCAACTCTGCAGCCTGCTTCGTTATGTACTCTCAGCTCCATCCACTTGACCCAGACGTGTTTATCGCGGACACCGTTGGTAAATTTGCCGTCTTTATCGCGGAGGAAATAATTTACGCCGAAAACCAGAGGCGGATTTTTGAGCTTTTTGCCGAAATCGAGGTTGTTTTTAACATATTTGCCCAGCGAGATAGCCACAAAGTCCTGGATACTCATCAGGTTAATCTCCGGCACGCCTTCCTTGCCGACGGTTGCGAAAGT
>PGYD01000130.1 GCA_002839495.1 Planctomycetes bacterium HGW-Planctomycetes-1
AGGATGCTATAACCGGCCAACAGATCAGCGGCGGGAGAAATCTTCTGCTTGGCAGTCTGATGAAGCATTTTCCCGTTGCATTACTGACGGCTTCGTAAAAAGTCCGGATGCTGCGTTGCGCTTCATCCTTCGTCGTTGCGGCATACGCCTAAGTATGCCTCACTTGGATGGGGACACGACTCTGTCAAGCCCCCTCCCCATGCGCCTTGCCTGCGGAGCTTTTTACGAAGCCGTCGAGAGGGGCTCATTTTTCTACTTTTTACGAGTTCGTCATTACTGATACATGGAAAGAATCATGAATAAACGAGGCAGCGGCATTCTTCTTCATATAACATCACTTCCTTCACCGTTTGGTATCGGTGACCTGGGACCCTGGGCATACCGGTTTGCTGATTTTCTTTCCCAGACAAACCAGAGCTACTGGCAGATACTGCCGCTTAATCCCACTGACCTGGCATGTGGTAATTCTCCGTACAGCAGCATCTCGGCATTTGCGGGCAATACCCTCCTCATAAGCCCTGAACTTCTGGTAGAGCAAGGGCTGCTGTCGCCTGATGATGTAGCGCACAAACCTTCCTTTACGGCTGAGCGCACCGATTATGCATCGGTAATACCCTACAAGGGAAGGCTCTTTAACCGTGCGTTTGAGCATTTCAAGCACCATGGCGACGAAAAGAAAGCCTGCGAAGAATTCTGTGCACAAAACCGGGAGTGGCTTGAGGATGTTGCCCTGTTTACAGTGATTAAAAATCATCATCAGGGAAGAGTCTGGCAGGAATGGGAGGCAGGGTTTAGAGACAGGGATAGAGAAAGTATCGAAACTATAAATATAGACTTTCAAGAAGCCATTGAACGGGAGAAATTTCTTCAGTATCTGTTTTTCAAACAGTTGCATTCTTTGAAAAATTATTGTAATAACAAGGGCATAAAACTCATTGGCGATATACCCATCTATGTCAGCTATGACAGCGCCGATGTCTGGACAC
Organism: Planctomycetes bacterium HGW-Planctomycetes-1; assembly: GCA_002839495.1. Lineage (GTDB taxonomy): Bacteria > Planctomycetota > Phycisphaerae > Sedimentisphaerales > UBA12454 > UBA12454. The sequence continues at coordinate 987 of PGYD01000130.1, forward strand.
ATACAGACCTCTTCAAACTGGATAAGAACAAACGGCCGCTCAGCATCGCCGGTGTGCCGCCTGACTATTTCAGCGCAACCGGTCAGCTCTGGGGAAATCCGGTTTACCGCTGGGACGTACTTCAGAAGACCGGGTACCGCTGGTGGATACAACGGCTTGCCCATAACCTCAGCCTTTTTGATGTGGTGCGCATTGACCACTTCAGGGGTTTTGTAGCATTTTGGGAAGTTCCGGCAACCGAGACAACTGCTCTTAACGGGCGCTGGGAGGAGGCGCCGGCCGTTGATTTTTTTGCCACGGTCAAGGAAGCATTTCCCGCCGTTCCCATTATTGCCGAGGATCTGGGACTGATAACCGACGATGTGAAAGAAATCATAAACCGCCTTGGATTTCCCGGAATGCGGGTTCTGCTGTTTGCGTTTGGAGAGGATCTGCCGGCTCATCCGTACCTGCCCCATAATTATGTTCCAAACTGTATTGCGTATACGGGGACGCATGACAACAATACGGTAAAAGGCTGGTTTGAAAATGAAGCAGCGCCCCAGGACAAAGCAAGACTGTGTTGCTACGTGGGGAAAAATGTTACCAGTACAAAAGTGCATGAGGAACTCATCCGTCTGGCCATGATGTCGGTTGCCGACACGGTTATTATTCCTTTGCAGGATGTGCTGGGACTGGGGCAGGAAGCGCAGATGAATCGTCCCGCGATAGCACTGGGCAACTGGCAATGGCGTTTTCTACCAGAGCAGTTAACCACGGTTCACACAGAATGGTTAAAAAAATTGACCTGTACTTATGGACGGGCACAGGAAAGCCATCAGGATGACCGTTGAAGAATTCCCTGTGCACCGGGTCTGCCGGTCAATATTTTCATGTAAGAGGGGGCAGTATGAAACAGAGTGCTGAAATAAACGGCAGGATACGCGTGGCAATAGAAGCGGTAACGCCGGAAATTGATGACGGTCGCTTTCCTATCAAGCGGACTATCGGCGAGCCGGTTGTTGTCCAGGCAGATATATTTGCCGACGGTCACGATGCTGTCTCGGCGATATTATTGTACCGCACAGCCCGTGAAAAAAGCTGGAATGAACTATCCATGAGGCACATAGGAAATGATCGATGGGAGGAAATGTTTTACATACGTGAGATGTGCAATTACTACTATACCCTGCAGGCATGGGTTGACCATTTCCATACCTGGCAGCGGGATGTACAGAAAAAGGCAAACGCAGGACAGGATATACAGGTTGATTTGCTCATCGGAGCTGAATATATTGAAGGGGCTGCAGAGCGGGCAACGCGTGAGGATGAAAAAAAGCTCAGAGAATATGCCCGTCTGATACGGGCCGGATCGGATCCTTCGCAGGGCCTTTCCTGTGCCCTTGATCAGGAGATAACACGCCTTATGGCGGCATATCCTGATAAAACCTGCACAGCATCCTATGCTAAAACCCTTGCCGTTACCGTCGACAGAACAAAGGCTCTGTTCAGTACCTGGTATGAAATTTTCCCCCGTTCCTGCAGCGCGGACCCGCAAATGCCGGGAACGTTCAGGGACTGCGCACGCCTGCTCCCGGAAATAGCGAAATTGGGGTTTGATGTACTGTATTTTCCCCCGATACACCCCATCGGGAAGGTAAACCGGAAAGGAAAAAATAATACTCCCGCATCAGAACAGCATGATCCCGGCAGTCCTTGGGCTATCGGCTCCGCGGACGGCGGCCATAAAGCTGTTGAACCGTCACTGGGCGCCCTTGATGATTTCAGGCAACTGGTCAAGGAGGCCGGTATTCATGGAATTGAAATAGCTCTTGATATTGCCTATCAATGCTCACCGGACCACCCCTACATTGCAGAGCATCCTGAATGGTTTAAAAAGCGGCCTGACGGAACTGTGCAGTTTGCAGAAAACCCCCCTAAAAAATATGAGGATATTGTTCCCTTCCATTTTGAAACGGAAAACTGGCAGGATCTCCGGGAGGAATTAAGAAGCATTATTTTGTTCTGGATAGAACAAGGGGTGCGGATATTCAGAGTAGATAATCCTCATACAAAACCGTTTGCGTTCTGGGACTGGCTGATAATAGAAATAAAGCAGGCCTGCCCTGAGGTTATTTTCCTTGCAGAGGCTTTCACCCGACCGAAGGTGATGTCCCGCCTCGCCAAGGCAGGGTTTACCCAGTCTTACACCTACTTCACCTGGAGAAACACGAAGCGTGAAATAACCGACTATCTGACCGAACTTACACAATCCGAATGCAGGGAGTATTTCCGGCCAAA
>PGYD01000131.1 GCA_002839495.1 Planctomycetes bacterium HGW-Planctomycetes-1
GTCGATGCGACGAATTACGCGATGCTCGAAACGGGCCAGCCGCCGCACGCGTTCGATTACAATAACATCAAAGACGGCAAAATCATCGTCCGTCTGGCGAAAAAAGGTGAAAAATTAGTAAGTATCGATGAGACCCAATGTGAACTTCAGCCTGATATGCTTGTTATTGCCGACCCATCGGGGCCGGTTGCTATCGGCGGTGTGATGGGCGGACTGGCGACGGAAGTGAGCATTTCGACGACTACAATTCTGCTCGAAGATGCGGCGTTTGACCCTGTAAGTATCAGGAAGACATCGCGGAATTTAAATCTGCCGAGCGAAGCGGCATACAGATTCGGCAGAGGCGTCGATATCGAACAAATCGACTGGGCTTCGCAGCGGACGGCGCAGCTTATAGTTCAGGCATCAGGCGGCAAAATCGTCGAGGGCGTTGTTGACGCATATCCGGGCAAAATCGCGAATAATCGTATGGTTACGATGCGAATCGGCAGGGTGAAAAAAGTGCTCGGCATAGATGTTCCGCAGCAGACGATATTCGAGATACTTCGCGGTCTTGGTTTCAGTCCGCAGAAGAATGAAACGGACAAGATTCTGTGTACGATTCCGACGTGGCGGGGCGACATTACGAGGGAAATCGACCTGATTGAAGAGGTCGCCAGAATTTACGGATTCGACAAAATCAGCGTCAGTCAGAAAATCAGTATCGAAGTGGCGCCGGTCGATAAGAGACAGAAAATCAGCGAGGCTGTGAGCGGATTTTTGAACGGCTGCGGATTTTACGAGACGATAACGCCGGGCTTTTGCGAGGAAAAAACGGCGAAACTTATAACCAGCGCTGCAATCGACGGTCATCTGGTCGTACAGGACGAAAGCAGCAGGACGGCAAACCTGATGAGAAGCTCTTTAATCGGTTCTTTACTCGAAATTCTTGGCCGCAATTACAACAGCGGAAATAAGAACATAAAAATTTATGAAATCGCAAACGTTTTTAAAAAGCAGGACGGCAGTCATACAGAACATTGCAGTTTGGCTGCGCTGTGCGACGGCGATTTTCGGATTCTAAAAGGCGCGATTGAGGGCGGAATAAAAGCTGTGGACGGCTCAATAGAAGTCGGGTTTGCCGCTGCCGATGTGTTCTGGGCAAAGACGGGCGCTCAAATAACGATGAACGGCCAAAAAATCGGCTCGGCGGGCGTGCTCAAAGACAAGATTCTTTATGAGATGGGGATAAAAGCGTCTGCGGTTTGCGCAGCGGAGATTAATTTCGACGTGCTTGCCGCCGTTGAGAAAAGTACGATTAAGATGAAGCCGCTGCCGAAGTTTCCGGCAATCAGCAGAGACCTTTCGCTAATCGTCGATGAGCCGATTCAGTGGCAGAAGATAAAAGAGATTATTTATTCCAAGGCGCCGGGCGAACTTGAAGAGATAAAATTCGACGGCATTTACAGGGGCAAGCCGATACCTGCGGGCAAAAAAAGCGTTACTGTTTCGCTGTGTTTCAGGGACGATGACGGCACGCTGAAACATCAGACAGTTGACGGCTGGGAAAAAGATATAGTTTCCACTCTCGGCGGCACAATCGGCGCAGAGTTGAGGAAGGCATAAATCCCCTTAATCCGATAATATCAAGACGGACAGAAAAATTTCGCGCATAATCCCTATAAAAAAAATGGGCAGAAGACCAAGGAGGAGCGGCCATCTGCCCTGAAGAAAAGATCGAGGAACAAGTCCTCAATTTATGCTACGTCATAGCTGGCAATAAGGTTTGCCGAAATAAGTCTAAAAAAAAAGGCAGGCGGCCGAGGAGAGAAACCGCCATGCCGTGTGCGCCTCCTAAAGAGGAGGAGGTACGTGTGGGTTATCTAAAATAACAGTTCTACCTATTATACGTCAAGAAAAAAAAAGGGTTCAAAAGATTTTTTGCAAAATTTTTCGTATTTTACCCAAATTAGGTACGGATTTTAGTACTCGTATGGATTGTAAGGAGCTAAAATTAAGCTGTAAAACAAAGCCTATTTATGGATATGTTAGAAAAAGAACGCATAAAAACGCTCAATAACCGTCTCATAAAAGATAGGAAATACGTTCTATACTGGATGCAGGCGGCCCAAAGGGCTGAATATAACCACGCCCTCGAATATGCGATAAACCGCGCAAATGAGGCAAAAAAGCCGCTTGTGGTCGTTTTTTGCTTATTTCCCAACTTTCCCAATGCAAATGCAAGGCATTATCATTTTATGCTCGAAGGACTTGCAGAACTCCAAAAAAATCTGAAAAAAAGACAAATTCAGATGAGAATAAGTTTTGGTAATTTCGTTAAAATTATAACAGAAACAGCGAAAGACGCCTGCGAGGTAATCGTCGATGCAGGGTACCTGAAATTTCAGTGCCAATGCAGGCTTGGGGTTGCCAAGAAACTCGATTGCAGATTGACCGAAATCGAGACAAACCTGATAGTTCCTCTCGAAACAGCCGGCGAAAAAGAGGAATATTCGGCAAGGACAATCCGGCCGAGGATTAACAAACAACTGAAAAAGTTTCTTAAAAAACCGCCGCAGACAAGGTGCGTAAAAAGCTCGCTCAGCCTGAAATTTAATAACAGTTTGGATGTAAGCAATCCGGCGGCTGTAATTAAAAAACTTAAAATAGATTCATCGGTTTCGAGAACGGAATTTTTCACAGGCGGGACAAGCGAGGCTAAAAAGCTGTTAAAATCCTTCATAAAAAATAAACTTGCCGGCTACGGTAAAGACAGCAGCGACCCATCGAAGGACGGGCTATCAAATATCAGTCCGTATCTGCATTTCGGACAGATTTCGCCGGTGTATATAGCGTTGCAGATACAGAAGCACGGCGGGGCAGGGGCAAAGGCATATCTCGAAGAGCTGATTATAAGGCGGGAACTGGCGCATAATTTTGTCTATTACAATTACGATTATGACAGGCTGAAATCCACGGCAGGCTGGGCGATGCGGACGCTGAACTTTCACAAGCGGGATAAAAGACAATATATTTATTTGCTCAGGCAACTGGAAAACGCTCGGACGCACGATGAATACTGGAACGCCGCTCAAAAGGAAATGGTAATTACCGGCAAAATGCACGGATATATGAGGATGTACTGGGGCAAAAAGATTATCGAGTGGAGCAAAAGTCCCGCTCAGGCGTTTAAGACGGCGGTATATCTGA
>PGYD01000132.1 GCA_002839495.1 Planctomycetes bacterium HGW-Planctomycetes-1
GGTCAAATTGAAATCGATACAGGTCATAATTTGTTTTAAGTCTTTTGCTTATTTAATGTTATAATAAAACTGTTAAAAGTTAACGGGACAGTACTGATTGAAGATTTGTAGTTTCTGCCTTCGGCAGAGCTATTTGCAACGATTTAAATATTCATTCTACAATCTTCATTCTTCAATTATTATTACCATTCTCCCGGCATAAGTGCGTCAGAAATCGGCCGATTCCACCAGTTTGCGTCTCTTAGATATTGTTTTGTCATCATCGCGGCGTTTACGCCGTCGCCTACGGCGGTGGCAAGCTGCATAGCCGCGGCTATTCGGCAGTCGCCCGCTACGAAAACGCCGGGCACTTTCGTCCGCAGAAAACCGACCTCGCATTTTACAAAACCCGCATCGGTCAAATCGACAAAACCTTTGAGAAAAGCGGTGTTGGGAACAGTTCCGACAAATATAAAAACGCCGTCGCAGGGCAGGATTTCCTCATCGCTCGTCTTTACATTTTTAATGCGGACTTTTTCGACCTTTTTGTCTCCTTCGATTGCGGTAACAACCGAATCGAGCTTCAATTTGACATTTGCGTTTGGGGCGTTGACTTTTTGCATAAGCTCTTCGACGAGTACTTTTGTCGCGCGGAATTCCTGACGTCTGTGGACGAGGGTAATTTCGGCGGCAAACTTTGCAACGTGCAGAGCCTCTTCGACGGCGGTGTTTCCGCCTCCGACAGCGACGACTTTTTTGCCCTTGAAAAACGGAGCATCACAGATTCCGCAATAGCTGACGCCGGCGTTTCTGAATTCCGCTTCTCCGGGCACGCCTAATTTTCTGTAATCACTGCCGCAGGCGAGAATAACGGAACGGGCGATAAAGTTTTCTTTGCCGCAATTTACCTGTATGCTGCCATTGTTAAGTCTTTGCATATTAAGGACTTCTGCGCCTGTCTTGAATTGTGCGCCGAAAGTTTCGGCCTGTTTTTTCATTCTTTCAATCAAATCTGCGCCGGAGATATTATCAAAGCCGGGATAGTTTTCGATGCGGTCGGTGTTCATAATCTGTCCGCCGGGATAGAACTTTTCGAGCACTAAAGTTTGCAGTCTGTCTCGTGCGTTGTAAAGCGCAGCAGCCAAGCCTGCCGGGCCTGCGCCGATGATAATGCTGTCGTAAATAATGTCCGCCATTTTACATTCCTTTATATAAAGCGATAAATTTTACTGACCGTCGGCTTCCGTTTTCTGGCCGGGCGCTTTTACAGGTTTGTATTGTTCGAGAAGCCGGATTTTTTCGGCCCACTGTGGAAAATCGGCAATGATGTCGGCCTTTGATGCGCGTTCGATTTTATAAGCAAACCCGCTCTGCACTTCAGCCAGCAGCAATCTTCCTTCGCCGTCGAAATAGGCCTTTTGATATGTCGTATTTGTCGTGAAAATTTCGATTGCGGCGGCGGATTTAGCGGGCAGTACCGATGCCGGCGGCGTATTTATTCTCGAAATAATTGCCGGAGTGATTTTGCCGTCGGAAATTATGAAGTCAAGCATTATCATATCTGAATTGCCTCTTAGAAACGCCGCGACGGCTGTATCGAAAAAAGTTTCCGGCAGCATCGTATCGGTAAGGGCGAATTTGACAGATACATCTTGTCTGTGAACGGTAACGACGCTGTCGTCGAGCTGGATAAGGACAGGTATTTCCCGATTAGTCAGCAGACTGCTCTGTTTTACGCTCCAGTCGAATTTTGTCAGGGCGATGTCCGAGTGAAAAAGCGACATTTCGGCATAGGAATTGGCTCTGGTATCGAGGAATATCAGCGCCGCCGAGGAGAAGAGGGAATTTTTATTCGGATTGGCAGGCCAACGTGCATAACTTGCCGTAAAGCCGATATTATTGCCGCGAATATCTTTTATTCGGTAATAATTTTGAGAACTGTCCGGCGGCAGAAAATCGGTATATGATTTTTTAAAATTTTTCAGGAATTCCGCGCCTTTGGCCAGCGGATTGTCCTCTTTATATTTCGCCGAGGCGAGCAGCGCCCTGAAGATTTTCTCGGCAAGCTCGATTCCCAAACCTTTATGTCCGACTTCAAGAGTAAGAATTCTTCCGTCCGGCAGAGCGGTTGTGCCGCAGAAAATAGTGATTTTTTCCGAGTCGATTTTTGCGTAATCGTAGTTAAAGTCGCCGAATTTGGCCGAGTCTGAAGATACGATATCTCCCTCTATAGTTTCGGCTTCGCTCTGGAATCTTTCCAAAGCAGTTTTTTCCGACGGAAGCAGGGAATACCGCCATTGCAGCGTGATAGCGGAATCGCTGCTTATGTGCATAAGGCAGGCGAGTCTGAATTCATTATTCTCGTATTTAAAATCGTTCGAGATGCGTTTCCAGTTATCGCCGGCAGGAATAGAAACCTCAAGTCCTGTGCCTTTGAGCCGAATTGGTTCGGAAAGCTTGAATCCCGACCTGAAAGAAATTATAAGCTGTGCCGCGAGCAGGCCGAGCATAAGCAGTATTAAAAACGCCGCTTTGTCGAGTCCCCGCCGTCTGAAATATTCATTTTGCGTCATTGTTTTTTTCCGCCATTCTCTTTCTGTATCAGACTGTCGGGCAAAGTCAGAATAAAATCCCTGATTTGGCCGCGCACTTTGCGATAGGTATCGGTTATTACTTCCTCCGAGCCTATCAGAACGGACGGGTCGGAAAAAGGCTTGTGCAGCAGTTTTGTCTTTCCGTGATATACCGGACACATTTCCTTCGCGTTGTCGCAAAGCGTAATTACATAGTCAAACTCGATGCCGCAAAGGTCGTCAGCGTGTTTCGAGCGATGGCCGGAGATATCGACGCCCGCCTCAGCCATTATTTGTATGGTGCGTGCGTTTACGCCGACCGGATAGACGCCGGCACTGAAAGCCTCGATACAATCGCTTTTGAGCTTTTTTGCCCAGCCCTCTGCCATCTGGCTTCGGCAGGAATTGCCGGTACACAGAAACAGGATTTTCAATTTTTCTTTTTTATCTGTCATTTTTACACCCGTAACTATTCTAATCGCTGCGAGGCGGATTTTCCAGCGAGAAAACCGCTCGAAAACAGTACTGTCCCGTTAACTTTTAACAGTTTTATTATAACATTAAATAAGCAAAAGACTTAAAACAAATTATGACCTGTATCGATTTCAATTTGACCGT
>PGYD01000133.1 GCA_002839495.1 Planctomycetes bacterium HGW-Planctomycetes-1
CCCCCTGCCGGACGCAAGAAGTATGTGGATGAATCCGGATTTGAAAGTTTATAAAACCGAAATTTATATCGACGGCAACGACCCGATGCTCAGAACCGGAATGAGCTGCCAGGCAAATATAATAGTTCAGCAATACGATGATGCCGTTTATGTTCCTCTTCAGGCGGTTATAAGAGTCGGAAAGGAACCTGCCGTTTATGTCAAAACCGGAAAGTCGTTCCAGCGCAGACTGATTAAGGTCGGACTCGACAACAACAAGGAAATTCACGTTATCGAAGGTCTTGAGGAAGGCGAAATTGTATCGCTAAATCCGCCTTTGAAATCCGCCGCCGCACAAAATCAGCAGGATTCAGGATACCATTCAGAGGCAATGCAGGAAAAAATTACTGAAGGCCTGAAAAACGCGGAAGCAAACCATTCTGCTGTCTCGTCATCAAAACAGCAGACGACCGACGAAACCTCGGAAATTGAAAAGGCAAAAAAGCAGCTCGAGAACCTCACTGACGAACAAAAAGCGGAACTGCGTAAAAAATTCGAGCAGATGTCTCCCGAAGAAAGAGAAAAGGCTATGCAGCAAATGCGCAGCGGAAACAGGCCTTCAGGCTCAAGAAGAAGAAACAGAAGCGAGGAAAGCCAATAAGCGATGGGCATAGTAAGATTCGAAAATATACATAAAATCTATGAAATGGGCGCAGAGCCCGTGAGGGCGCTCGACGGCATAAGCGTATCATTTCAAAAGGGAAGTTTCTGGGCGATTATGGGCCCGAGCGGCTCGGGCAAAAGCACAATGATGAATATTTTGGGCTGCCTTGACCGCCCTACTTCAGGACAGTATTTGCTCGAAGACAAAGACGTAAGCACGCTGAACGACGACCAACTGAGCGATATAAGACTCAGATATATAGGTTTTATCTTTCAAAGTTTTAATCTGATTCCGCAATTAACCGTTCAGAAAAACATCGAACTGCCTCTTTATTATCTCGGATGGGACGCGCATACAAGCGCCGAACGAGCAAAGGAACTGGCCGCAAAGGTCGGACTGGAGGACAGGCTTAATCATCGGCCCGCCGAACTGTCGGGCGGGCAAATGCAGAGAGTCGCCGTCGCCCGCTCTTTGGCCGCAGACCCGCATATTATTCTCGCCGACGAGCCGACAGGAAACCTCGACAGCCATACCGGAAAACAGATTATGGAATTGCTTAAAAAACTCAACGATGAGGGAACAACCATCATTATGGTAACACACGAGGCAGACATCGCGGCCTTTGCCCATAAAAGACTGCATATGAAAGACGGCCTGATAGAAAAGGTAGACGAAAACTAATGGCTATGCATCAGTCAAAATTTATCAGGAATATTTGGCTCGGCATCGAGAACCTGCTGCTGCATAAGCTCCGCTCGTTTCTGACTATGCTCGGCGTCGTTTTCGGAGTCGGAAGCGTCGTCGCAATGCTTGCCGTCGGCGAAGGAGCGAGCAAAGAGGCCCTGGCTCAGATACAGAAGCTCGGCAGTAATAATATAATAATTAATTCGATTAAATCCGTTGAAGAGGAAACCACCTCCACACAGCGTTCCATTATGAGCATATACGGATTGACTTATCTGGACTATGAAAGAATTTATACGAATTTTCCCAATGTTCACAAGGTTGCCCCCGCCAAGCTCATACGCAAGGAATCGAGAATCGGCTCTCAGGCGCTGGAGCTTAGAATCGTCGGCACATCGAGCGAATGGTTCGAACTTGTACCGCGGCAAATACTCGCCGGAAGAGTCTTCGATAAAAGAGACGTAGAGAATCTTTCCGCAGTGGCAATATTGACCGAATTCGGGGCAAGAAGACTGCTGGCGAACAAAAATACCATCGGCCAGCCAATTAAAATTGGCGGAGACTCCTTCGAGGTTATTGGAATAATAAAGACAGAACAGGGACAGGCGGGAAATATCCAGATACCTGACCAGCAGGTCGATGCCTATATACCCATCAGCACTGTGCGCAAATACTTCGGCGACATCTTTATGAAAATAACATCGGGCAGTAGAACTCTCGAAAAAGTGGAACTTCACCAGATTATAGTGCAGGTTGACAATATCGAAAGGGTCGAAGCCGCTGCCGCCGCAATCGAACGAATGCTCGAAACGTTTCACAAGAAAAAAGATTACGAGGTGAGCGTGCCTTTGGCGTTATTGAAACAGGCCGAAGCGACGAAGCGAACATTTAATATCGTGCTCGGCTCTATCGCAGGCATCAGTCTGCTCGTCGGCGGTATCGGAATTATGAATATTATGCTCGCTTCGGTTACGGAAAGAACTCGTGAAATCGGCATCCGCAGGGCAATCGGAGCAAAACGAAGACAGATTATCGTCCAGTTCCTTATAGAAACCGTTGTCCTTTCGACTCTCGGCGGAATCGTAGGGCTTGTTATGGGAATCCTCATCCCTGCAATTATTACTTTCTTTTCTGATATGCCGACTGTTATAACACTCCAAAGTATTCTTCTGCCTTTGTTCATCAGTGTCGGAATAGGTATAATTTTCGGTCTGTATCCGGCAATCAACGCCGCCAAAGTTGACCCCATCATAGCCCTAAGACACGAGTAAACAGCATTCGTGCTGGCTTTGGTAAAAGCAAGCCCATATTATTTATTATAATCTGTGTCGATTCATATCTTGGCGGCTAATTCCGCGCAAAAGGAAATCTCAAAGGGTGAAAAATGAAAAATTTAGGAAAAGTGCTTAATTTCAGGCCATTAAATGTTTAATCAGCAATATTGGCAGGAAAAGAAAAACAAACAGCAGCAGCATAATCGGCAGGAGTATCGGAAGAGCGAGCAGTCCCAAAAGGACAAAAACGATGCTAAAAACTATCCCGATAAGAATTAAAGGCAGAATTACAATAGGCAGGAAAATAAGGGAAAACATTATTCTCAGCATCCAGAAAGTAAGTTTAATAATCGCTGCTGCGAATATAAGTGCCGCTAAACCGCAGATAAATAATATCGTACCCATAATTTATCCCAAAAATTCCTCTATAAATATACCCCGCTTTTTGTGTTATGTCAAACCAAAATTTCTTTCAAACTTAGGGGTTTTCCTGTAATGACAGACGCAGTAAATCTTTATGCAGCCAAAAACAGGTATTTACCGCTTCCATCAGGCCCGCCTTCAAACGA
>PGYD01000134.1 GCA_002839495.1 Planctomycetes bacterium HGW-Planctomycetes-1
ATTGAAATCGACCCCAATCATTTTTTCTCACAACTTGTTATTTTTATTCTATTTACAACAATTTACTTAAAAGTTAATGGGACAGTAGTGATGTAAAATTGACATTGAAAGACTTGCGGAGCTCTTTGCCGAGCCTCTCGGCCAGACGAAGTCCCTGCTCGGCAGAGTGCAGAGGGAGTTTATCGAGAATTTGTCGGAGTTTGTGCCGGCTGACACCTTTTTATTTACGGAGGATATAGATAAATGGTTGGGTTTACTGGATGGTTTTTTAAAGCAGGCTGATATGAACCGGATGAAAGAAACCATCCTTGCCCGATTACCCAGCCGGTAAAAAATAAATCCGTGCCATCTGTGTAATCCGTGGTTAATGTTAATCTGCGCAAAGTTTAACGACTTTCCGGCCAACCTGCCCTCAAAAACTTCCGTTAAATCCGTGAAATCCGCGGTTAAAATGGTTATTTTTCACGAAAAAACGTGCAATTATCAGACTTTCCCTTAAAATTAACGTGATTTCGCATTGAAAGGAGTCTTTATGGCAAAGGGGCTTGTAATTTATTATTCCAAAAGCGGCAACACTAAAAAAATGGCTGAGCTTATCTCTAAATCTATGGCTGACAGCGGTTTGCCGACCGAGTGCAAGGATGTTGAAAATGCCTGTGTTGATGATTTACTTGCCGCTGATGCGATTGTTATTGGTTCACCGACGTATTACGGCCAGATGGCACCGAAGCTAATGCAGTTGTTTACGGATTCTGTTGTCAGGCATGGCGGGTTGGCTGGCAAGGTTGGAGGCGCGTTTGCAAGTTCTGCCAATATCGGCGGCGGAAACGAGACTACAATTATGGGCATTTTAGAGGCTATGCTGATTCACGGTATGATTATTCAGGGCGACCCGCAAGGCGACCATTATGGAGCCGTCGCGATTGGAAGTCCGGATGCAAGGGCGACGGCACAGTGCAAACGGGCAGGACAAAGAATAGCGGAATTGACAAAAAAGCTGTTAAAATAGGCGGTTTCAGAGACCCTTATTTTTGCGTTAAAAAGGGGATTTTTTTTGACAACAGCCGAACGGCTGGATACACTTTTAGGCGTTATTTGTTTAGAATGGAGGCTTCAAAATGCAAGAATATGAGGAATTGAAAAGGCTGATAGACGAGGCGGAGAGCGATATTCGCAAGGCCGAGGGCGGCAATAAGGCCGCAGGCACAAGAGTCCGCAAACAAATGCAGCAGATTAAGCAGGCTGCACAGGCCGTCAGGAACAAAATTCTCGAAACGAGAGTGACAGAGTAAGCCCGGCTGTACGAGAATGACAGAGTAAGTCCGGCTGACAGGCTGTAAGGAAATCTCATTTTTTGTTGTTTTCATTACACCGGCGATGAGAGACGGGATGTGTCGACACCCCGCAGCTTCGCTGCGAGGCGAGAACACAGGCTGAATGCCTGTTATTGTTATTTGCCGCTGTATGCGGGTAAATCTGAAGTTTAGAAAGGATATCAATGCCGCCAGTACAATTGTTCGATATGTCAAAAATCGACCTGACCAAGATAGTATTCGATAAAGAAGCTATCGGCGAAGTAAATCCGCAACGCTACGAAATGCAGCATCTGGACGGAGTAATCTGGTACGATAAAGATAAATATCTCATACTCGGATACAAAGATGTTACCGAGAACGAATTCTGGGTTCGCGGACATATACCGGGCAGACCATTAATGCCGGCAGTAATAATGATAGAAGCGGCGGCACAACTTTCGAGCGTGTTCGTAAAAAAAGTTTACGAACTGCCGGGGTTTATCGGATTCGCAAGTATCGATAACGCAAAATTCAGAAAACCCGTCGAGCCGGGACAAAGACTATATCTGCTCTGCAATATTACAACATTCAAGAGCAGGAAATATACCGCGGTCATACAAGGCGTGGTCAACGGGACAATGGTATTCGATACCACAATTTCCGGTATGAACGTGTGAGGGAAAGATAAGAAGCAAGGAAGTAAAGAGGTAAGGAAAAAGTTTTGAGTCCGCCGAAGGCGGAAATTTTTTGTTCACCACAGAGGCACGGAGAACCCAGAAAATAAATTAAAAATCAAATATCAAAAATAAAAATGACAAAGCAAAATTTAAAAATATGAATAAACTCCGTGGATCGCTCAAAATCCTGATAGTATTTGCCATAGGTGCTGTGTTAGGTCTTATTTCAATTATAATTCCACCACTTTGGATTGTGGATGTTAAAGCTTACGAGTCGCCGCTTTTTCCAATGGTCAGGACAGGGATTGAAGGAATGTCAGAATGGTCACTGCTTTTTTTATTCTTGAGCGGGATGCTTTTGGGGATTATTTATCCAAAACGTCAGCCGCTCTATGGGAGACTTTTGGGGGTTATTTATCCCAAGCATGAACTGCTCTGGGGTATTTCAACCATGTCCCTATTTCCCATTCTTGCTTTTATTGAAATGTCCGTTATGCCTAATTCGCGCAATCTTTGGCCGATAGAGTTTGTTATATACGGCTTCTGTACCATTCCAGGCATTATAGGCGCATATATTGGAGCATTTATAAGAAGAAAACTTATTCCAGGCCGCTAATAACCGCTTAGTTAAAGGATGGTCATTTGTAATAGCGGGCAGGAGAGACTGATTTGAAATTTCATAATTAAAATAAGCGGCATACATGATAAATTTTGGGATTACCGAACGGAAAAGGCAGGAGATTGAGAAGCGAATGCATAACTGCAATCTGCTTGAAAATGATTTAGAGGAGAAATTTGTTCGAAGCGGCGGGAAAGGCGGCCAGAAAGTCAATAAAACTTCCACCTGCGTCCACCTAAAACATATTCCGAGCGGACTGGCAGTGAAGATTCAAAGGAGCCGAAGCCAGGGACTGAACCGTTATTACGCAAGAAAACAACTTTGCGAATTAATCGAGAATAAATTACTGGGGAAAGAAAGCCCGCAAGCAAAAAAGACAGCAAAAATCAGAAAGCAGAAAGACAGAAGGAGGAGAAGAAAAAACTTTCGTGAAACGCATCTCGTGAAGCGTAAAGCGGAAGAGAAATTTTAATTCTAACGTTCAACCCGTTCGGCTTCGCTCAGGGCAGGCACTGAACGTTGAACGTCCAAATACGGCGGGCTAAATATAAAAACGAACGCCGACCGCCCGCCTTCGC
>PGYD01000135.1 GCA_002839495.1 Planctomycetes bacterium HGW-Planctomycetes-1
CAGGGCATTATAAAGTGCTAGTCCCATATGAAAAGCCGCAAGTTTTTTTCTGTATCTACGATAAAATTGAAAACTATGAGGTATAATATTTTTTCTGAAGATGGACATGGTTTGTATGTCTTTAACAAACTGAACAACGTCAGGCATTGAATCGAGGGGTTGTAATGTTATTGTCGATGAGTTCAGGTCGCGTATCCGGATATGGGGAAGAATTAAATTATTTTCCAGGCATTCGTAAAAAAAAGGCGTTTTCAGAATGGGCACGGAAAGAGAAATATAACTGGGCAAGGTAATTTCGGGGTCATTTACAATAATGTCCAGTTCATCTTTAAGATCGGAGATAGATCGCGATGCAACATCAAAAACTAGCCCATAATAAAAAGCAATGCCGGCATTAAGGCAATTTCGTATAACATTATTTTGCGGCTGTATCGCATTTTGAAATTTATTAAAGTTAATAAGTGCCTGTTTGTCAAATGTCTCTACACCGCTGAATAAGGACAAGCAACCAGTATTTTTAATTTTATTTATACTTTCCCCATTATTAAAGAAATCCCCGGAAACAAGCGCGCACCAGTGATCAAATTGCTTTTTACTCCGGAGTTCTTTTATAAGTTCAATTTTTTGCTCGAATAATTGCTGATTGGGGCAATTGAAATTGTTGTCCAGGAAAATAACAACCCGCCTTTTCCCGAGAGCTTTAAACTGCATCCGCAAATATTCCAGATCATAATGCTGATATTTCGACCCTTCTGCAGTCAGAGAACAAAATTTGCAGTTGCAATAACAATTGCGGCTCGATTCGACATAGCCAATCCAGGTCATCCAATAAGCCATATCGTAACGTGGAATCAGCCAGCCCTTATCTAAAAAATCGCGTGATACATAATCCTTGCCGAAGGTTTCTGAAATAACCTCACAAAGTTGTTCAACATCCCCTGAACAACAGATATCAAAAAAAGCCTGCGAATAAATTGGTAATGCCCGGATTGCCGGCCCTCCGGCAACAACGATAACATGCCTGTTTTTTGTGCGGGCGTAGGCTGTTAAATGCAACATCCTGTCAAAAGCGGTATTTAGACCGGTAAGAACCAGCATGTCCGGCCATGATAAAAGTGCATCCGATTCCAGCGGCCCGCTGTATTGCTCATTGTAAAGTTTAATATCACATAGCTCAGGCGAAAATGCACCGGCAAGGTATGCCGGCGTCATGGCCTGCGGGACTTTTGTTTTCCTGCGTATTGGAAGACGAAACTCATCAAAATAACAATTAACAATTAATATTTTTTTCTTTATTTTCATGCTCTCAATATCAAAATAATTCTTGAACAGATAATAATCATTGCGAATGATTTCGGAATGATTGTAATAAATGCTTCAGGCAAGTTCACTGGTGTTGGCAAATGGTATTTTATCCATTCCAGGTTCTTGGCAAAGGTAATCTTCCTGGGGGCGATCACCAAACATTTCCTCGACACATTTGCGGAAGTTATATCCATAAACAGCCATAGTCACAGCCATAGGGAAAAGGGTAGGGCGCTTAAAGAGAGTCCAGAATATCAGACGCCAGAAATAGTTTCGTTCAACTCCTCTTATGCCTATATGGTAGATAACAAGGAAAAATGCTATTATGGATTGCAGCTCAATTTTCGACTGCTTTCTCGGTCGTTTAAATTCACTCAGAAATGTTATTACTCTTTTATAGTAATGAGGTGGCGCATAGATTTGACGAAGAAGCTTTTCATACCCTTTTTTTAATTCTTCCATCCCCATTTTGGGAATAAAATTTGTATTATCTCCATCAATGAAATTTGTTAAAAGACGGCCTTCCGCAGCCATACGTTTATATAACCTTGTTCCGCTGCATGCTTTGAGCTGGTTTGTTGCCACCGCAGCAATTCCGCTTTGTTGTATAAAATCTATGTGTTGCTGGAATACTTCGGGCGTGTCATTATCAAAACCTACCATTAATCCGCCATATACCCTTATTCCCTTGCCATGGATGTGTCTTACACAGTCGAGCAAATTCCGGTTTGTGTTTTGTATTTTATTACAATCGGCCAGAGTATTTTTATTAGGTGTTTCAATGCCAATGAAAACACTGTCAAATCCTGCATCATACATTAATTCCATCAATTCATCATCATCAGCAATATTTATAGACACAAAGGTCTGGAATTGTATGTCTTGCTTATCTTTGCGCCACTCAATTAAAGCCGGTAGAATCTCTTTCTTTATGCCTTTGCTGATTATAAAATTATCATCCAAAAAGTAAATGCTTCGTCGCCAACCGGCGGCATAAATACTGTCCAGTTCGGCAATAAGCTGCGTAACAGATTTCGCACGGATTCCCCGACCTAAAACAGAACTGACAACGCAATATTCACAATCAAATTTACATCCCCGGGAAAATTGTATGCCGATTATTTCATAGTGCTCCAGGCGAGCTAAATGCCATAATGGAATAGGTGATTGCCTTATATCAGCAAATTCCGTGCTGGAATAGACATGTTTGGCGCAACCGGCCTGCAAGTCAGACAAGAAAGATGGAAGTGTTAATTCTGCCTCATTCAGAACAAAATGATCAATATCATTAAATTTGTCCCAGTCAAAAGTAAACAGAGGCCCGCCAGCAACTATTTTACGTCCCGCTTGCCGGCAAATTTTAGTTAACCTGCGCACTGATTGACCATGAACCGGCATGGCACTTATAAATACGTAATCAGCCCACTCCAGATCGTTTTTTGTGAGGCTCTGGACATTCTCATCCACAAGGCGTTTATTCCAGCCATCCGGTAAAAGAGCGGCTACAGTTAACAAACCAACGGGGGGTAGAAGATACTTTCTGTTTTTGAATTTAATGGCATGCCTGAAGTCGTGCAGCCAATTCGGAAATTTGGGGTATAAAAGCAGTATATTCATGCAATTCCTCCATTAGAAGAATGTGGTCTCAGGCAGAAAATTGTTATAAATCGCCAATACGCTGGCTACAATACAGTCACTCTGAACATTTCA
>PGYD01000024.1 GCA_002839495.1 Planctomycetes bacterium HGW-Planctomycetes-1
TTGAACTTGTCAGATTACCGCCGATTATGTTAGATTGGGTTGGCCCTGATTATATAACGCGTGATGAACTTGACCTAAGGGGGTACGATGTACCCTGTTTCCCTAATCCGCCTAAGACCGATAAAATCCAGCATATTGAGGATTAAAGCTATGGTATATCCATAATGTCCGGTCGGTCTGTCTTAAAAAATTGACACAAGTTCAATTTAACCAGCGGGTTAAGCGAAATAGCTTGCAAAAACAGCCTGTTTTATATAGAATCACCCCTCTTTATAAGCTGGTAAATATCTTATGTTTGATGCACTAACCGAAAAATTTAATAATGTTTTCCGCACGCTTACCAATCGCGGCAGGATAACCGAAGCGAACATCTCGGACGCTATGAACGAGGTCCGCAAGGCACTGCTCGAAGCGGACGTCAATTACCACGTCGCAAAGCAGTTCTGCAAGGACGTCAGGACTGCCGCCATCGGCGCGGAGGTCATAAAGTCGCTGCACCCCTGTCAGGTTATGATAAAAATCGTCAATGATGAATTGACGAAACTTATGGGGCCGGAAGATTCGAAGATTTATTTCGTTTCTCCGGGCCCGACCGTCGTTCTGCTCGCAGGCCTGCAGGGTAGCGGCAAAACCACAACCGCAGGCAAACTCGGAAAGTACATCGTCTCCAAAGGCAAAAAAACTCTCCTCGTCGCAGACGACCTGCAAAGACCCGCTGCCGTTGACCAGCTCGTAACCCTCGGTCAGCAGTTAAATATAGATGTTTACAGCGAGCCGGGCTCGAAAGACGCCGTAAAAGTGGCTAAAAAGGCCTTAAACCACGCAAAGGACAAAGGCTACGATGTCGTTATTCTTGACACTG
The DNA here is from genome assembly GCA_002839495.1 of Planctomycetes bacterium HGW-Planctomycetes-1. GTDB lineage: Bacteria > Planctomycetota > Phycisphaerae > Sedimentisphaerales > UBA12454 > UBA12454. Next base: position 863 of record PGYD01000024.1, read on the forward strand.
CCGGCAGATTGCACGTCGATGAGGAAATGATGACCGAAGTCGCCAACATTGCCAAAGCGACCAGTCCTCATCAGATTTATCTCGTCTGCGATTCAATGACCGGCCAGGACGCCGTTAACAGCGCAAAGGAATTCAATGAAAGATTGGAACTTGATGGCGTAATCCTCACAAAGCTCGATGGCGATGCAAGAGGCGGGGCGGCTTTGAGCGTCAAAGCTGTTACCGGCAAACCCATCAAATTCATTGGCGTCGGCGAAAAATTAGACAAACTCGAAGAGTTCCACCCCGACCGTATGGCAAGCCGAATCCTTGGTATGGGCGATGTCGTTTCTCTCGTCGAAAAGGCTCAGGAACAGTTCGATGCCGAAGAGGCCGAGAAGATGCAGAAGAAAATGGCCGAGGGTACTTTCGGTTTTGACGACTTTCTAACGCAGATGCAAAGTGTCCGGAAAATGGGCGGGATGGCCGATATGCTCAAAATGCTGCCCGGAATGGGCGGAAAAATGGCCGGTTTGGACATAGATGACAAAGAAATGGTGAAAATTGAGGCAATAATTCACTCAATGACACTTGAGGAAAGAAAAAATCCGGATATAATCAACCCTTCGCGCAGGAGGCGTATTGCCGCAGGCTCAGGGACCGACCAGTATGATGTATCCGGTTTGATAAAGACTTTTGAGCGGAGCCGCGGTATGCTCAAGGCCCTTTCCGGCGGCGCGCTCGGCGGCTTCAAGTCCCTTATGAGCGGCGGCGGTATGGACGCTATCGGCTCGATGATGAGTCAGGGAAGAAAAATTAAGCAGCGCTCAAGAAGAAAACAGAAAATTAAAAGGAAGGGCAAAATAATACGCCGGTAGAGTCGAAACCATTTATGGTGAGCCCGTCGAAACCATCGCTGACGCAGTTTCTTGAGATAGTCTCGCTGAAAACCGATGATGCTTTTGGAAAGCAGTTCAGAAGTTTTTTTGCCGACAGCAAAGGCTCCGCCGAGCTGGCGATGCTCGTAAGCCCGACGAAGGATGAAGTTGTTCAGCTTAAAAAAGCTGTTGCGATAATGACCGAGGCCGAAAAAAAGGACGCCGAAAGGCTCGGCGACCTGCAGGTCAAAAAAATAGCCGAAGATGCGAAAATCGACCCTGCTTTACTGGCCATCTTCATTAACGGCTATGCATTGTATTGTAAAAAGGCAACTTAAAAAATTATGTTAAATAATTATATCAAGGATGTTTTTCGTGTAAGTCGGAAAGGAGATGCGAGGGAGGAAAGTTTTTATAAAGCTCTTGCGTCTCTACTTGAAATCTCTGCACAGCAATTAACAAATAAAAAAATTGATGTAACTATTCTGCCTAAAAAGACCGAAGCCGGCAATCCAGACTTTAGAGTCTGGGATGGCAATCAGCATATAACAGGCTATATTGAAGCTAAACCGCCGACAGAGGAAAATCTTGAAAGAATTGCCGAATCTGAACAATTAAAGCGATACCGCAGCACTTTTCCGAATGTTATCCTGACAAATTTTTTTGAATTTTTGCTCTATCGTGATGGAGAACTAATAGATAAAGTTCAGATTGCAAGGCCGGTTATATCGCTCCATGTTAAAACCTGTCCCCCGATTGAAAATGAAGAAAAATTCGAAGATTTATTTAAGAAATTTTTCAGTTTCTCTCTGCCGCGGAACTATACCCCCAAAACTCTTGCCGAATCTCTGGCAGCAAGAACGCACTATCTCCGAGAGCAGGTTGAACTCGAATTACTTATCAGCAAGAGTCGATTAAACGGCTTTTATCAAGCGTTTGAGCAGCATTTAATTGCAGGCTTAACAAAGCAGGATTTTGCCGATATGTACGCTCAAACCATTACCTATGGTTTGTTTGCAGCAAGCACGAGAACGTCAAATGGTTTCAGCAGAAAACAGGCATTTGATAATATACCCCATACAATCGGGATTTTAAGAGATGTCTTCAGATACGTTTCGCTTGAAGAACCGGGGCCGAATCTGATCTGGATTATCGACGACATCGCAGAAATCTTATCTGTCGCAAATGTAAAAAATGTACTGCATAAATACTATTTCGAAGGCAAAGGTTCTGACCCGATTGTGCATTTTTACGAAACATTTCTTGCCGAATACGACCCGCAGGAACGAGAACAGCGGGGCGTTTATTACACACCGGAAGACGTTGTAAGCTATATAGTGCGTTCGCTAAATATAGTTTTAAGAGAATATTTTGACAAAACAGACGGTTTTGCGACAAAATCCGTTACAGTTCTTGACCCCGCAGCGGGAACTCTTACCTTTATTGCGCAGGCCGCCGCAATAGCAGTCAATGAATTTTGCACCGCTTACGGCAGCGGCGGCAAAAAAGAGCTAATAAAAAAACATATTCTTAAAAACTTCTTTGCCTTTGAACTTATGATGGCGCCTTATGCGGTCGGTCATCTCAAAATTGGTTTTCTTCTCGAAGAACTCGGCTACAAGCTCGAAAAAGATGACAGGTTCAATTTGTTTTTGACAAATACGCTCGATATGAAAGAGCTTGCCGAAAGCAATCTGCCCGGCACAAGCTCGCTGTCGCAGGAATCGCACGAAGCCGGAAAAATCAAAAGAGAAACGCCTATACTTGCCATTCTCGGCAATCCGCCGTATTCAGGCCATTCCGTTAATAAAGGAGAATGGATTAGCAAGGAAATTAGGGAATATCGTAAGATTGACGGCAAAGATTTAGGCGAAAAAAACCCAAAATGGCTCCAGGACGATTATGTTAAATTTATCCGCTTTGCACAGTGGAAAATCGACCAGGCAGGCCAGGGCGTTTTGGGCTTTATCACAAATCATAGCTATCTTGACAATCCGACTTTCAGGGGAATGCGCCGTTCACTAATGAACAGTTTTGAGCATATCTATATTCTCGACCTGCACGGCAACAGCAAGAAAAAAGAGGTTTGCCCCGACGGCTCAAAAGATGAAAATGTCTTTGATATCCAGCAGGGCGTTGCAATTCTTATTGCCATCAAGAAAAAAGGTCTCAAAAAGAAAGTTATGCACAGAGACGACTGGGGACTCAGACAGACAAAATACGACTGGCTCAAAACGAATGATATAGAAACAACAAAATGGGAAACTCTCAAGCCTGAATCTGAATTTTATTTCTTTGTCCCAAGAGATGAAAAATATTCAGGCCGATATAATAAATATGTAAAAATTACAGACATTTTCCCTGAAAACAGTGTAGGAGTAGTAACAAGCAGAGACAAATTCCTGATTGCTCCGACTAAATCGGAAATTGAAAAACGTATTCGAATGTTTATTGATGAAAATCTGTCAGACAACATCCTTAAGAAAACTTTCAATCTGAAAGATGAAACAGACTGGACTGTAAAAGAAGCCAGAGAAAAAATTCGCAAGACCGACGATTGGGAAAAACAAATAGTCCAAATTCTCTATAGACCTTTTGATAAACAGTGGATTTTTTATAACGATGTTCTGGTTGAAAGAATGCGTAAAGAGATTATGCGTCATATGATGCACGAGAATATAGCTCTTTGTGTTGGACGAGCCGGTCAGGTTGTTGGAACGCAAAATCTTTGGAATATTGCTTTTTGTTCAGATTGTATTCAGGATTTGAACCTTTTTTATCGAGGCGGAAATGTAAACTTTCCGCTTTATACTTATCCTGATGCTAATTTATTTAACGGCGGCAGCAATTATCAGCGAGAGGTTAATATACCGGCTGAAATGTATGAAAAATTTAAAGAATGTTACGGCAAAAAGGTTCAGCCGGAGCAAATACTCTCCTATATCTATGCGGTTCTTTATTCGAATATCTACCGCAGCAAATATGCCCAATTTCTCAAAACAGATTTCCCGAAAATTCCGTTTTGCAGCGACCCTGCCGTATTTGCAAAAATGGCAAAACTCGGACAGGAGCTTATTAACCTGCACCTTATAAAATCAGACAAATTAGATAAGCCTATTGCCAAATTTGAGGGGAAGGGCAACACAAAAGTCGAAAAAGTTTGTTGCGACGTCCCCAAAAAGCGGGTTTTTGTCAATCCTGATAGTTATTTCGACAATATTAGTCCTGAAATCTGGGAATATCGAATCGGCGGCTATCAGGTAATGGAAAAATGGCTCAAAGACAGGAAAGAAAGGAAATTAACCCTTGAAGAAATAAAACTTTATTGTAAAATTGCCACCTCGGTAAAGGAAACCATAGAACTCCAGAATCATATCGACAAGATTTACCCGGATGTCGAAAAAACTATTATTGAGATATAGTTATTATTTGAAACGTGTTTCCTGACGGCACAGTGCCTGACGGAAAATTGATTATATACAGTTTATCCGCCATAGCTTCAGCGAAGGCGGAAAAGGAAAGATTATGGCAGTAAAACTAAGACTTACGAGAATGGGGCGAAGGCACAAGCCTTTCTTCCGCCTCAACGCGATTGAATCTCGCAATCCGCGTGACGGCCGAATCATCGAAAAGCTCGGTCACTACGACCCGATTGAGAAAGACGCCTCCAAGCAGCTTGTCCTCAACAAAGAGAGAATCGAGTATTGGCTCGGCGCAGGCGCGATACCCAGCGAGACGGTCGCAGAACTTATCGCTCGGATCGGCATCGCCAGCAAGCATTACAAAGAATTGAAGGCTCGCAGGAAAAAAGCAAGACTTGCTGCGAAGAAAAAAGGCGTACTTTTCGACGGCACCCAAAGAACACAGGCGAAAAAGGCCGCTGAAAAAGCCGAGGCTGAGGCCAAGGCAAAAGAAGCAGCCCAAGCAAAAGCAAAGGCCGAAGCGGATGCTAAAGCTAAAGCCGAAGCAAAGGCTAATGCGGACGCCGAAGCGAAAGCTGCCGAAGAGAAAAAGGCTTAATTAAATGAAAAAGACACAAAACTATGATTAAATTCGAAGCACGAAATCCTAAATCCGAAACAAATTCAATCCCGATAAATCGGGACGAATTTTCAAAGGCTCAAAACGCCAAATTCGCAGGTTTTGGACATTTGAATTTTGGTAATTTGGATTTATTTAGGATTTCGATATTCGGATTTCGAATTTTTAAATGAGAATAGATGTTCTTACGCTTTTCCCTGAAATGTTTGCTTCGCCGCTGGGTTTTTCAATCGTAAAAAGAGCTCAGCAGCGGGGTTCGGTAAATATAGTTCTTTCAAATATTAGAGATTTCGCCAAAGACAGCTATAAGAAGGTTGACGATAAGCCTTACGGCGGCGGGGCGGGAATGGTTTTAATGTGTCAGCCCGTTTTTGATTGCCTCGAATCGGTTCAGAAACAGGACTCCCAGCCGGGCAGGGTTATACTGCTTACGCCTCAGGGTAAAAAATTCGACCAGCCTCTTGCAAAAGAACTCGCTGCTGAAGAAAGGCTTATCCTTATCGCGGGCCATTACGAAGGTTTCGACGAAAGGATAAGGCTCGGCACAGGCGCACTGGAAGTTTCAATCGGCGATTATGTCCTCAGCGGCGGAGAGCTGCCCGCGATGGTAATAATCGACGCGGTTGTCAGGCTTTTGCCCGACGCTCTCGGCGATGAGGACTCGGCCGCAAACGATTCTTTCAGCGACGGCCTTTTGGAGTATCCGCAATATACGAGGCCGGAAGAATTTAAAGGTATGAAAGTTCCTCCCGTACTGCTGAGCGGAAATCACAAGGAAATAGAAAATTGGCGAAAACAGCAGGCCCTCGAAAAAACGAAAAAGCAAAGACCTGACCTGCTGAAATAATTGAAAATATAAAATATTAAATATTAAATTAGAATTAGGAGTATAAAAGTGAAAAACGTATTACTTGACTCAGTAGAAAAGAAAAGTCTCAAAGCGCAGCTTCCGTACTTTGAGGTAGGCGATACCGTCGATGTTCATTGTAAAATCGAAGAAGGCGACAAAACCCGCGTTCAGATTTTTACCGGCACCGTAATATCCAAAAAGGGCCGCGGTATGAACCAGCAGTTTACCGTCAGAAGAATCATCGGAGACGAAGGCGTCGAAAGAACCTTCCCGCTCAATTCGCCCAGCGTCGTCGATGTCAAACCGGTCAGGAGCGGAAAAGCCAGACGGGCAAAGCTCTATTATCTCAGGGACCGAACCGGAAAGGGCGTCAAACTTTCTCAAAGACGGACGGAACATACAACTAAATCTTAACAAAGCGTGTTTCTTATCGGCAAAAAACAGGGAAAGTTACTATCCGACTCCGCACTGCTCGGCAGATGGGGACAAAAACAGTGCGAAAAATTTTTCAAGGCCAGGGGCTGTAAAACCCTGACGAAAAATTTTTCCTGCAGAACCGGCGAAATAGACCTTATTATGGCCGCTCCGGACGGTACGGTAATTTTTGTCGAAGTCAAAACAAGAAAGAACGAAAATTACGTCGATGCTGAAGCTGCCGTCACATCGGCAAAAAAGCAAAGAATGAAAAAAGCGGCCAATCTTTTCGTTAACAAACACAAACTCCATAATCAGCCCCTGCGTTTCGACGTGGTAATTGTAATGCTCGGCGAGGACGGCAAAACCGATATAAGACATTACGAAAGCGCCTTTACCCCTTAAAATGATAAATCTTATCGATTCACACGCGCATTTGACTTTTGAGGAGCTGTCCGCTTCTCTCGAAAGCGTCCTGCAAAGCGGCTCAGCCGCCGGCGTTGCCCAATGCATTATCATCGGCACCGATACCGAGCAGAACAAAAAGGTAATCGAAACAATAGATAAGTATGAAAATATTTTCGGCGCTGTCGGCATTCATCCCCATTACGCATCCGATATATCACAAACTGATATTGACTGTGTTAGAGAACTTGCCGAACACAAAAAAATCGTCGCTATCGGCGAAACAGGCCTCGATTTCCATTACGATTTATCGGGACGCGATGCGCAGAAAAATCTTTTCAAGGCTCTGCTCGCAATCGCCGCCGAAAGCAATCTGCCCGCTATTATACACAGCAGGGACGCCTTCGATGGAACAATGGAAATAATCGATAAATTCGCAGATAAAAACACCAAAATCGTTTTTCATTGCTGGGGCGGTACCGCCGAGCAGACAAAAATCGTACTCGACAAGGGTTTTTACATTTCGTTTACAGGCGTCATTACTTTCAAAAACGCCGTCCAGGCAAGAGATGCCGCCAAAATTGTCCCGCTTGAAAAAATAATGCTCGAAACGGACTGCCCCTATATGTCGCCCGAACCTTTCAGGAAGCAGAAAATAAACGAACCTGCTCTCTTAATTCATACCGCGCAAAAAATCGCGGAATTAAAACAAATGCCGCTCAAAGATTTTGCAGATGCCGTAACAAAAACCACAAAGCGGTTTTTCAATCTGCCGTAATTATCCCGTCAGCTTTTGGGGATTTGAAACAAGATTTGTTATTTCAGCAAGAAATTCCGCCCCGTAAGCGGGCATTACAATCCTATGGTCGGCCGCGAGCCCGAACTCAATAATTTTTTTCGCCTCCGGTTTTCCATCGTGTAAAACAATCTCTTCGCCAATCTTGCCGACCGAAAGAATTCCGCACTGTCCCGGCGACGGTATCGCCAGAAACGAATCGATGCCGAACATCCCAAGCGCAGTCAGCGTCATACGCGCTCCGACCAATTCGTCGAGATTCAATTTATTGTTCCTCGTCTTGTCAATAAGCTCGGTGCTCTTTTTTGCAATATCGGCAAGACTTTTTTTATTCGCGTCCTTTATCACCGCCACGACAAGTCCGTTCGGCGTCGCCACCGCAAGTCCGACATCGACACTCTCAGCGATTTCGATGTAATCGCCTTTGAACGTCCCCGCCATCAGCGGATATTTTTCAATCGCCACAGCCATTGTGCGAAGGAAAAAATCGTTCATCGAAATCCGAACCCCCAACTCTTTGCTTAACGTCCGGCGCATCTTGCCGATTTGTCCAACGTCCGCCTTGGCAGTCATATAAAAGCAAGGCTGAGTCTGCTTTGATGCGAGCATACGCTCGCTGATTAGTTTTTGTATCCTCGTCAGTGGTATATTTTTCCAGGCCTGTTCGCCCATCGTGTTTACTCGGCAAGAATTATTGCTTTCATTTCGCCCAGATGCGACATCCCTTCGACCGCCAGTTTCAGCGTCCCGTCGGGCCTTATAAAAAACGACGATGGGATAGCCCTTATTTGATTAAAAGGTTCCGACAAAACGCCCTGATACGAAATTGCCGTATAATTTATATCTTTGTCCTTTGCCATTTTCCTGACGAGTTCGGCAGGTTCGTTTGAAATCGCCAATATCGCCAGTTTGTCTTCGCCCATTATATCGCGAAGTGCGACAAGATGAGGAATCTCCAGAACGCACGGCTGGCACCACGTCGCCCAAAAAACCACTAATACGTCCTTGCCCTTATAATCGCTCAGTTTGTGCGTCTTGCCCGTTATATCTGTCACTGTAAAATCAGCCGCCGCCTTGCCGTAAAAATCTTTTAATATCGGATTCCACCCCTTCCTGCCCGATATAATCTTATTAAGAGATTTTGAAATGCCGGATGTCGTATCTTCTGCCGGCGTGTTTGCCTTTTGCGGACTGCTTCTGCGGCAGCCGGTTATTGCCGAAACGAATATAAAACAAAAAGCCAGCGTCGAAACTGATATTTTCTTAAATGTGCCGTTCATTGCCATTCTGTTCTCCGATTTATTTCTATTCACTTATCTGATTTTTCATAAAAAACGCCCGACTCTCATCACGCCCGAAAAATGCAAGCCTGAATCTGCCGTCTTTAACGAGCAGTTCGATATATTCGTCTTCCGCGGCGATGCCGAACCCCTTTTCGTACAGCCCGTACAATTCGTCGATATCGCAAATTTCCGGAACATCTTTGCCGAAATAGTATATAAACGACTGGTCAACTTCGCAATAAGCGATTACCTCTTTTTCGCCTGCCGCAGCAGCGGCTTTAAGAGCAAAATCGCGGTTTATCGAATTCTCATCGTCCGCGATATCTCCAAGTCCCGGCAGCGCGAACACAAACCCAATCACCCACAGCGCAAAAACAACGGTATGCGCCGTCGATAAAATCGCCGAAAATTTTCTCTCGTACGCCTTACGCACAAAAATCATATCGTTAAATATAATCCCCGCCATCGCCGCCATCGCAGGCATCATCGGCAGTATATAATGCTGCCGTTTGCCTCCGCAGAGGCTCATTATAATGACCCCCGCGAAAAACCAAAGCCAGTAATATACAATCGCATCGCGCCTTTCTTCCCATATCTTATAAAAAGGTGCCGCTGCCGCAAACGGTATCAAAACCGAAAACGGCAGAAAATATACGAACATCACTTTGAAATAATAATAAAATGGCTTTGACCCCGCCGCATATTGTCCTTCCGCTCTGTGCAAAAATTCCAAATTCCAGATATTAATCGCTTGCGGATATTTCGCCGCCACCGCTATCGGCCAGGGCAAAACTATCAGCAAAAACAAAATCACTCCCGCTATCGGCAAAAGTTTGGGGATATATTTCCACTGCTTGTAAATCACAAAATATATGAATATCGCGGGCATTATCAGCGGCAGCGGCGCAGGACCTTTCGCAAGCATCGCCAGACCGAAACTCGCCCAGAAAATAACCATATACAAAATCTGTTTCCTGCGGTTTTCGCTCTTAATCCCCGAATAAAAACTCAGCATCGCAATCGTAACGAAACAAGCCAGCCCCATCTCCGGCCTGCCCGTATGGCTGTACTTTATATAACCCAGCGAGCTCGACCACAAAATCGCCGCAATCGCGCCGGTGCCGAACCCGAGCCGTTCATAAACAAAGTAAAAAACCGCAATCGCCGAAAGCACCGCCATCGCCGCGCTCGGCAGACGAACTAAAAATTCGTTTGTCTTTCCCGCAGCTTTTGTTGTTATTGCAACGAGCCAATACGACAAAGGCGTCTTATTTATTCGCACATTGCCGTTAAACATCGGCACAATCCAGTCGCCGCTTTCGAGCATATTCCTTGCCGAAACCCCGACATAAGCCTCGTGATTGCCCAAAGGTCTGCTTCCGAGCCCCCAAAACGCCGTCAAAACAAAAATTATGACAACGCCAAAAATAACAATCCTTTTTATCTTCTTGTTATCCATTATGCCGTCATTGCGAGTCCCTTAGGGACGAAGCAATCTCATTCCTTAGTCCTTTTTTACGTACTCATCAGTTTTATTATCTGCCCCAAATCGTTCGCGCATTCAATCGGCGGATTGCTGTATTTACCCATTTTTTCTTTATGGTAATTTACCGTAACGTTTGGGTCCTTCAAACAATGCCCCGTCAATACGCACGCTACTTTTTCGTCAGGCTTAATTGTTTTTTCCGCAAGCAGAACTTCCAGTCCCGCTATCGTTGCCGCCGACGCCGGCTCGCACCCAAGCCCGTATTTGCCTATCAGGGCCTTGGCGTCCGTTATCGCCTCGTCGCTCACCGCCCTCACAACCCCGTTGCAGACATCGATTGCGCGAAGACATTTCTTCAGGTTCACGGGCCTTGATATTTCTATCGCCGATGCGCAGGTATGCGGCGAAAAATTCCTGGCCGTCAGTTCCGCGTAAAAATCGCTGATGATTTTATTATCGACCTTCCCGCCGTTCCATTTCAGATTTCTGTTATTCACAAGCTCGCTCAGCGTATCGGCTCCCGTCGCGTTGATAATCGCAAGCCTCGGCACACGCTTAATCAAGCCGAGCTCTTTCAATTCGTAAAACGCCTTTCCGAATGCGCTTGAATTACCCAGATTTCCGCCCGGCACGATAATCCAGTCCGGCACCTCCCACCCCAGTCCTTCGAGTATCCGGTACATTATCGTTTTCTGCCCTTCGAGCCGGAACGGATTAAGTGAATTAAGCAGATACAGTTTCAATTCCGTACAAACCGCCTGCACCTGTTTCATACAATCGTCGAAATCGCCGAGGATTTGAATCGTCTTTGCGCCGTAGTCCATCGCCTGACTGAGTTTCCCGAACGCTATCCTGCCTGACCCGATGAACACCGTGCATTTCATTCCGCAGTGATGAGCGTAAAGCGCGACCGCAGCGCTTGTATTTCCCGTCGATGCGCACGCGCACGATTTTGCCCCGACCCGCTTTGCATGGCTGAACGCCGCCGTCATACCGTTATCTTTAAACGAACCCGATGGATTCAGCCCTTCGTATTGAAGATGAAGATTTCCTTTTTTTATTCCGATAAACTCGGCAAGGTTATCGTTTTGCTGCAGGAGCGTTTGTCCTTCGCCGATTGATACCTTGAATTTATCATCGCAGAAATTCAGCAGTTCTCTGAACCGCCAAACGCCGGAAAAATCGAGTCTTTCATTTCGGCTCGCCCATCGTTTGCCGAAATCCGATAATCTCGTCGGCACCTTTTTCTTATCCCAATCGTAGAGCGCATCGAGCAAATCTCCGCATTTCGGACATTTGAAGAATGATTCATCGCAGCCGTATTCGGCCCCGCAATCGGGATTTATGCATTTTTGATATGCCGTTTCCGCCATTTTTCACTCCATAATAATGTCATTCCCGCGCACGCGGGAATCCATAAATTCCTGAAGCCCCCAGCTTTATGCTGGGGGTTATTGATATGATACCTTACCCCAAATCCCATTAAAAATCAATTATTTCAGACATATTTTGGTTTATTCTTCTTTTTGGGGCTTTCAGTGCCTTTTGTATCTTATATTGACTTTTACTCTCTCCCCGGCTACCATACCTTATCTTTTGAACCAATGAATCTTTGCGTATTTAAATCTTTGGCCGAGTGGCGGAATGGCAGACGCTCGGGATTTAAAATCCCGTGCCCGTAATTGGGCGTGTGGGTTCGACTCCCACCTTGGCCAATCTTCTATGAATGGGGAAAGAAAAATGACGGAACGTAAAATACAGGCTGTCCTTTTCGATATAGGCGAAACGCTGCTCGTATTCGGCAAAGTCGATGCGGTCGCTCTTTTTAAGCAGGGCGGAAAGCAGGCTTACGAATTCCTAAAAACGCACAACCAGCCCGTCAAATCTCTCCGCTTTTTCCTCGTCCGGCATCTAATCGTCGTCCGTCTGCTCAACCTGTGGTCGAATATCATCAAAAAAGACTTCGACTCCTCGGCAATCCTTCGAAAAATCTCAGAATATAACGGCGTCGAACTGACCGAGCCGCAATGGCAGGAGTATGCTTGGCAATGGTACGAACCGCTGAGCAAACTGGCTCAAATAGAACCGGATATAAAAGAAACCCTTGAAAAACTAAAGCAAGCCGGCGTAAAACTCGGATTATTATCCAATACCTTCATCAACGCGGCAACGCTCGAAAAACATCTGGCACAAATCGGAATCCTCGACTGCTTCGACGCCAAACTGTACTCTTACCAGTCCAAATACAGAAAACCGGACAAGAGAATCTTCCTCGAGGCGGCCGAAAAAATAGGAACTAAACCCCAAAATACACTCTTCGTCGGCGACAGATTGGATATGGACGCCGCCGGAGCAATAAAAGCCGGTATGACAAGCGTTCTCAAAAAAGCTCATACAAATTCATCAAAAACCATACCCCAAAACATAATAAAAATCGAAAAATTAGCGGAACTGCCAGAGATAGTCGAACAGTTGGCTATGGAAATTTAGCCACCCTGATGAGATAAGTTTATTTTACTTTTTGGGGATAAAAGACGCCTAATACCATAAAGGTATTGCGGAATCTTTTCAGGTTGCCGACATAAAAATAAACATCTTTTTTAGCAGTATCAGCGATATCAAGCCAGCGTTGTTTAATTTTCTCCAAAAGAACCGCTTCGGACGGGTAATTTGAACGCCAATCTCTATAGGCTTGGCCGATTTCCCAATCAATAATAGAAAGTTTATGGCCGGGACAATCAGGCTCTGTCGGACATTTAAATTTGTAATAGAAATTAAAAGGAATTTCTTCAATCGCCTCTTTTTTCTTATCGAAAAAGCTCAATTGAGCGTAGCAGGCTTCGCGTGCCTGCTGGCCTGACGGACTTTGTTTTGACCATTCAAAAGAAATGTCTGTAGGTTCTATAAGTCCCAGAGAAAGATCGCTGCTGGGTTCTGCATCTTTATAGACCTGACACATTGATTTTACTGGGACTTTCAAAACAATGGATTTGCGTTTTTCCCACGTACCTTTATCTGTATCAAGGCAATCTATGTTTTTTATGCTGTCTGAATCTACGTGGAAACTCTCCGGTCTTTTATCATCTGATGGCGGGGAGCAGTTAACTTCTATTATACTGTATTTTTTAAACCGTTTTCCTTCGTCAAGGTCGCGGAATTTAATGGGATAGAGACGGACCAATTGCGAATTGCTTAAATCAACTCCGGCACAGCATACAGTTTCACCATATTTTCTGCTGGGATTAGGGTAGGCTTTTACCGTTATAAGTATTCTCTTCTTTTCTAACATCAATAAATATCAAATATGTTTTATTTTTAAGCCATTTCCGTCATACTCCTTTATTTTATCGGCCACTATTGACCGGTGGCATTTGTCCGGAAATCGTTCGAAACACATAATACAAGTAACTCCCTCGAAAAGGAATTGATGCACTTTTTTCACGGCATCCATATTCCTCGATAAATGTTCTGTGTACGCCTTGAAAAAATACTTATAGTCCCAGTCAGATTTTAATTTGTTTCGTATTGTGGCAGGACTTCCGAGAGGTTTTTCGTGAATGTATTCGATATGCTCATCTTTAAGTCTTTGGCCTAAGGTTGATTTCGAGAACCCTTTTTTTCTTGAAAGAGGAATTTCCCTGACATCGATAAGATGAGTAACGTTGAAAGTTTTTAGACGATTAACGAATTCGTCTATTTCTCTTCCTTCGTATCCTATTGTCAATAATTCGTATTGTCTCATGGCTTTTTAATTATAATAGTATTATATCGGTACAAACAAGACGATTTCATAAAAAAATGCAGATAATATAAATGACCAACCGAAATGGCGGATTAAAACCCTCTATTTAACGTGGAATCAGTGTTTTGGAGTTGTGTTTCATTGGAAAAAATCAGGGCTAAACGCTGGCAGAAGAGTATAAGAGCATAAATAAATGCTCCTGCGTTTTTGGCGCAGGAGCGTTATCGTTAAAGAGAAGTTTATTACGAGGATTTATGGCTCTCGGCCGCGGCCTTGGCAATCTCCTTCCAGTCCTTATTGTCCAAAAAAGCGAGAAGATTGGCGAAATGCGATTTAATACCGGCGAAAAGCGGGGCATACTTTTCGGTCTGCTCCTCGCGGGCGGCATATTCGAGCTCTTTGCCAAGCTCAAAAATCGCCGATGCGCCGATAGCGCCGGAAGCGCCCTTGATAGAGTGGGCGAAGAATTTCACTTCTTTTGAGTCGTTCTTTTGGACGGCCTGTTCGAGCAGAACCATTCTTTCCTTATTGTCCTTGAGGAATATAGGTACGATTTCATCGATGAGCTCTTCATCGCCGATGCGTTCCATTAAGAGCTGCCAATCAACTTCGAGCTGTGTCTGGTCGGCAGGATTTGTGTCCGGTGTTTGCATAATAGGCTCCTTTGTCTGTTCAGTGTTGTTTTCAACGGTTTGTGAAGGCTGTTTTTCGCCCTCGGCGGGAAGATACTTTGCCAAAGTTTCAACGAGTTTTTTTCGGTCTGTCGGCTTGGTAAGATAAGCGTCGCAGCCGGCGGCGAAGCATTTTTCGTCATCGCCTTTCATAGCGCAGGCCGTCAGCGCGATTATTGGCGTATCGATGCCTTTGATTTTGATTTGTCTGGTTGCCTCGTAGCCGTTCATTACAGGCATAAGCATATCCATCAGAATAACATCGTATCTTCTTTTGTTGGTTTTCTGAACGGCTTCCAGCCCGTTTTGGGCAAGGTCGGTCTGGATGCCGAGCTTTTTCAGCAGCAGGTCGATAAGCATCTGATTGGTCGGGCTGTCCTCGACGATTAGAACACTGCCTTTGAATTTGACGTTTGCGTTATTTGCTTTTGCCGGTGCGTCCTCGTCTGCTGACGGTGCTTTTTTATGGTTTTCGTGTCTGCCGGTCTCGATGGCGGCGGGAATGAACAGTGAGAAAGTCGAACCTTTGCCGTAATTGCTTTGAGCCGTTATTTTTCCGCCGAGCAGTTCGACGATATGTTTCGTAATGGTCATGCCCAGACCCGTACTGCCGTGCGGCCGGGTAATGCTTGCGCTGTCGATTTGGGCGAACGGCTCGAAAACTCTTTCGAGTTTATCCGCGATGATTCCTGCTCCGGAGTCTTCGACGTCAAATCTGGCAAAACCTTTCTCGTCCTGTCTTTCGCCGGACACGGTAATTCGCACGAAACCCTTATGCGTGAACCTTACGGCGTTTGCGACAAGGTTTTGGAGGCATTGTTTGAATCTTGACGGGTCGGTGCGGATAAACATCGGCAGGGGCTGATTTTTTATAATTTCGAATTGGAGTCCTTTTCCCACAGCGGCCGGCTTTATAAGCGATTCGACGGATGAAAGAATGCTGTCGATGGTAATTTCCGTCATCTCCAGTTCGAGATTGCCGGCCTCGATTTTCGAAAAATCGAGAATATCGTTTATGAGTTGGAACAGGTGCCTGCTGCTGTCGCGGATTATCCTTATTTGCTTTTTCTGCTCGGCGTCGAGATTATCCTCTGCGAGCATTTCGCTGAATCCGATGATGGCGTTCATCGGCGTCCGTATCTGGTGGC
This sequence comes from Planctomycetes bacterium HGW-Planctomycetes-1, assembly GCA_002839495.1. Lineage (GTDB taxonomy): Bacteria > Planctomycetota > Phycisphaerae > Sedimentisphaerales > UBA12454 > UBA12454. Next base: position 16,556 of record PGYD01000024.1, read on the forward strand.
TCATGGCGGCGAGGAATTCGCCCTTGGCCCTGTTCGATTCGACGGCCTGCTGAGTTATTACATTTGCGTGGCTGACGGAAAGCTGGAGCTGACGATTGACCTGTTCACTTTGAAAATGAGCCGCCGCCAGCTCGGCGTTTTGCCGGTCGAGCTTTTTGCGAAGCTCCATCGCCTGCAAATCGGCCTGTGCCTTTTTCGCGGCATATCTGAAAGAAAGAGCAACGGTAACAACCAGTACCGGAACGACAATCATCGCCTGTATCAAAAAAGTCAATAACTGCGGACTCTGGAGAAGCAAAGGAGTAGACCTCGAATGAAACCAAAGCGCAGCGGATGCGATACAGCTTAACGTTATCGCAAGGGCCGATGTAATTGCGGCTGTCCGTCTGCTTTTGCCGTGCATTACAATACTCCGATTCTGAAATTCAGGTTAGAAACCATCTTTTCCATAAAATACCATCGTCCAAATACAGAGGCGACTTTTACCGGAATATGAAAGGGAAAGCTCCCGCATAAGCCTTTTTTAACCCTATTGCCGCAAAGCACTTATCTCGCTTCGAAGAACGGCTTTTTATCGCCTCGGCCCCGATGGATAATTATCGGACGATTCGCTATCCGTTATCTGCGTTTTCGAGCATCGGCACATCGCACAAAACGCCGAACGCCTGGATTAATTCGAGATTGACATATTTCCTCTTTTTGCTCGTACAGTCGAAATACCACAGCCGATTCAGCCCGTCGATATAATGAATCACGCACAGAATGCTCTTTAGCCTTATAAAGACGCCGCTGACAATCAATACGCCCGTCAGCTCCTCGGCGGCAATCAGCAATCCGAGAAAATCCTCGTAATTATAATCACTTCTTAGCACTAATTGTTTGCTTGTACTCATTTAAGTCGCTCCTTAATAAAATGGTTTTGAATGGGTCGTTTTTGAATATTGGAAAATTCAGCGGCGCAAATTCCTCGTCCCCCGCCTCAAGTACAAATTTATCCCTCGCCAACGCCGCCAGTTTCAAACCCTTTCGTGTAAAAGGCGTGTAAAGGTGATGCTGTTTCCCCCCGTATCGGTAATGCCCGTAGTAGTATGGATACCGACGGCCTTTTTTGGTTATGCGAATGTGTATATTTACTCCCATACACCCCGTCTTATTTTTTAATATCCGGTTAAGGTTATTTTCCCTTACCGTTGCTATTTGCAGATTTTCTCGTCGGTTATCGTAAAAATTTCGGTTCCGGTGGTCCACCAGTTCTCCCTTTTTTGCCTTCATAACATACCTTGCAAGTGCGAATCGTTTCTCGCCTTTTCGGCCCCGAACAACTATCCGGTCTGAATCTACGTACAGTCTTGCTCGTCGTATCCTCGGGTCGTAATAAATATTCGTATCGAGATATACCCTTCTCCCTGCCACTTTCCTGATTTTGTATTTCGGCTTGCCCTGAGCGCCTGTGGTGAGCGAAGTCGAACCATGTCGAATGGGTTTTTTCTTATTCATAATAATCTCCTTATTTCGTTCGTGGTTAGCCCCGTCATCTCCGCATGACGGGGTTCGTTTAATTAATTTAAAATTTTGGTAATTAAGATTTAGGATTTCCCACATATAACCGCGCAGACCTTTCCCGTTATGGTTCTGAGAATTAATTGTAATTAAGAATTGCTAACGACTAACTGCTAATTACTCTCTATCGAAACTTCATTTATTCCGGTCAGTTTTGCAGTTCTTTTTGAATATAATCGTAAAATTTATCTTTTTGGCACCTCTCCTTG
>PGYD01000001.1 GCA_002839495.1 Planctomycetes bacterium HGW-Planctomycetes-1
TATGATAAAAGGCAAGCAGGGCAGATTCCGCGAGAACCTGCTCGGCAAGCGCGTCGATTACTCGGCACGTTCAGTAATCGTCGTCGGACCACATCTTAAGCTGCATCAGTGCGGTCTGCCGAAGAAAATAGCACTCGAACTGTTCCAGCCGTTTATCATTCGCGAGCTGAAAGACAGAGGCTTTGCGGATACTATAAAAAGCGCGAAACGAATGCTTGAAAGGCGCGATGAGCAGGTATGGGATATTCTCGAAAAAGTAATTCATCAGCATCCGGTACTTCTAAACCGCGCACCAACACTGCATAGAATGGGTATCCAGGCATTCGAGCCTGTACTTGTGGAAGGCAATGCTATAATGCTGCATCCTCTTGTATGCAAAGGCTTTAACGCTGACTTTGACGGCGACCAGATGGCGGTACATCTTCCGCTGAGCATCGAGGCGCAGGTCGAAGCCCATACCTTGGTTATGGCAACGAATAATATTTTCTCGCCCGCCAACGGCTCGCCAATGGTCGGCCCTTCGCAGGATATAGTGCTCGGCAATTACTATGTTACCGTCGAGAAAAAAGACGAAAAAGGCGAAGGAATGATTTTCGCAACACCTGCCGAAGCTATAACGGCTTACGAACTCGGCAAGGTAAGCATTCACGCAAGAGTTCAGGTCGGCCTTGCAAAAGGTATAAAAGTAATCACCGACGAAGGCATCAAGGAAAGCAAAGGCGTAATTTGGACGACGCCCGGCAGATGTATTTTTAATGAAGTTTTGCCGAGAGAGCTGCCGTTCTACAATATCCTGATGGCCCAAAAATCTCTCAAGAAGGTTATTAACGACTGTTTTGCGCAGGCCGACGGCAGAAAGAGCCTTAATCTTCTGGACGATTTGAAAGAACTCGGCTTTAAATACGCGACACTGGCGGGATTGAGCGTCGGCATTATCGACTTAAGAATTCCTCCGGAGAAGCAGGATATTATCGACCGTACACAGAAAATAATTGACCGCATATATAAGAATTATAACGAAGGCGTTCTAACCGAGGGCGAAAGATACAATCAGGTAATCGACGCCTGGACACATGCGCGTGTCGCGGTAACCAATGCGATGATGCAGGGTCTGAAAAACGATACCCGGGACGGAAAGCCTTATCTGAACCCGATATTCCTGATGAGCGATTCCGGCGCTCGAGGCAGCGTTGACCAGATTCAGCAGCTCGCCGGTATGCGAGCTTTGATGGCCAAGCCGAGCGGCGAGATTATCGAGACTCCTATTAAGTCGAACTTCCGCGAAGGCCTGAACGTTTTGGAATATTTCAGCTCGACACACGGAGCACGTAAAGGTTTGGCCGATACGGCTCTTAAGACGGCGGATTCGGGCTATCTGACAAGAAAACTCGCAGATGTCGCGCAAAATATAATTGTGAACGAGATTGACTGCGGAACGCTTCAGGGCATAACCAAGGCTACGCTTTACAAAGGCGAACAGGTCGAAGTTCCGCTGCATGAATTGATAATCGGCAGAACGGCGCGGGACAATATCCGCAATCCGATAACCGACGAAATGATAGTTCGCGAAAACGAAGTAATAACTCCGCAGGCAGCCGATAAGATTGAGGCGCTGGGACTGGAATCGATACGGGTTCGCAGTCCTCTGACGTGCGACAGCGCTTTGGGTATTTGCGCCAAGTGCTACGGCTGGGATATGAGTACGAGCAGGCTCGTGGAAGAAGGAATGGCAGTAGGCATTATCGGAGCCCAGTCGATAGGCGAGCCTGGCACACAGCTAACGATGCGTACGTTCCATACGGGCGGCATCGCGTCGCGAGCGATTCTCGAAAGCGACCAGAAATCGCCGCGAGACGGTATTATACAGTATCGCGATTTGAACGTTGTGCCTGTAAAACAGGAAGACGGCACGGAACTGCTTGTCGCGCTGAAGCGCAGCGGTGAAATGGCGCTTGTTGACGATAAGGGCAGGGAATACGATAAGTTCAAAGTTCCCTACGGAGCGGAGATTTTTGTAAAAGACGGCGAGCACGTCAAGGCAAGAGCGAAACTGTTCGGCTGGGACCCGCACAGAGTACCGATACTGGCGGAAATAGGCGGCATAATTCGCTTCGTCGATATCGTTGAAAGCGAAACGATGCAGATTGAGGAAGAGCGCAAGGGTCTGAAAGGCAAGCCTGTAGTAATCGAACACAAAGGCGATAAGCATCCTCAGGTTATCATAGAAGACGAGGGCGGGAAAATTCTCGACGTTCATTATTTGCCCGCCAAGGCAAGAATAGAAGTTATCGAAGGCCAGAGGGTTCAGGCCGGCCAGCTTTTGGCTCGTCAGCCCCGCGGTCAGGCAGGCACGCAGGATATTACCGGCGGTCTGCCTCGTGTAACAGAAATTTTCGAGGCCCGCAAGCCGAAAGAGCCTGCGGCGATGGCGGAAATCAGCGGACGGGTCGAGCTCAAGAGCGACAAGCGCCGCGGAAAAATGACCATTATCGTCCGCAGCGAAAAGATGGAAAAAGAGCATCACGTTCCGCGCGATAGACACCTTAATGTTCACGCCGGCGACGTGGTAGAGGCGGGCGACCCGCTGACAGACGGACCTTTGGTTCCGCACGATATTCTGAGAATAAAGGGCGAAGAATCGCTGCAGAGGTATCTGCTTGCCGAAGTTCAGAATGTTTACCGTTCCCAGAACGTAGGCATTAATGACAAGCATGTCGAGATAATTGTTTCTCAGATGCTGCAAAAAGTCGAGATTGAATCGGTCGGCGACAGCAATTTCCTGCCGGGCGATATAGTGCCGAAACATACGTTCCGCAAATCCAACGAAGAGCTTTCGCAAAGCCTTAAGATAGCCGATGCGGGCGAGACAGACCTCGTGGTCGGTCAGGTATATAGCAAGGCGGAAATCGAACAGGCCAACGAGAAGGTCGAAAAACTCGGCGGCTCTTCAGCTAAAGGCAAGAAGCCCCGTCCGGCGACGGCCAAGACGCTTCTTATGGGCATAACCAAGGCATCGCTGCAGTCGGAAAGCTTCATATCAGCGGCGAGCTTCCAGGAAACTACCAAAGTCTTGACGGAAGCGGCTTTAGGTGGTAAAGTGGACGAGTTAATCGGTTTGAAGGAAAACGTAATATTGGGACATCTGATTCCCGCCGGCACAGCATTCAAGCCGCATCTTGAAATGAGAGTTAAACATCTTGCCAAGGCGCCGCTGCCGAAGGAACTTGCCGAACTCAAGGAAAGCCACGATGTAGAAGAACAGGCCGAAGCGGCTGCAAGGGCGGCACTGGGCCTGTAGTAAGAATTGAAAATTTAATATTTTTTAGTTATCGGTTTACAAAAAGTAAGAAGTTTAAGGTTTGGACAATTTTAAATTTGGAGTAATAATGCCGACGATAAACCAATTAGTGAAAAAAGGAAGAGGCAAAAAAGGCAAAAAGCGTGTGTCTGATATATCAGGTATGCCGCAAAAGCGCGGAGTATGCCTGATAGTAAGGACGCAAACGCCGAAGAAGCCTAACTCTGCCCTTCGAAAAATTGCGCGTGTAAGACTGACCAACGGAAAAGAAGTAACCGCCTATATTCCGGGCGTTGACCATAACCTGCAGGAACACAGTACGGTTCTTATCAGGGGCGGCAGAGTCAGGGATTTGCCGGGCGTTCGGTATCATATAGTTCGCGGGACACTCGATACGGCAGGAGTAGCTGGCCGTAAGCGCAGCAGAAGTAAATACGGCGCAAAGAAGACGTAAAAATCCTAATCACTAAATCCTAAATTCTAAACAAATTCAAAATATAAAAAATTAATGTTCAAAACGCCGGAAGCGTGAATTTTGGAAATTAGGATTTTGGTTATTAGGATTTGTTTAGGATTTAGATATTAGAATTTGGGATTTTCCTTTAAGAAAGGTAAATATGGCAAAAAAGTTTACTGCTTCGGCAAAACAGTTAAAGCCGGACGCGAGATACAACAGCAAGCTTGTTCAGAAATTCATCAACTCAATGATGTGGCAGGGCAAGAAATCCGTCGCTACACAGATTTTTTACGATGCGATGGATATAGTAGCCAAAAGAGTCAAGGAAGTTGCCCCGCTCGAAGTTTTTGAAACAGCTATAAACAATGTGAAGCCGCATCTCGAAGTCCGCTCGAAACGCGTCGGCGGTGCAAGTTATCAGGTTCCTATGCCTGTTAATCCGAGACGTCAGCAGTCTCTGGCGTTCAGATGGATACTGGCGTCGTCTCGCGGCAAAAAAGGCAAGGCTATGTGCGAACGGCTCGCATCGGAGATTACCGACGCATATAACAGACAGGGCGGCGCAATGACTACACGCGATAATATCCATAAGATGGCAGAAGCCAACAAGGCCTTCGCTCACTTCGCCTGGTAGTAACAGAAATTATAAGTGCCACGGTAGTTTTTTCGATTTAACCGTGGCATTTTTCTTTAAAAAGGAAGTAAGGATGTAAAGAAATAGAGAAGTAAGGAAAAGACATCCAAATTCCTTGTATCCTTAATTCTTTATTTCCTTACTTCCATAAAAAAATTATGCCCGAATCATTAAAAAAACTTCGCAACATCGGAATAATGGCGCACATCGACGCCGGCAAGACCACTCTAACCGAACGCGTTCTCTTTTATACCGGCAAGACATATAAAATGGGCGAAGTCCACGACGGTACGGCTGTTATGGACTATCTGACCGAAGAGCAGGAACGCGGCATAACGATTACATCGGCGGCTACGACCTGTCCGTGGAAAGAATGGGTCTTTAACCTTATCGATACTCCCGGACACGTGGATTTTACCGCTGAAGTCGAACGTTCGCTTCGCGTTCTCGACGGCGCGATTGCGGTGTTCGACGCTTCCGAAGGCGTTCAGGCACAAAGCGAAACGGTCTGGCGGCAGGGACAAAAATATAATCTGCCCGCGATATGCTTCATTAACAAAATGGACAAGACAGGGGCGGACTTCGAGATGTCTGTCGAAAGCATCAAAGAAAAACTTATCGCACATCCTGTTTGTCTTCAGATTCCTATCGGGGCCGATACGACATTCGAGGGGCTTATCGACCTTGTCGAAATGAAAGCTGTTTATTATCAGCCTCAGGAGCTGGGCGTTGCTTTCGAGGAAAGAGAAATCCCTGATGATTTAAAACAGCAAGCCGAAAAAGGCCGGCACGATATGCTCGAGGCGCTCGCTGAATTCGACGAAGAGCTTATGGATAAATATGTGCATAACGACCCCGTCAGTTCGGAATTGATACATCGGGCGACGAGAAAAGGCACACTTGCCGGCAAGCTTAATCCCGTTTTTCTCGGCTCAGCCCTGCGGTATATCGGCGTGCAAAGACTTCTTGACGGCGTTGGCAGATATTTTCCATCGCCTCTCGATAGGCCCGATGTTGTGGGCCACAAGCCGGGCGATACCGAGCACAAGATAAAACTTAAATGCGACCGGCACAAAAGTTTCGCAGCGCTGGCTTTCAAAATAATAAACGATAAACACGGCGACCTGTATTTTTTGAGGATTTATCAGGGCACTCTCAAAAGCGGCACAAGGGTTCTTAACGCAAATCGCGGCTGCAAAGAAAATATTACGCGGCTGTTCAAAATGCACGCCGGCAGCAGAGAAATAGTAGATTCCGTCCGTGCCGGCGATATCGTTGCCTGCATCGGTCTTAGAGAAACGCTTACCGGCGATACGGTCTGTGATACCAAAAGTCCGATAATGCTTGAGAATATAGAATTTCCTGAAGCGGTGATTAGTATGTCGATAGAGCCTAACAGCGCCTCGGACAGAGAGAAACTTGCCGGCGGCCTGGCGGCGCTTAGAAAAGAAGACCCCACCTTTCAGACAAAATTTGACGCGGAAACCGGACAAACTATTATAAGCGGAATGGGAGAGCTGCACCTTGAAGTGCTGCAGCACCGGCTCATACGAGATATGAAAATCAATGTCAGGGTCGGCAAACCGAAAGTGGCCTATCGGGAAGCTATCACGAAAAAGGTCGAACAGCAGGGCAGATTTATCCGTCAGACCGGCGGACATGGTCAATATGGCGATGTGATTATTACGATGGAACCGCTGCTGGACGAGGCCGGCAATTATCACAAACACGTCGAATTTGTGAACAAAATCATAGGCGGCTCAATTCCGAGAGAGTATATCCCAGCGGTCGAAAGCGGCGTTAAAGAGGCCTGTACAAGCGGAGAATTGGCGGGCTATCCTGTTGTAGGAGCAAGAGTTACGTTAATAGACGGCTCTTTTCATACGGTAGATTCTTCCGAGCTTGCGTTCGAACAGGCCGCTGTGCTCGCTGTTCGAGAGGCACTTAGAAAAGCGGGAAGCGTTCTGCTCGAACCGATTATGAAACTGGAGGTAGTTATACCAGATTCCGATTACGGGCCGGTTCAGGGTAATATCATAAGCAAAAGAGGAATGATAACCGATTCGCGCATTCACGGGAAGATGAGGACGATTGATGCGAAAGTTCCGCTGGCCGAGATGTTCGGCTATTCAAGCGAACTAAGGGGCATAACCAGCGGACGAGGCAACTTCGTAATGGAACCGCTGACCTACGAAAAAGTACCCGAACAAATTTCAGAAAAAATATTGGCAGGCTATTGACCTGATTAAAAATATCTGGTATAAAACCCACTTCCTCAGCCGTAGCGAGCCCCCTCTGCTTCTTGCGAAGCAAAAGAGGGGGCGTTCCGAGTTGGGCTGATTAAACATATCAGAACAGAGCTACTGAAGATTAAACGGCTATATAGGCAGTTTAGCCGTAAAAATAACAGGCGATATTGTTTGTCTTGTTTTTTACGAATTTTCGGCTGGAAAAGTGTATTTTTTTAGAAAAATGTGCATTTTCAGCATTATTATTGTTGATTTTTGATTTTTTTGAGATTATCTTCCTATGTTTTCGCCTCTGGCGAGGCTGGCGGCGTTAAGTTTCGCAGTGATTGTAAGTTAGTGTGTTTTTGGCTTTTTTTAAAGAGCTGATATGGCAGTAGAAACAGAAAGAATTCGAATAAGAATGGAAGCGTACGACCCGCGTGCTCTCGATACCTCCGCTAAAGAAATAGTGGAGCAGGCACGCAGGACAAACGCAAGGGTGAGCGGACCGATTCCGCTTCCGACACGGATAGAAAGATATACTGTTCTGCGAAGTCCGCACGTCGATAAGAAAAGCCGGGACCAGTTCGAGATGCGCACACATAAAAGGCTAATCGACATCTACGAAGCAAACGCAAGGACAGTAGAAGCATTGAATCGTCTTGTCGTTCCAGCCGGTGTGTTTGTGAAGATAAAGGCATAATATAGACAGGATAAAAACGTAAAGTGCGAAGTGTACTTTACGTTTTTCTTTTTAGACAGCAGCAAAGAGGTTTGGAAAAACTATGATGCTTGTTGGTAAAAAAATTGGAATAACGCAGGTATATGACGATACCGGCAAAATACTGCCTGCAACGGTAATACTGGCTGGACCCTGCACGGTAACGCAGGTAAAAACCGCAGAGACGGACGGCTATAACGCTGTGCAGCTCGGCTTCGAAGACGTTAAGGCTAATAGGGTTATAAGATCCGCGGAAGGACACGCGAAAAAGGCCAATGCTGTCCCGAAGAAATTCGTCAGAGAGTCGAGACTCGGGGCCGAAGCCTCGCCGTATAAACTGGGCGATGTGGTAACGGTCGCGGCGTTCGCGGAAGTGAAATTCGTCGATGTTACCGGCACGAGCAAAGGCAAAGGATTCGCCGGCGTTATGAAGCGGCACGGATTCGGCGGTTTTCCGGCAAGTCACGGCACCGAAAGAAAACACCGCGCCCCCGGCTCTATCGGCGGCCATGCGGCTAACAGAGGATGGGGCGGAAAGCCTGCAAAAGGCAAACGAATGGCAGGACATATGGGCAATGTCAAAATTACGAGCAAAAATCACGCACTTGTAAGCGTTGACGTTGAGAAAAATTTAATCGTTGTCAAAGGTTCCATACCGGGACCATGCGGCGGATACGTAGTAGTAAAACAAAGCAAGGGAAAGAAATAAATTTTTAAGCTATATATATGATTAATGTACCAGTACATAACGGAAAAGGCCAGGAAGTCGAAAGCCTGAAAGTTGACGAGGCGATTTTCGGCGGACGCATCAGATACGACCTGCTCAAACAGGCAATCGTGATGTATCACGCCAATAAGCGAGTCGGAACAGCGGCGACGAAAAGCAGGAGTATGGTCGAAGGCTCGACGAGAAAGATTTACCGCCAAAAAGGCACAGGCAACGCCCGTGCAGGCGCAGTCAGAACCGGCGTTCGCAGAGGCGGCGGCGTGATATTCGCCAAGACTGCCCGCGACTTCGGGAAAGATATGCCGAAGAAACAAAAACAACTGGCAAGAGACTCGGCGATACTTTCCAAACTTCAGGCCGGCAGCGTCGTCGTTGTCGATGAGCTGAAATTCGAGGCTCCGAAAACGAAAGATTTCGTAAAAGTATTGGGAAATCTGAAAATCGACAGGAGCTGCCTTGTAACTCTCGGCCAGCCTGACGAAAATATCTATAAGTCGGCAAGAAACGTGCCGGGCATCGCTGTAATAAAAGTGGCAGACCTCAACGCAGGCGATATATGCAACAGACAAAAAATGCTGTTTACCAAAGAAGCGTTTGTCTCGCTGATTGAAAAGAAAAAGAAAAATGATTAATTACGTCGCCGCAGCGGCGACGGCTAAACGGAATAGATAAAATGGACGACCATGAAATAGTAGTAAGGCCGATTATAACCGAGCAGAGTACGCATTTTGCGAATGTCAAGAAAGCATACTCTTTCGAGGTTAACGTCAAGGCCAACAAGGCCCAGATAAAACAGGCGATAGAGCGGTTATACGAAGTTAAAGTAAAAGATGTCCGTACAGCCAACCGTAAAGGCAAGCTTCGCCGCAAAGGCAGATTTATAGGCAAGAAGTCGGACTGGAAAAAAGCGGTAGTAGTGCTGGACGAGCAGTATCATATAGATTTATTCTAAGCGGGTGAATAATTATGGGTATTAAGATATACAGACCAACATCGAACGGACGGCGAAACCAATCGGTGAACGATTACGCCGAGCTGACAACAGACCGTCCGCAGAAGAGTCTGTGCGCAAGGATAAAAAAGGCCGGCGGCAAGAACAACCAGGGAATAACAACCTGCCGTTTCCGCGGCGGCGGCGCAAGAAGACTTTACAGGATTATCGATTTCAAGCGCAACAAAGACGGTATGACCGCGACAGTGGAAACAGTGGAATATGACCCGAACAGAAACTGTTTTATTTCTCTTGTTGGTTATGAAGACGGTGAAAAAAGATATATTCTCGCTCCTCAGGGGCTGACAGTAGGCCAGAAGATAGAGAGCGGCCATCAGGTCGAGCCGCAGGTCGGCAATACGATGCCTCTGGGTTCGATACCAGTCGGAGTGGAAATACATAATATAGAAATGAGAGCCGGTCAGGGCGGCAAACTCGTAAGAGGCGCCGGCCTTTCGGCCAGGCTTATGGCAAGGGAAGGCGACTGGGCGACAGTAATTCTGCCGAGCGGCGAAATGAGAATGCTGCGGGTTGAGTGCAGGGCGACAATCGGAACGCTGAGCAATCCCGATTATCAGAATATCACCATCGGCAAAGCAGGCAGATGGCGTCATTATGGCAGAAGGCCGCACGTAAGGGGCAAAGCAATGAACCCGGTAGCTCATCCGATGGGCGGCGGCGAAGGCAGAGCCAACGGCGGCAGACATCCGTGTTCTCCGACAGGCGTACTGGCCAAAGGCGGCAAGACGAGAAATCCTCGCAAGACGAGCGGCAAGAGAATAATACGCAGAAGAAAAACTAACCGCGGCGAGCAGTTAGTATTGTAAAGAAACGAAAGTGATTTGAGGCAATAATGGGACGTTCGCTTAAAAAAGGACCGTATGTAGAGCCGAAGCTTGTACAGAAGGTTTTAAAACTGAACCAGATGGGCAGCAAAGAGCCTATTAAGACGTGGTCTCGGCGAAGTACCATCGTTCCGGAGTTTGTCGGGATGACTTTTCTTGTTCATAACGGCAAGATGTTTCATAAAGTTTTTGTTACAGAAGAAATGGTAGGACATAAACTGGGCGAATTTTCGATGACCCGTGTATTCAAAGGTCATTCCGGTGCAAAGAGTGCTGCTGCCGGACCTGCTGCATAATAAGGTGAAGCGATGTTAAGTGCAAAAAAACTTGATAATATTATTAAAAAGACAGGCATAGGCGCAGCGGAACTGGCTGAGAAGATGGTTCGGCCGGGGATGGACAAAAAACAGGCGGTAATCGCACTGAAGAACTGGCGCAAGGGACTGGTTAGGCCAATTCCGAGAAAAGCGGATGTAGAAGCGCTGGCCGGTGCACTGGGCGTCGAAACAGTGAAAATATCCGAATGGCATTCATTAGTAAAATACGCTCCGACCTCGCCGAGAAAAGCCGGTCTTGTTACGAAACTGATAGCTGGCAGAGAAGCTCAGGAAGCGCTCGACCTGCTTAAATTTACGCATAAAAGAGCGGCATCTATGATTGAAAAGGCATTGAAAAGCGCAGTTGCCAGCGCCGATGAAGATTCGGCAGATGTTGAAAATCTGTATGTAAGTCAGGCCCGTGTAGATGGAGCCGGAGTGCGAGTCGGCACCAAGAGATGGATAGCCAAGGACAGAGGCCGGGCGCATCGAATCAGGAAAATGGCAAGCCATATACATATAACGGTGACTGAGATATAAATAAAATAAATTAAAAGTTAAAATTGAAAATTTAAAATTGCGGAACGGCCTTCGGCCGCTGAGATTTAGATTTTAATTTTGGGCTTTAAATTTTAAGTTTTAAGTTTAGGGAAAAAATATGGGTCAAAAGGTACAGCCGATAGGTTTTAGGACGGGCATAAGACTGCCGTGGCAGAGCACGTGGTTTGCGCCTAAGGCCAGCTACGGTCAGATGCTCGTCGAAGACCAGCGGGTTCGCAAATATATTGACGATAAGTTCAATAAGCAGCCGCCTTTCGCAGCGGTGTCGAAAGTGGAAATTGCAAGGACCCGTAACGAAGTGAAAGTTACGCTTCATACGGCCCGGCCGGGAATGGTAATTGGGCCGCGCGGGGCGGAAGTTGACAAGCTGCGTCAGGACCTTGAGACGCTGATTAACAGGCAGGTCGCGATTAATGTTATAGAGATAAAAGAACCCGCACTTGACGCGAGACTTGCGGGCGAAGCGATAGCGGAACAGATGAAAAAGAGAGTTGCTTTCCGCAGGGCGATGAAACAGCAGTGCGAACTTGCTATGCAGGCCGGCGCCAAGGGAGTGAAAGTTATCTGTTCTGGCAGATTAGGCGGGGCAGAAATGGCTCGTAAGGAAACGCAAATGGAAGGCAGTATTCCGCTGCATACGATAGATGCCGACGTTGATTACGCGGCGGTCGATGCGAGAACGACTTATGGAATTATCGGGATTAAGGTATGGATTTATAAGGGTAAATACGGCACCAAGTTAGAGCCTAATATGAGCGTTAAAAAGACTCTTCGCCGGCCGCGGTCGGCGAGAAAGACGCCGAGGGCCGAAGCTGCTCCGTCAAGCCGAGCAGCGGCTGAATCGAAACCGCAGCAGGCGCCTGAAAACAGTTCTGCGGCGAAGACCGAGAAAAAAACTAAAGAGTAATAAGATATAGAGTAAGGAAATATAAATGGCACTAATGCCGAAAAGAGTTAAATACCGTAAAAGCCAGCGCGGCAAAATGAAAGGCAACGCTACGAGGCAGAATTATGTAGCTTTCGGCGAATACGGACTGCAGGCTTTGGAGACGAGCTGGATAACCGGCAGACAAATAGAGGCGGGCAGAATTGCCGCGACGCACTTTATACACAGAGCCGGCAAGGTTTATATCAGGATATTTCCGAGTAAGTCGATAACCAAAAAGCCGCTCGAAACGAGAATGGGAAAAGGCAAAGCGGAAGTAGAACAGTGGGTTGCCTGCGTAAAGCCGGGCACTATTATGTTCGAAATCGGCGGTATCAGCGAAGATGTTGCGAAACGTGCTTTGGCAAGAGTAGCGCATAAAATGCCGATTAAGTGCAGATTAGTTACCAGAAGACGTTCAGCTTAAGGTGTAATGATGAAGGTGTCCGAGATACGCGAAATGAGACCGGATGAAAGACAGATAGAGCTGGAAAAGCTCGAAAAGGCTCTGTTCAATCTCCGGACAAGGGCTGAAACCGAAAAGCTCGAAAATACACAGTTATTGAAAAATATGAAGCGTGATATTGCCCGGTTCAAGACGATTATTAATCAAAGCCGTCCGCCGAAGGCGGATAAAGTGAAGGGCTGATATAAATGGAAGGCCAAAGAAAACCAAGAAGAACGGTTCGCGGCGTAGTAATCAGCCGCAGCGGCGACAAGAGCATCAGGATAGAAATGAAGTACAGGATAAAACATCCTGTTTACGGCAAGTTTGTCCGCAGAAGCACCAAGCTCGGCGTTCACGATGAAAAGAATATAGCAGGCATCGGCGATGTTGTTGAAGTTACCGAGTGCAGACCGATAAGCAAGACCAAAAGCTGGCGTCTGGTTCAGATAGTGCAGAAGGCACAAGAGAAAGCTTAAATTTTTGAGTATTAAAGGATAGAGCGTTGATACAACAGAGAACAATGATTGATATTGCCGATAATTCCGGCGCCAAACGTGCCCAGTGCGTAAATGTGCTCGGCCGAAGCGCTGCCGGTACCGGTAAATACAGACGCCCTGCAGCAGCGATAGGAGATATTATCTGTATAGCAATAAAGAAGTCTCTTCCTACCTGTCAGCTTGACAGGAAAAAAGTTCACAGGTGCGTGATAATCCGCACGAAAAGACCTATTCGCAGGCCCGACGGCAGTTATGTGAGATTCGACAGCAATGCGGCGGTGATTATAGATGCCGACGGCAATCCGATAGGGACAAGAATATTCGGCGCCGTAGCAAGAGAATTGAGAGAAAAGAATTTTATGAAGATTGTTTCTCTGGCGAGCGAGGTTGTCTAAATGGCGAAACATATTAAAAAAGGCGATATGGTTGAAGTTATTGCAGGAGCCCATAAGGGAACGACCGGCAAGGTTATGAGAGTTATGCTTTCGAAGAACAGGGTAATCGTGGAAGGCGTTAACAGGCGGTATAAACATGTAAAGCCGTCGCAGAAATATCCGCAGGGCGGCAGGATTCAGATTGAACAGTCTGTACATATAAGCAATATTCTTCCGCTGAATCCGAAAACTTCGGGCGGCACGAGAGTAAGGTTTACAACCGACAAAAAGGGCGTCAAAAAAAGAGTTGCCGTTGACGGCGCTGAAATTGGTATTTTAAGAAAGGCCTGAACGGCAGCTTAGGAAATAATATGGCAAGGTTAAGAGATTTATATAAATCGAAAGTAGTTCCGGCACTGCGGGAAAAGTATAGCTATAAGAGTCCTATGGCTGTGCCGAGGATGCAGAAAGTCGTTATCGCGATGGGCATCGGCAAGGCGACGCAGGATAAGAAGTTTCTCGAAACCGCTTTGCAGGATTTGACGCTGATTGCCGGCCAAAAGCCGCTGATTTGCAAAGCCAAAAAGAGCGTCTCGAACTTCAAGGTAAGGCAGGGCGAACAGACAGGATTGAAAGTTACGCTTCGCGGACTGCGGATGTACGAATTTATGGACAGACTGATTAATCTCGCGATACCGAGAGTAAAGGACTTTCGCGGACTGAATCCGAATAGTTTTGACGGTCGCGGCAATTATTCGATGGGTATGAGCGAACAGACCGTATTTCCCGAAATTGACTCGGCGAAGATGGAAAACGTTCAGGGAATGGATATTACGTTTGTAACAACGGCCAAAACAAACGACGAAGCGAAAGAAATGCTGAAACTGTTTGGAATGCCATTCAGGGAGTAATTGATGTCAACAAAAGCTCTTGTAAATAAAAGCAATAAGAAGCCCAAGTTTAAGACAAGGGCTTATACCCGCTGCCAGCTTTGCGGCAGAGCCAGAGCGGTTTACAGAAAATTCAAGATTTGCAGATTATGTCTCAGGAAACTTGCCCTCGAAGGCAAAATACCGGGCCTTAAGAAAGCAAGCTGGTAAATAAATGAAAAGGTTAATAAACGAAATTCAGGTTTGATATAGGATTTGTCAAATGCACAGCGATCCGATAGCTGATATGCTTACGAGAATAAGAAACGCCGCCAAGGCCGGCCAGAGCCGGGTTACAATTAAAGCGTCAAAAATATGTGAGGGCGTCGCCCAGGTATTGAAGCAGGAAGGCTATATAGCCGGCTTTGACAGAATTGACGATGCCTGCAAACAAGGTGTTCTGCGGGTAGAGCTTAAATACGCTATGGACGGGGCGCCTGCAATAACCGAAATCAAGAGAATAAGCAAGACAGGCAGAAGAGTTTACAGTCCCGTAGATGAACTGCCTTATATTATGAATGGTATGGGCGTAGCGATTATATCGACAAACAAGGGAATTATGACTGATAGCCAATGCCGTAAGGAAAACGTCAGCGGCGAAATACTTTGTACGGTGAGTTAATGAGCAGAATAGGTAAAAAACCAGTTATTATACCATCCGGAGTAAAAGTCGAATTTGCCGGACAAACCGTTAAAGTCAGCGGGCCCAAAGGCAATCTCGAACTTCAGCGCCATCCGGCAATTAATGTGAAGTTAGATGACAGCGGTAAAACGATTATAGTGGAAAATTCCAAGCCTGACAGCCGAAACGAAAGAGCGATGTACGGCACGACCAGAGCTCTGCTGAACAATATGGTAAAAGGCGTCAGCAAGGGATTTGAAAGGAAATTGGAAATATACGGAACAGGCTATAACGTCAAGGAACAAAGCGGCAAACTGGTTCTAACGGTCGGCTATGCGCGTCCTGCCGAGATAAAGATACCCAAAAGCGTTAAGGTATTGATAGAAGTGCCTGCGACAAAGGGTAACGATACGCCGGCGAAATTTACAGTTACCGGCTATGACAGGCAGGAACTCGGACAGTTCGCAGCCGAGGTTAGAAAAGTAAAACCGCCCGAACCCTATCAGGGCAAAGGCATACGTTACGCCGACGAGCATGTCCGCAGAAAAGCGGGCAAGGCTTTCGCCAGCGGTGCGGCATAATAGTCCGGTTCCGGTTTTTTAGAGAAATACTTATGCAGATTGACAGAATAAAAAAAGCAAGAATTAGAAGGAAACTTCGGGTTCGCAAGAAAGTGCTCGGCACGCAGGACAGACCCCGTTTGAGCGTATTTCGCTCGAATAAGCATATTTACGCCCAGATAATAGACGATGTGGCGGCTGTAACGCTTGCCTCTGCGGGTACGAGAAGCGGTTCTGTACCGGCCGGTCTGAAAAAGACGGGAAATATTGCGGCGGCTAAAGTTGTCGGGGCCGAAATCGCCAAGCAGGCGATGCAGGTCGGAATCAAATGCGTAAAATTCGACAGAAATCGGTATCGTTATCACGGCAGAGTCAAGGCTCTCGCCGAAGCGGCCAGAGAAGCAGGGCTTGTTTTTTAACGAGCATAATTTGGAGAGAACGAATTGGCAGAAGAGTCAAGAATAATGAGCGGTCAGGACAGTCCTCTTGAAGAGGCTGTAATAAAAGTTTTCCGTTGCGCCAAGGTTGTCAAAGGCGGAAGACGATTCAGCTTTGCGGCTATGGTTGCAGTCGGCGACCGCGGCGGCAGAGTCGGTATCGGATACGGCAAGGCCAAAGAAGTGCCTATGGCTGTGAACAAGGCGATAAAAGACGCCCGAAAAAGCGTATGTCAGGTATCGCTGAACGGCCAGACCATACCGCATCAGAGCATAGGCAAATTCGGCGCAACAAAGATAATGTTAATACCGGCAAGTCCGGGAACAGGCGTTATCGCCGGTTCAAGCGCAAGAGCGGTGCTGGAACTTGTCGGGATTCACGATGTACTGACGAAAGTTTACGGCAGTACGACTACGAAAAATGTTGTTAAAGCTACAATGGACGGTTTATTAAAACTTCGCGACCCGCAGTCGATAGGACAGATTCGCGGCGTTGCTGTAGAACCGGTGAAAAGGTGGTGATGAAGTTATGCTAAGTCATGAAATAACTTCAATAGCAGGCGGACATAAAAAACGCAAAAGAATCGCGAGAGGCATCGGCTCAGGTCACGGCAAGACCAGCGGCAGAGGCCATAAGGGAAGTCTAAGCAGAGCAGGCGCCGGCGGAAAGCTGGGCTATGAAGGCGGCTCAATGCCTCTGTTCAGAAGGCTTCCGAAACGCGGGTTCAGCAATTATAACTTTGCCTGCAGATATGAAATAGTTAATGTGTCGCAGCTCGACAAATTCGATAACGGCGCTGTAATAGATATCAAGGCGCTTTTCGAGGCGGGACTTGTAAACAGCGTCAGGAGCAGGATTAAAGTCCTCGGAGACGGTGAGCTTACCAAAAAATTACAGGTAAGCGCTCATAAATACAGCAAGTCCGCGCACGACAAGATATTGAGCTGCGGCGGAGAAGCCAAAATTGTGGCGTAAGAAATTGACAGGGAAGACAAATGTTTAATGCGGCGGCAAGTATATTTAAGATTCCCGATTTGCGGAACAAGGTGCTGTTTACGATAGCGCTGCTGATAATTTACCGCGTTGGGTTTCATATTTCGGTGCCGGGCATAGACGTGCAGAGAATGACAGGCGCCGCGCAAAGGCAGGACCATGACAGTCCCGTCAGCAGGGCGCTGGAACATCTGCAAATGCTCAGCGGCGGCGAGTTCAAAAGAAGCAGTCTGTTCGGACTGGGTATTATGCCTTATATAACCAGTTCAATTATACTAATGCTGCTGGGCGAAGTTATGCCTGCCCTTAAAAAGCTCAAGGAAGAAGGTCAGACGGGTTATAAAAAGATACAGGAATATACGCGGTATTTAACCGTGCCGATATGTCTGGTTCAGTCGATGATGTTCGTAAAATTGATGCGGCCTTACGCGTATCCCGGACTTGAGGGGGCAACGGTAATCTTCGGCGTTATCGGTATGACCGCCGGAACGATATTTCTTATGTGGCTCGGCGAACAGATTGACGAATACGGCATCGGAAACGGCATAAGCCTTTTGATTATGGCAGGTATCGTTTCGAGTATGCCCGGAACAATAGCGAGAGTATGGCAGAGTACATCTTTCACCGTAGGAGCCGGAACAGCGGCAGGAACTTATGGCCCCGGAAAGATAATGTTCCTGATAGTGGCTTTCGTATTTGTCGTTGCAGGAGCAATCCTGATAACGCAGGGTCAAAGGCGGATACCCGTTCAGCAGGCCAAGCAGATGCGCGGAATGCGGATGTACGGCGGACAAAGACATTATCTGCCGCTGAGAATAAATCACGGCGGCGTTATGCCGATAATTTTCGCTTCGAGCTTAATGCAGTTTCCGCCGATACTTTTCGGCCAGCTTTTGAGTGTTCCGAAGTTCGCCAATTCGGCGGTATTGGGAAATATAGCTATGTCTCTTCATCCCGGAGCATACATATATAACGTTTTGTATATTGTGCTGATAATTCTGTTTTCGTATTTCTGGACGACGGTTCAGTTCCAGCCTAAGGAAATGGCCAAGAACCTCCGTAATTCCGGCAGTTTTATACCGGGTCTTCGTCCCGGACACAGAACGGCAGAGTATCTCGAAACGGTAATGGCGAGAATTACATTTTACGGAGCGGCATTTCTGGCGATTATAGCGGTTGTGCCGACCGTTATTGCCCAGTTGCCGGGACTGGATATTGACTGGCAGGTTGCATCTTTCTTCGGCGGGACAGGCTTGCTGATTGTTGTGAGCGTATCGCTGGATTTGGTGCAGAGAGTCGAAGCGAACCTGATAATGCGAAATTACGAAGGCTTCAGCTCGAGCAGAATAAAGGGAGCCCGCGGATGGTAATCGTACTGCTTGGTCCGCCGGGAGCCGGTAAAGGCACGCAGTGCAAGCGGATTGTAGAAAAATATAAGCTGGTTCATTTGTCCAGCGGCGATATTTTGAGAGGTCATCGTGCCAACGGGACGGAGCTTGGCAAAAAGGCCGCGGAGTTTATGGATGCGGGCAAACTTGTGCCCGACCAGTTGATAATAGAAATGATGGCCGGCGCGATAGAGTCAGCCGGCGGCAATTGTGTGCTGGACGGTTTCCCCCGCACAGTTGTGCAGGCGGCAGAGCTTGACAAGGAACTGTCGCGAAAAGGACAGAAAATCGATGCCGTCGTCAATCTTGTTATAGATGACGGTGTAATAGAAAATAGATTAACCGGCAGGCGGAGTTGTCCGGCCTGCGGCGCTGTTTATCATATAGATACTTTAAAGTCCAAAGTCGAAGGCGTTTGCGACAAATGCGGCGGCAAGCTTGTTCAGCGGACAGACGACAAGCCGGAGGTCGTAAAGCAAAGACTCGCGACTTATCATCAGCAGACCGCTGCGGTGGTAGGTTATTACGCTGATAACGGCCGGAAGATTTTGGATATTGACGCCGAGAAGTCTGTTGACGAAGTAACATCGCTGGTGATTGATAAACTCGACAGTCTTGCGGCGGTTTGATAAAAGAAAATGGCGATAACGTTAAGAAGTCGCAGAGAAATTGAGCTGATAAAAAAGGCCGGCGCGGTTGTTGCCGATGTTCTTTTAAAATTGAAAGAGTCCGCGACAGCAGGAATAAGCACTGCCGAGCTGAATCGCATAGCCGAAGAGATGACAAAACGGGCCGGTGCGATAGCACTTTTTAAGGGTGTTAAAAACCCGTACGGCTATCAGGCCTTTCCGGCGGCGGTATGTACTTCGCTTAACGAACAGGTGGTGCACGGCATACCGTCGGACAAAGTGATACTGAAGCAGGGCGATATTCTCAGTATCGATTTCGGCGTCAAGCTGTCGGGCTATTGCGGCGATGCAGCCGTAACGCTTGCGATAGGAAATATCGACGAGCGGAAACAGCGGTTAATGGATGCGACTAAAGGAATGCTCGATACGGCGATAAAGCACAGCAGGGCAGGTGAAAAATGGAGCCGAATAGCCGGACTGATGCAGAAGGTCGCGGAATCGGCGGGTTTTTCGGTTGTTATCGATTTTGTCGGACACGGGATAGGCACCCAGATGCATGAAGACCCGAAAGTGCCGAATTATGTCAGCCGGGAGCTTTTGCATGACGATATTCTGCTGCAGGAAGGAATGATACTTGCCGTCGAGCCTATGGTAAATATGGGCACAAGCGAGACGGCAACGTTAAAAGACGGCTGGACGGTTGCCACGAAGGACGGCAAACCGTCGGCTCATTTTGAGCATACGATAGCGATAACGAAAACCGGCTGTGAAGTGCTGACGGAAATGATTTGAAATTTTTATTATGGCAAAAAAGGATGCGATAATAGTCGAGGGCAAAATTCTTGAAGCCCTGCCGAATGCGATGTTCAGAGTCGAACTGCAGAACGGACATGCGATTATGGCGCATGTGTCCGGCAAGATGCGGATGCATTTTATAAGGATACTTGCAGGCGATACGGTTACGGTCGAGATGTCGCCTTACGATTTGACGAAAGGAAGGATAATCTTTCGGCATTAACAGGACAAGGTGATTTATGAAAGTAAGAAGTTCAGTAAAAAGAATATGTGAAAATTGTAAACTTATCCGTCGCAAGGGCGTCGTACGGGTGATTTGCTCGGCAGACCCTCGCCATAAACAGAGACAAGGCTGATTTTTACCGGAGAATAAATATGCCTCGTATAGTTGGTGTTGATATACCGAATGACAAAATAATAGCAATTTCGCTGACTTATATTCATGGTATCGGGCAGTACACAGCAAAGAAAATACTAAACGAAGTCGGAGTAAAGCCCGATGTTCGTGCGAACAAGCTAACCGAAGATGAAGTCAGTAAAATCGCGCAAATAATCGACCGTGACTATCCTGTCGAGGGCCAGCTTAGAAGGCAGGTTTCTCAGGATATTGCAAGGCTCAAGGATATAGGCTGTTATCGCGGTATGAGGCATCGTAAAGGACTGCCGGTAAGAGGGCAGCAGACGCAGAGCAACGCCCGTACGAGAAAAGGCAAGAGAAAGACAGTTGCCGGCAAGAAAGGCGTAAAAGAAATACGTTCCTAATATTTGAGGTAGTTATACTAAATGGCTAAGGGAAAAATAAGAAAGAACGTTTCAAGGGCGATTGTTCATATCAGATCGACCTTTAACAACACGATGATAACCATAACCGACACCGAAGGCGATACGATATGTCGAGATTCGGCAGGTACGGTAGGTTTTAAAGGTTCGCGCAAGAGCACGCCTTTCGCCGCTCAAAGGGCGGCGGAAAAATGTGCGAACGCGGCCAAACGTTCCGGCGTTCGTGAAGTTGAAGTGAGAGTTAAGGGCCCCGGTTCCGGTCGGGAATCGGCGATATCGGCGCTGCAGGCGGCAGGACTGAGAATATCGTCGATTGAAGATATTACGCCTATACCTCATAACGGCTGTCGTCCGCCGAAAAGAAGAAGAGTTTAATGCTTAATAAATTTTGGAGCAGATAGAAATATGGGTCGTAATCTTGATTCATCCTGTAAGTTGTGCCGTCGCGAAGGTATGAAACTGATGCTTAAGGGTATTCGCTGCGAAACGGGCAAATGTCCGATTGAGAAGCGTCAGAAAAATGTCGCTCCCGGTATGCACGGCTGGCGCCGCGGCAGAGGAAGCGATTACGGCGTTCGTCTCCGCGAAAAGCAGAAAGTTAAACGTTATTACGGACTCGGCGAAACGCAGTTTATGCGGTATGTCGAAAAAGCTGAACATACTATAGGCAATACCGGAGAGATTTTGCTCGGTCTGCTCGAAAGACGGCTCGATAACGTTGTTTATAAGTTGAATTTTGCGGCTTCGAGAAAATCCGCAAGACAGTTAATCGCTCACGGGCACATTCGCGTTAATGGCAGAAAAGTAGATATTGCCGATTTCTCCGTGAGTATAGGCGATAAGATAACTGTCAAGACTTCGGAAAAGAGCAAAAAAAGAATAAGAACGCAATTAGATGTGAATCCGAACTATTCCGCACAGGGCTGGCTGCAGCTCGACATTAAAGAGCCTTCGGCTACCGTTGTTGCGATGCCTTCAAGGCAGGATATACAGCTCCCGATAGAAGAGCAGCTTGTGATAGAGTTCTGTTCAAGATAATTTTTGTTTCGATAAAACTGAATATAACCGGGCAGGTTACAGATAGCGTTTTTTCAAGCACAGGCCCCTGTCAAGAACGCTGAGAACATCTGCCAATTTTAATGGAGGCCGAAAAATGAGAATAACCTGGAGAGGAATGGAACTTCCGACACGCGTTGAAATGGACAAACATATTTCAACGAGCAATTACGGATTTTTCCGCATTGAGCCTTTTGAGCACGGATTCGGCACAACGATAGGCAACAGCCTCAGACGCGTACTGCTGTCTTCGCTCGAAGGAGCGGCGGTAACCAGTATAAAAATCGCAGGTGCCGACCATGAGTTCGCTTCGCTGCGGGGCGTTAAGGAAGATGTAACGGAAATCGTCCTTAATATTAAAAATATTATTATCAATAAGACCAGCTCCGAGCCGAAGGCTGTAAAATTGACGGCTGATAAAGCCGGCGTTGTAACTGCCGGGCAGATTCAATGCGACCCGACTGTCGAGATAATTAACAAGAACCACGTAATCGCAACGCTGACCGAGAATGTAAAATTCTCGATGGAAATGACGATAGAAACCGGCCGCGGTTATTCGCCCGCTTCCGAGAGACTTGCTGGAATGGACAGGTTTGAACAGGAAGCTGGCAGAGTCGAAGTCGATGCGGTTTATTCGCCCATCGTCAGGGTGCGATATAAAACCGAAGATACCCGCGTGGGACAAAAGACCAATTACGACCGGCTGATTCTTGAAATATGGACTGACGGCTCGGTTATGCCTGAGATGGCTCTCGTGGAAGCGGGCAAAATACTTCGCAAGCACATAAATCCGTTTGTACAGTATTTTGAGATCGGAACCGAAACGGTAGAAGAAGCACAGAGCAGTGAAATAGAAGAAGAAAAGAAAATCGATGGCCAGCTTACTGAAAAGCTGAATATGCCTATACAGGAACTTGACCTGAGCGTTCGTGCGAGCAACTGTCTTGAGTCAAGTCATATAGAAACGGTAGGACAGCTGGTCAGAATGACGGAGGCGGAACTGCTTAAGCTTCGCAGCTTCGGCAAGACGAGCCTTCGTGAAATCGTTCGCAAACTTTCCGATATCGGATTGTCGCTCGGAATGACCGATATTGATTAAAATTTTTAGTTTTTGAGGTATGAACAGATATGCGTCATAGAATTGCAGGTGGACAGCTTAATAGAACAAGTGCACACAGGGTCGCGCTGCGGAGAAATCTGGCGGCGTCACTTTTTGAGCATGAAACAATAAGCACAACAATGCCGAAAGCAAAGCACGTAAAGAGCTTCGCTGAAAAGCTTATAACGCTTGCCAAGAAAGGCGACCTGGCGTCGAGACGCCGGGCGATAGCGCTGCTCGGCAATCGTAATATTGTCGAAGAAGTTGACGGCAAAGTAGAAAAGAAGGGCACCGTTATCGGTAAATTGTTCAGCGAAATCGGCCCAAGATACCTTGACAGAGCAGGCGGATATACGAGAATTATTAGACTGGCAAAGACCCGTTTGGGCGATAACAGTCCGCTCGTTCTTCTGCAGCTCGTAGGTCAGGAAAAACAGGCTGAAACGCCGAAAAAAGGCGGCAAGAAGAAAGCTTCCAAAAAGAAAGCGGATAAAAAACAGGAAGCCGAAGAGTAGAAAAACAAATTAAATCGGATTCAGGAGGCTGATAATTGGCTGATAACTGTATATTCTGCAAAATCGCTTCCGGCCAAATACCTTCTGCCAAGATTTACGAGGATGAAAAGGTCTTTGCGTTTCTCGATATCGCCCCTGTCAGCGACGGTCATACCCTCGTAATACCGAAACAGCATTATACGAAAGTACACGAATGTCCGCCAGATGTTCTGACGGCTGTCGTATCAGTTTTGCCGAAGATTGCCGGAGCGGTTTTTGCCGCTTTAGGCGCGGACGGATATAATGTTTTGTGCAATAACGGCATAGCGGCAGGACAGCTTGTCGAGCATCTGCATTTTCATATAATACCGAGAAAAACCGGCGATGGCGTTTTTAGCCATTGGCCGTCGTTTAAATATCCGCAGGGCAAGGCCGAAGCACTTGCCGAGAAAATTCGTGCCAAACTATAATTGATTTATCTTTTAAAGTCTGGTAAGTTTATAAGTTGAGATTGATCGCGGGGTAGAGCAGTCTGGTAGCTCGTCGGGCTCATAACCCGGAGGTCGTAGGTTCGAATCCTGCCCCCGCTATTGACATAAGTAAGGCAGTTGTAATGGGTTAATTACAACTGCCTTCGGTTGTTTAGAGGGTGCGGGCTGTTAAATTGTAAAGGATGTGGACAAAAGTGCGGAAGCACAAAACGGCATACGATTGCGGCTGGCATCGGTAAAATTGCGTGTTGCGGTATTATTTTGACGGTTATTTGTATTGAAGGACAAAACACAAAAAATGAGTAATGATACTTGACATTACCGTTTCCCATACCGAAACCTATGGGAAGATATTGTTGAGGTGGGGTCTAACGGGATGAATCTAATAGCGATTGACATAGGCAATACGAATATAACGGCGGGGCTGTTTTTGGACGATACTCAGGCCGGTATGGGGAAAACCGGCGGAGATAATCTGCAGGCCCTCGCCGAGGTTTTGAAAAACTACTGGGACAGGATTCCGGCTTCCAAAGCAAGCAAGGATAAGATTATACGCGACGGCGTAATTGTTGCCGCGAGCACAAATCCGAAATGGACCGATATGGTCAAAAAAATCGTGCAG
Source organism: Planctomycetes bacterium HGW-Planctomycetes-1 (assembly GCA_002839495.1). Classification (GTDB taxonomy): domain Bacteria; phylum Planctomycetota; class Phycisphaerae; order Sedimentisphaerales; family UBA12454; genus UBA12454. Next base: position 23,920 of record PGYD01000001.1, read on the forward strand.
GAACAGTTGGGCGAAAAGGTTCTTGAGGTTGGGAGCGGCAAAGATGTTCCTCTGCCGATGGGGCTTGATGTCGATGAGCCGAGGCAGGTCGGAGTTGACAGAATTTTGGCCGCTTTCGCGGCGTACAGCGTTGTAGAGGATGCGGTTATTGTCGCGGATTTCGGAACAGCGGTAACAATCGACGTTGTCGATGAAAAGGGAGTGTTCCTCGGCGGGACGATTCTGCCGGGCTTCGAAATGTCGGCGGAAGCCCTGAATAAATATACTGCTGCACTGCCGAAAATCGGCAAAATTAAAATTCCTGAAAAGCCGTTCGGAAGAAATACGGCTGAGGCGATAAACAACGGACTTTATTATTCTGCCATTGGCGCACTTGAAACTATTACGAGGGTTTATTCGGAGCAGCTTGGCAAATGGCCGCAAACGGTTATTACCGGCGGGAATATGGAAATTATCAAAAGCGGCTGCGATTTTGCCGATTCGTTTGTGGACGGCCTTGTAGTCAAGGGAATTATGCTTGCGTATAAGAAATATGTCGGCGAAAAATCATAACTGCGTTGCGGCGCTGATGACGGCAAAAGGTGCTGCGGCGATATCGAGCATTCAGCTTGCCGGGGCCGGCGCAGAGGATATTTTAAAGAAAATTTTCAAAGGCAAGCATTTTGATTTTGCGACGGGTTCGGTTCTGTATGGGAATATAGTTGACGGCGAAAAGGTTGTCGATGAGGTTGTAATCGGCTGTGAAGCGGAGGATTTTTTCAGTATAAACTGTCACGGCAATCCGATTATTGTCGAGAATATTTTAGAACTGCTGAAAAAGCACAATGCGAGGGTTACGGAAGCGAGAGAAATTTTGGCGTATATGGGCGAGCAGAAATACAGCGATAATACGATAGCGGTTGAGGCGCAAATCGCTCAATCGCGGTCGGCGACGATTTACGGAGCAAAGATAATACAGCATCAGACCAAAATGGGGCTTTTGCAGGCGGCCAACTGGTGGCTCGAAAATTTAGACACGCTCGAACTTGACGATATTAAAGAGGGAGCAAATCAGGTTTTGAGCGACAGTAAAATAGCGGATTTATTTATCAGGAATGTAAAGATTGTCATTGCCGGGCCGCCCAACAGCGGCAAGAGTACATTATTTAACAGGCTCTGCGGCAAAGAAAAAGCAATCGTAACAGACATTGCCGGTACGACACGCGACTGGCTCAGCGCAAAGGTCAGATTAAAAAGAATTATGGCGGAGTTTTTTGACACTGCAGGACTTGACCATGTTCTGAGCGGACAAAACACAATCGATGCCGCCTCGCAAGGACAGGTGATTGAACTGATTAAAAATTGCGATTTGGTTTTGTTTGTTGCGGATTCAGACTCCCTGCGCTGCCGCTTGGGCTCTGTTGTGCCGTCAAACAAACTTGTTGTTTTTAATAAATGCGACCTGACAAGGGATTTGCCGACTGACGGGTTGTGTATCAGCGCAAAGACAGGCGAGGGGTTCGGCAAACTTATAACGGCTGTCGAGAAAACTTTGGGGGTTTCGTATTTCGATATGAAAAAGACGGTATGTTTTACGGCCAGGCAGAAGGGAATATTAAAACAGGCCACCGGTGCCGGGACAAAACAGCAGATTAAAGAACTGATTACGGAGTTGTTAAAAGGCTCGATTATTACACCTTAACATGTTGTTTTATAATAACTTATAAAAATTTATAATTTAACTTGACAATTTTAGATTATTGGCTAAATTTAGACTTGTAACTAAATTTAGTCCATAGGGTAATAGGAGCTAAATATGGAGAAACCATTATTTACAAATCCATTCAGACCGGGAGCAGGGCATATGCCGCCGCATTTGGCAGGCAGAATTAAGGAAACACAGGAATTTCAAAGGCTTCTTGAGCAAACTGTTGTGATAAAAAATCTTGTGTTAACTGGTTTGCGCGGAGTTGGGAAAACAGTTTTGTTAGATACTTTCAAACCAATAGCGGTGAAGGCCGGATGGCTCTGGGCCGGCACAGATTTATCCGAATCGACAAGTATTAGCGAAGAAACGGTGGCTTTGCGTTTGATTACAGACCTGTCGGTAGTTACATCAAACATTGTATTTGACAGACAAATAGTTCGTACCTTTGGATTCAAGAGAGATGAAACTCTTATTGATACAACTCTTAATTACGAGATTTTGGTAAACCTTTTTAAGGATATTCCGGGTCTTATCTCTGATAAGCTGAAAGGTGTTCTTGAATTTGTATGGGATTGTCTAAAGCATCAAAATATCAGAGGGCTGATATTTGCTTACGACGAAGCGCAAACAATGGCCGACCACACAGAAAAAGAGCAATATCCTCTTTCGCTTTTGCTGGATGTGTTCCAGTCGTTACAGAAAAAAGAAATTCCTTTTATGCTGGTGATGGTCGGATTGCCGACATTATTTCCAAAATTGGTTGAAGCACGGACATTTTCAGAAAGAATGTTTAGAGTAGTTTTTCTCGATAGATTGAATGAACAGGACAGCAGAGACGCTATTGTCAAGCCTATCCAAGACGAGAACTGTACCGTGAAACTTTTGGAAGAATCAATCAAGCTTATAATAGACATATCAGGGGGTTATCCATATTTTATACAATTTATCTGCAAGGAAGTTTATGATATTTTTGTACAGCAGCATACAGGCGGGCAGAATTTAAGAGCACCTCTTGATGAAATAACACGAAAGCTTGATAATGATTTTTTTGCCGGCAGATGGGCAAGGGCAACCGATAGACAACGTGATTTACTTACGATAATTGCCGGATTGCCTAATGCAGATGATGAATTTACAGTGCAGGATGTGGTCGAAGAGGCTAAAAAATCAGAAAAACCATTTAGTGCAAGTCATGTTAGTCAAATGTTGGTATCATTGACAAATTCGGGTCTTGTTTATAAGAACAGGTACGGCAAGTATTCTTTCGCCGTGCCCTTACTTGTACAATATATATTAAGACAATCTAAAGAAAAAACTCAACAACAAAAATTATTCTGATAAAGTATGGTTTCAGAGAAGGACAAATTAACCCCGGCGATGAAGCAGTATGACAGCTTCAAGAAGAAATACCCGGACTGCATATTGTTTTTCCGGATGGGGGATTTTTACGAGACATTTTACAAGGACGCTCAAATCTGTTCACAGGTTTGCGGATTGACTCTTACCAGCAGAAGCAAAGGCGAAAATCCAGTTCCTCTTGCAGGCGTTCCTTTCCACGCGATAGACGGCTACTTAAAGAAAATGATAAAGGCAGGCTACAAGGTCGCTGTCTGCGAACAGATTGAAGACGCCAGGCTCGCCAAAGGCGTCGTCAAACGCGATGTAACTCGGATTGTTACGCCGGGTACTCTTACCGACGATATTTTGCTCGATGAAAAGCAGGACAATTTTCTTTGTGCCGTCAGTCTTAATTCCAAAAACGCTGCGCTGAGCTGGGTGGATGTTTCGACGGGTCATTTTTTCGCACGTACTGTTACTGAAAATTCCGTGGTCGATGAGATTTTGCGGATTGCGCCTGCGGAGTGTATTTTGCCCGATGCGCGGGGTGAGCTTTTCAGCGAAGAGATTAAAAAACTCGCATCGCAAATCGAACGCTCGGCCAATACGGCGATAACTTACAGGCCGGGGTGGTATTTCGAGCCTTACGATGCTTACAAAAGACTGCTCGAACATTTCGGCACAAAGACGCTCGAAGGGTTCGGGATAAAGGACAATAGCGGCGTAATCAGTCCGGCGGGGGCGGTAATTGAGTATCTAAAAGAAACGCAAAAGACCGCGCTGGGGCATATATCGAGTATTAAATTAGTCGAGCATAAAAAATTCCTTCAGATTGACCAGACGACGCTGCGGAGTCTTGAGGTTTTGTCCACAATTCGCGGGGATGGGCCGAAAGGCTCGCTTATCGATACAATCGACAGAACGCTTACAGGTATGGGCGGCAGGATGCTGCGGTATTGGATATGTATGCCTTTGTGCGATTTAGGCTCAATCGAGTTAAGACAGGACGCTGTCGGGGAACTGGCCGAAAAGAGAAACGACCTTGAAAAGATACGCGGGATTTTGAAAAACTTTGCCGACCTCGAACGAATCGTCGGCAGGGTCAGCACTTTGAGAGCAGGGCCGAGAGATTTACTCGCTCTTGCCCAAAGTCTTAAAAAAGCAGAACCATTGAAGCAGTTGCTTTCGGGTTTGACGGCAGATACTTTTGTAAAACTTTCGCAAAATTGTGATTGTCTGCCGCATCTTGCGAAAGTTCTCGAATCAGCGATTGAGCCGGATTGTCCCGCTCATCTTCGTGACGGCGGAGTGATAAAAGCCGGATTCAATGCCGAGCTTGACGAGCTGCGGAATATCTCGAAAGACGTCCGGACGTGGCTTGCTCAATATCAGCAGAAAGAAATCCAGCGGACAGGAATATCAAATCTGAAGGTCGGCTTTAATAATGTCTTTGGCTATTATATTGAGATAAGCCGTTCTTATGCCGACAAAGCGCCTGCCGATTATGTCCGCAAGCAGACGATAAAAAATGCCGAGCGGTATATAACGGATGAATTGAAAAAATATGAGGAGAAAATTCTTACCGCCGGCGAAAAAAGTCTTGCGATTGAGCAAAAACTTTTCGAGCAGCTTCGCGTGCAGTGTTGCACTTATACGAAGGAAATTATGTCGCTTGCCGAGATTGTCGCAACGAGCGATTGTTTGTGTGCGTTCGCGCATCTTGCTTTGTCGCAACACTATACGAGGCCTAAGCTTACGAACGGCACAGAGCTGATAATCCGAGACGGCAGGCATCCTGTTCTTGCTGAAATACTGGGCAACGAATTTGTGCCTAACGATGTCGAGCTCGGTACCGACAGCGGCGATGTTGTAATTATCACCGGCCCGAATATGAGCGGCAAAAGCACTTATATAAGACAGACTGCGCTTCTTGTACTGCTTGCGCAGACCGGCAGCTTTATTCCCGCAAAGCAGGCGACGCTCGGTTTAGTTGACAGGATATTTACGAGGGTCGGCGCTTCCGATGAAATTGTAAGGGGACAATCGACATTTATGGTCGAGATGACCGAGACGGCAAACATCGTCAATAACGCTACTGAAAAATCGCTCGTAATTCTCGACGAGGTCGGCAGAGGCACAAGCACTTATGACGGCCTGTCTCTTGCCTGGGCGATAACGGAGCATATCGCCAATGAAATAAAATGCAGGACGCTGTTCGCGACGCATTATCACGAACTTACCGCTCTTGCCGAGCTTTTGGTCAATGTCAAAAACTGTAATGTCGCCGTTCGTGAGTGGATGGACGAGGTTGTATTTCTGCACAAAATCGTTCCTGGCGGGACGGACAAAAGCTACGGCATACACGTTGCCAAGCTTGCCGGAATTGGCAAGTCTATTCTCGAACGCAGCAATGAGATTCTTGCCGAGCTTGAAAATACGTTCCAAAAAGAGGCTTCAGGCGATAAACTCACGAAACAGAGGACAAAAGAGCCTGACGCTGTGCCGCTTTTCGACCAGAAGGAAAAAGACGTTCTCGAAAAGCTTAAAGGCCTTGATGTTAATAATCTTACGCCGATACAGGCCATCAATCTGCTTAATGAAATTAAAGACTTTTTAAAGAAACAATAGTTTTATTTGGGGTTGAATATCTTTCATCGCTCTATTAAAATGATGGTGATATATTTTGATTGAGGTGGAAAATGTATTGTCAAAAATGCGGTGCTGAAAATCTTGAAAACGCGGCGATTTGCCAAAGCTGCGGCGGAGTTTTTGTTTACAGCAAGCCGACAAAGACCAGCGGTATGGCGATAACGTCTATGATACTCGGCATAAGCGGATTTTCGATGTTCGGCGTGTTCGGGATTACGTGGATAATCGGACTGATATTTGGAATACTTGCGCTTAATAAGATAGGCAAGTCCGGCGGAATGTTAAGAGGCAAAGGCTTTGCGATTACGGGCATTGTAACATCGGCGGTGGGCCTTGCGGTTATCCTGACTGTTATAGGGGTCTGGCTGTTTATCAATTCGGCGACGACGTTCTCGCTGCATAAAAAACTTCAAAAGCAGATATTAGATGATATGCCGCAGATTAAAGGCGTAGTTTGTGTTGTTTACGAAGGCGGCGAATCCGATGACGATTGTACCTCGCCTTTGTTCGTGGCCGAACAGCTTAAGACGGAGCCGGAAGTTGCCGGCAGGGTTGTTTGTACATCGCAGGACGGAAAAGCCGCTATCGTAAAATGGAAATTTGTAGAGGAAGAAGACGAAGCGGAACTGTATAATTTCAATATAACCGTCCCTGTCGATGACGAGACGACTTCGGTCGTTATCAGGTCGGTTGCTTATGACGGCACAGAAAAAATCGTTTTCAAAGACAAGCAGATGAAGGTCTATATCAAGCCGGCAAATTAGGCTTTATCGTTTTTTTGACGGATTGTCTTTTCAGCGAGAATATATACAGCACGATTAATATCGCCATGCAGGCGATGCAAATCCACTCGACCTGATTTTTTGTAAGAAGCCGCCAAAAGTGATTCTTCTTCATCGGCCAAAAAGGTATTACATCGTAATGGTAAATCCCGTCAATCAGTACGTGGAACCAGATACCGAGGATTCCTGAGATAATCATTTTAAAGGCGTTTGTCCGATAGGGGATTGAAATTTTTTCCATAAACCATTTAAAAATCGGCATCGCGGTATAGGCCGCCAGTCCCCAGCCTGCACCTATGACAGCGCCGATAAGAAAAGTATGGCCGAGCCTGTGAATGGGCCTGCCCAAATCCATAAAACGATTAAGAAGAACTTCGACGTCGATTATCACGTTTGCGAGCACGAATACCGGCAGGTCTATCCATTTTCTGAAGATATACCCGATTAGTCCCGCCGGCCCGAAATGATAAGGTGTAACAGGCATTTAACCTATTATATGAAATACGGGACGTTTAGTCCAGATTTATCATTGGCTTAACGCTGTCAGCGACTTTGTGATTGATTCTTTGGTCTGTTTTGGGATAATCTGCCGTTGTGAATCCCGCACCTATTTGTAACGTGATTTTTCAAAGGGGACTCGCTATGATAGATAATATTTCTCCGATTCTTATTGATTTGTGCACAATACAAATAGGTGCGGGATGAAGATAATACCAGACAACAAAACTCTTGCGAATATGACGGTCTGTCTTGCGATTACGCTGATGGCTCTCGGAGCGGTCTTTGTTTTCAGCGCAAGCGCAAGAATTGACGCCGAATACGACCTTTCCAGATTTTACTCGTATCCGGAGTTTCGCCAGATATCGTTTTTTCTAACAGCGGTTTTGATTGTGCTCGGATTCAGCCTGCTGGACTATCGGGCGTTTGCCCTGAGTGATAACAAACTCGTAAGCTGGCTGACGAACCCTTCGGTTTATATGGTTGCGGCAAGCATCATACTGCTGATTCTGGTTCTTGTTACGCCGCTGGGGGTTGAAGTCAATAACGCCCGAAGATGGATAAGAATCCCTGCCGGGCCGGCGACGATAAATTTTCAGCCGTCGGAGCTTGCAAAATGGTCTCTCGTTTTGTTTCTTCCCGCAGTTTCAGCGATGCTCGGCAAAAAACTTCAAAATTTCTTTAAGGGATTCGTGCCGGTTTTCCTGCTCATCGGTCTTGTGGCAGGGCTTATATTGCTTGAAGATTTCGGCACCGCGCTGTTCGTTGCGTTCATCGGCCTTGCGATTTTGTTTATGGCAGGCGGCAAGTGGTGGCATTTTCTGACGCCGCTGCCGCTCCTGATTGTTATTTTTGCGCTGGCGATAGTTTCCTCGCCGATGAGAATAGAGAGAATAAAAACATTTGCCAGTCCGACTGATTCGACTGCGCAAACCAGCGGTTATCAGATTCGCCAGTCGCTGATTGCCGTTTCGACAGGCGGACTCTGGGGCAAAGGTCTGGGCAGGGGAATCAGCAAATACGGTCATCTGCCGGAAGATACCACCGATTTTATCTTTGCGATTATCGCCGAAGAACTCGGCTTTGTCGGCGTATGTTTCGTAACCCTGCTTTTCGTATTATTTCTTATTCTCGGTATTCTTATAACTTACAGATGCAGAGACGATTTCGGCAAATTGCTTGCCTTTGGGATTGTTCTTACGATAAATTTTCAGGCGGCGGTAAATCTTGGCGTTGTAACCCGTCTTTTGCCGACAAAGGGCATCGCGCTTCCTTTCATAAGTGCAGGCGGAACGCACATTTTCCTCACCGCGGCCGCTGCCGGAATTCTTGCAGGTATAGCACGCAGGAGTGAATCGAAATGATCCCGCACCTTCTTATCTATTCAATCTTCTTTCAAATGGTTATAATCATTTTTTTTAATAAACTATCAATTTCTCCAAAATGTTTTATTGAATATTTTGAAGGTGCGGGATGAAGCATTTTTATTTTGCAGGCGGAGGTACGGGCGGCCATATTTATCCTGCCCTCGCCGTTGCGCAGGAGCTTTTGAAAATCGAGCCAAACTGCAAAATAACTTTCTTTTGCAGCCAGAGGCCGATAGATGCCAGAGTTCTCGGCGGTACGGACTTTCGTTCTATTGCTTTGCCGGTAAGCGGATTTTCAAAAAATCCTTATAAATTTTTTCTGTTTTTAAGGTCGGTATTTGCGGCAAAGAAAATCGTAAAGCAGACGATACTCGACGACAAAGCCGATGAGGCGGTTCTTTTCAGCGTAGGCGGTTTCGTTTCAACAGGCGCGGTTCTGGCGGCGTCCGATTTGAATATGCCGGTTGCGATGCTCAATATCGATTCAGTGCCCGGCAAGGCAAACAATTTTCTGGCGCGTTATGCGAGAGATATTTTCGTTCAGTTCGAAAAGACAAGCAATTATTTCGGTTTGAATAACAAAAAAGTTATGGTAACCGGCTGTCCGCTTCGCCGGAGTTTTTTCGAGCCTGATAAGGCAGGGGTGATGGCATTATTCGGATTGAATCCGAAGAAAAAAGTACTTCTCGTTACAGGCGCATCAGGCGGGGCCGCGAATATAAATAGTGTAATAGGTTATCTTTTGGACAGGCTGGAGGACTTTGCCGATGACTGGCAAATCGTTCATCTCAGCGGTGTCGCCCATTACGATACCGTCCGGACGCTTTACAAAAATACCAAGATAGCCCATAAAATTATAGATTATTGCGATGATATGCCGAAATTGCTTGCCGCGGCGGATATTGTTATCGGCAGGGCTGGAGCGATGAGCGTTGCCGAGTTTGCCGCATCAGGAACGCCTGCGATATGCCTGCCGTATCCTTATCACAGTGACAAACATCAGAAATTGAACGCACAATTTCTTGCCCAAGCCGGCTGCGGCAGAATAGTCGAAGATTTGTGCGATACTGAAAGAACCGCAACTCTTTTATGGCCGGTTCTTTGCGAGCTTATCAGTTCTGATGAGCAGCGCAATCAAATGAAAAAGGGCTGTATCGGACTGGCAAAACCCGATGTGGCGGCGCAAATCGCCGAAAAATTGCTCGGTTATCGATAATATCTCTATTTTATTTGCAATCGCCGGTGCCGAACATAAAATACATCTAAAGCGTATACTACGAAAAAGACGATTTAAGATTATATATGAACAGAATTTACCATAAAAAACTAATAGTCCGAGAAACACTTTTGGCGCTGTTTCTGCTTTTGTGTTTTACGCCGATACTTTATGCCGCCTTCGGCGCAAAGCCGGAGGATATCAGCGGTCAGTTAAAAATCAATCGCTGGACGCTTTTCAACTCGACGGACGAGCAAATACGGATAGATACAGCGATAGAAATGCTCAAGAGTTCCGATGCCGGCGCCAGACAAATTGTGCTCGATGCTCTTGCGGCGACCGACAACGCCGCCGCTCAAAGTTCTGCCTGCAAGGCGATAAGCAGTTTCAGGGATTCTCTTCAGCTTATTCCGGACAGAAGCGATTTTATCGGACCATTAACAGATATTCTTAAAGGGTCTAATGTTGAAGTGGCCAACCTTGCGGCGCAGGCATCCTTGATTTTCACATACAGAGAAGTTAAGGGCAGGCTTGAGGCCATCATAAAAGATTCCGATTCATCTGCCGCGGCAAAAAGAAACGCGATTTGTGCGATTCAGATTCGTCCTGAAAAGGAAGCGGTTCTGCTGCTTATAGATTTGCTCGACAGTAATGACAAAATATTTGCATCCGCTTCTGCCGATGCGCTGGCACGATGGTTGCCGGGGACGGACAAACAGCAGTGGCAGAAAATGCGAAAAGATATAGAAAGAGGCAGAATAGATATTGTCCGCCAAAGACTGCTTACCCAGCAGGACAGAATACGTCAGCTTAATGAGGAAATTTTAAGATGGCAAAGAAGGTATCTTGTATCGCTGGACAGTATCTATCAGGCAACGGCTGATGATGCCATCCGCGCGAAATTTATCGCCGACAATCTTGTTTTCGAGCAAAGCTCGGTAAGACTCTGGGCGATTGAGAAGATTAATATGTGGCAAAAGAGCGGCAAACCTCTGCCCGTAGCGGTCTTTCAAAAGGCGCTTGTTTCGCTTGTTTTCGACCCTGAACCTGCGGTCAGACTCGCGGCGGCCAGACAGCTCGGACTGCTGACCAATATCAATTCGGCAGATGCCCTGCTTTCGCAGCTAAAAGTGGAAACAAATGATGACATTAAAACGGAAATATTTATCTCGCTGGGACATATATGCAATTTTGCTCTTTCGCCCGGCGCCGAGCTGGAAATAAATCCGCAGGTAAGAATTGAAACGCTCCAACTTGCCGTCGAATTTTTCAAGGATAATAACCTCGTAGCGGCGGCGGAGGTTTTTCGGAATCTGCTTTTGCAGAACGGCCTTGAAGATTCTCAGGTTAAATCTTATTTCGAGCTTATCGCCGCCGGTTACAGCAAGGCATCGGATACGCAGGTAAAAGCGCGTCTTCTTAATGAGATGGCCAGACTGTGCGGCAATGACAGTTTTTACAGAGCGGTTGCCGGCGAGGTATTCAGAAATATTTTCCTCGGTGCCATAGATGACGAAAGCGAGCAAATCGCATCGCCGGCAGTTACCGGCCTTATGAGAATCGACCAGTCCGGAGCCTTTGAAATACTTAAACAAAAAGGCTTTACCAGTCATTCGAGCGCCAAAATACGCGACGAACTTATCTCTGCGGCTGCTCAAATCGGCACACAGCACGACCTCGAATGGCTCGGCATCCTGACAATAAACGCCGAGTCGGAGCAGGAACGTCAGCGGGCGGCCGATGCGATGATGAATATCTTTCAATATTGCAAAGTAGAAATCCTGCTTTCGTGGGCGCAGCAATTGTCCAGCCAGGCAAAATCCAAAAACGACGAATTTCTTCTCACAAGAACCAGACTATTATTGGAAGCCGCTGAAAAGAAAGCTGAAGCGGAACAGAACGACGATACTCTGATTTCTATTCGGCGTATGCTTGCGGAATATTATGCCGGGTCTTCTTTGTATGGATTGGCGGCTAAATATTATGGAATGCTTCTGCAGACTGCCGCAGACCCCAACGAGAAACGGCACCTGACCGCCAGATTGCTCGATGTAAACCTGCGTTCGGGCCAGACCGAATCTGTAAAACAGCTTTTGGCCAATGTTCTGCTGTCATCCGATATCAGACCGAATTCGGAAATGTCGAGAGTTTTGAACGATTATTTTACGCAGAATCCGAATACTCAAACGACAAAACAGATGTTTTCCGCTGTTGCTTCCATAAATTTGTCTCAGGAAAATCCCCGTCCGTTATGGTCCGGACAGATTAAAGACTGGCAAAAACTTTTACAGATAGATTCTTTAATTCCTGCGGCCCCGAATACTCCGGCCGAGGCGAACGAAATTTCCGCAACGTAAACGTTTTCCGAATGAATCCCCGCCTTAAACAATATAAGCATATTATCTGGGACTGGAACGGTACGCTTCTGGACGATGTCTGGCTTTGCGTTGATATTCTCAACGATATGCTCACTCGCCGAAAAATGAAAATGACAACGCTGACGCAATACCAGGCGGATTTTGATTTTCCGGTAATCAGCTATTATTTGAAAATCGGTTTCGATTTCGAAAAAGAATCGTTCGACGATATCGCCCGTGAGTATATCGCCGCTTACGAATCACAGCGTTTTCGGTGCAGTTTACGAGCCGGAACCGTCGATATTATAAAATTGTTAAAGGCCGAAGGTGTTTTGCAGTCAGTTCTTTCCGCTTCGCAGCGGTTATCTCTGGTCGAAGCCCTCGAATTATTCAAACTGACGGATTTTTTCGAAAATATCGCCGGTCTTGATGATTATTATGCGCACAGCAAGATGGACATCGGGAAAAATCTTATGAAAAATCTTTCGGCAAGCCGAAAAGAGGTTCTCCTTATAGGCGATACGACGCACGATTATGAAGTTGCCCGCGAATTGGGGGCCGATTGCCTGCTTACCCCCGCCGGCCATCAGTCGAAAGAAAGGCTCATTGCCTGCGGCGCAAAAGTTTGCGACAATCTTAATGAATTTTTTCAGGTTAAATAGGGATTGTTCAATTTTTCCTGCCCGATTGTCGAAGCAGGCCCGTGTCCCGGCAGCACTTTCGTATCGTCCGGCAGAACAAGCAGTTTGCTTTTTATTCCTTCAATAAGCTGTTTTAGAGATTTTCGCTCGTCATATCCTGAAAAATCTGTTCTTCCGACCGACCCCGCGAAAAGTGTATCACCGCTAAAGAGAATTTTTTTATCGCTGTTGTAAAGGCAAATCCCGCCGGGCGTATGGCCGGGTGTGTGAATAATCGTAAATTTCAGACCCGCAAATTCTATTGCCCCTTCGTCTTCTAAAATTATATCTGCCGGCAAAGCCTCTATTTTCTTTCCGAGAAAGCTCGAAAAATTACGCGCCGAATCGGTAAGCATTTCGGCATCGGCCTTGTGAATACAGACCTTGATTTTTCTGAAGTTTTCCCGAAGCGGCTCGACTCCAGCGATATGGTCGCCGTGGCCGTGGGTGAGAATCAGAGCCTCGGGGTCGAGATTTCTTTCCTTTAGAAAATCCATCAAAGCCTCAACGCTCAGAGCTGTATCAATTATGGTACAGTTTGTCGTCTTTTCGTCTTTGCGGACGATATAACAGTTATTCTCGTAGGCTCCTAAAACAAACCGGTCTATATGCATTTATAACTCCTTATTAAGGAGAGAAACTATATCAGGATAACAGAATTTGTCAAATCCGGCAGTTTAATTGTTATTATAAGACCTTAATAAACCGTCCGGTAATTTTGCGTGAGACGCCGATATTCGGCTTTAGTGGAAGGTGTTTTTTGCCGAATTGATTTTTGGAAGTTTTTGCATAAAGTATTGTTTTTATTCAGGTTTGAAGGAACGGATAATGGCTCATGGTTCTCGTCAGCATCTCGCTTACGAACTTTTCAGAAGGTATGAGGGCAATCCGATACTTGAGGCCAACGACTGGCCGTATCCTGTCAATTCTGTTTTTAATCCGGCAGCGATAAAACTGCCTGACGGTACATTGCTGCTTGCCCGCGTGGAAGATATGCGCGGATTTTCTCACCTGACTTTATGCAAAAGCAAAGACGGCCTTACGAATTGGCAAATTGACGATGCGCCGACTATGGAGGCCGACCACGATTCCCGCGAGGAACGATGGGGGCTGGAGGACCCGCGGATTGTCTGGCTTGAGGAGCAGGGTCATTTCGCGATAACTTATGTATCGTTTAGCGAGGGCGGGCCTCTGGTTTCGCTTGCGATTACCAAGAATTTTAAAACATTTGCGAGGATGGGCGCAATGCTTCCGCCTGAGGACAAAGATGCCTGTCTTTTCCCGCGAAGATTTGACGGCCGGTTCGCTCTTATTCATCGCCCGATTGTTCAGGGTGAAGCGCACATCTGGCTTAGTATGTCGCCTGATTTGAAGCATTGGGGCGACCATAGGGTTTTGCTAAGAACCCGTCACGCATTCTGGGACGGCCAGCGCATAGGTCTTGCCTGTCAGCCGATTGAGATACCCGAGGGCTGGCTGATTTTCTATCACGGCGTAAGAGCGACTACGGCGGGACAAATATATCGTATCGGCCTGGCTCTGCTGGACCTCGAACAGCCGTGGAAAGTTCTGCGGAGAAGCGAGGAATGGATTCTTGGTCCGCGAGCCGTTTACGAAAGAATCGGCGATGTGAGCGATGTAGTTTTTGTTACCGGTGCAACGGTTAACGAGGAAAATAACCGTTTGTATCTTTACTACGGAGCAGCGGACGACAAAATCGCGGTAGCAATGGCGAATATGGACGCGATTCGCGAATATATAATGATGTGCCCGGAAGTAAACGGCGACTGACAAAGCATTAGGCGTTATTTCTGCATCTGCGAAAAATCAGCAGGTATAATCACATCGAACACAGATTTTTTAATAACCTTCGAAGTGTCAATTTGGGATAATTTTATTGTTATCTGTTCATCTTCTGCGGTGATTGCCGAAAAAACGAACGGAAGATTGTTGTCAGGACTGATTTTTATTTCGATTTCTTTGTAGGTCTTGAAGAATCTGGAGTTTTCTTTCGGTTTCAAAAACAGTGTGTTCTGCACAGCGGTTATATCGAACTGCTCGGCCATCTGATTATTTTTCGCCAGCCCGATAATAGGAAAATAATCCTGCACAAGCTCGAAAGGTTCAATAGGTTTTTCTTCGGCAAGCCTGTCCGTCGCAGCGGATTTGGCCTGATAGTCGATTTTTGTCAGCTTCATTCCATCGAAGATATAATCTTCTTTATAACTCTGCTGTTTGGACTGGTCCTGTTTTAGAGTCAGAAAATTTATTCTTAACGCGGAAAAATCAGCGTCTTTAATATAAAAAATCCTGCCTGTTCTTACTGTTTGCGTATCGAATAAAGGCTGGATATGCGTATATTCGATTTTAGCCGAAAGATTTTTGAGATTATCAGCCGCCCGGTTCAGTTTTTCTATGACACCTTTGATTTGTGCCTGCTCATTCGGTTCTCCTGCCGCCCCGACACTTTGAAAGATTGAAAGGACAATCAATAATATAATTTTATTTTTCATAGGACTCAATTATATCTATTATTTTTGTCAGACTGTCAACGGTATAATCCGCCCATTCGGCGAATTGCTGTGATTTTTCGGAGTTTTTCATCAAAACCGCAATAGCCCCGGCCGATTTTGCACTTTGCAGGTCAAACAGATAATCTCCGACAACAATAGCATCCTGAGGCTGAATGTTGAAATGTTTACAGAGTTTCTTTACTCCGAACGGGTCGGGTTTTGCCGGCCCATCGTGACGGTCAACAATCGCGTCGAATTCGATATTATGTTTTTTTGCTACCGCAGATGTGTTCGAGCGGGTATTGCGCGTCAAAACGCCGATATGGATTTTTCTGTCTCTGAGCCATCGAAGAGTTTCCGCCGCCCCTTTGTTCAGAGCCGAATGCTCTATGGCAAGCTGCTCGTGTTTATACAGAATTTCCTCTGCCCGTTTTCTTTCCGCCGGCGGCATTGTCTCCATCACCTCAAGCAGAGGCCCTGAATCGGCGGCAAGTCCGAGCTCGACACGGATTTTGTCGAAATCCAGATAAGGCTTGGTTATTGTGCCGTCAAGGTCGAATATTACCGCTTTGATTTTCATAGGCTATTTAATTTTACTGCGAAGAATATCGACAAATGCCTTTAAGTTATTGTTCATCACACGGTTCTTTCTGATTATTACAGCGGTCGGTCTTGTAAATTTTTCATTTGAAAACGGTATCGCCTTTAAAGTACCGTTTGCAAGCTCGTTTTTTATTGTCGTTTCCGGCATTATACTTATACCTGCATTTATTTCCACTACCCGTTTTATCGTTTCGACATTGTCGAATTCCATTATCGGTTTTACCGCTATATTATAGTTCAGCAGAAGCTGGTCTATCCAGTTTCTTGTCGGCACATTGTGCGCAAAGGCGATAAAAGGTTCATATTGCATCATATAAACATCGACACTTGTCTTTTTGGCAAACGGATGCTGCGGGCTGCATACTAATACGAGCGGCTCGGCAACGAAATCGAAAATCTGTATGTCCGGATGATTCCGCGGCACGGCAACCAGCCCTACGTCGATTTTTCCTAAAAGCAGGCGGTTGTAAATCTCAGCGGCGCTTAGGTATTCGATGTCGAGATACACCTGCGGGTGCAGCTCCATAAATTTTTTCACATAACTCTGAAGACTGTGCATTCCTATGCTGTAAATAGCGGCAATGCTGATTTTGCTCTTGGTAGAACTTTTAAGATAGTTGAGACTGCTTTGAAAACTTTCATATCTGCTCAATACATCCTTGCAGGTGTTATAGAAAAGCTCTCCGGCGTCGGTCAGACTGAACGATTTTCTGCTGCGGTCGATTAAAGGGGTATGAAAAGATTTCTCAAGTTGAGCCAGTTGCTGTGAGACCGCCGATTGGCTGAGCATATTTTTCTCCGCAGACTTGGAAAAGCTCTTTAATTCCGCCAAATCGCAGAAAATCTGTAATGTCTCAATCTGCATAAAAAACAGCTCCTATTTTAACTATGACCGAAATCAACTATTATAAGTAAAGCTTATACAAGTTATTAAGATTTAGAATTTGTTTTATGCGATTTTAAGGCGTATAATTAGTATAGATGCAGTTATTACAGGATGTACTTCTAAATATATTATTAACAAATTTTATAGTAATAGGCAATAAAAAACCTAATTTTTTATGGAGATTCGAAAATGTCTTCGAAACAAGTAATTAAGAGCGTTTACGAGCTTGTTGTAAAACGCAATCCCGGCGAAACGGAGTTTCACCAGGCGGTTAAAGAAGTACTGGACAGTTTAGGTCCTGTACTCGATGAAAACCCTAAATATGTAGATGCCGGTATTCTTGAAAGAATTGTCGAGCCGGAACGGGTAGTTATGTTCAGAGTTCCCTGGATTGACGACAAGGGCAAAGTTCAGGTCAATAGGGGCTTCCACGTGCAGTTCAGCAGTGCCATTGGCCCGTATAAGGGCGGTATTCGTTTCCATCCGAGCGTGTATCTGGGAATCATCAAGTTTCTGGGCTTTGAGCAGGTTTTCAAGAATTCGCTCACCGGCCTGATGATGGGCGGTGGTAAAGGCGGCAGCGATTTCGACCCCAAAGGCAAAAGCGATAATGAAGTTATGCGTTTCTGCCAGAGCTTTATGACCGAGCTTTGCAAACATATCGGCGCAGATACCGATGTGCCGGCAGGCGATATCGGTGTCGGCGGCCGTGAAATCGGCTATCTGTTCGGCCAATACAAGAGAATCCGCAATGAGTTTACCGGTGTTCTTACCGGCAAAGGACTTAACTGGGGCGGCAGCTTGGTAAGAACCGAGGCTACCGGCTACGGCCTTGTCTATATTGTCGATGAACTATTAAAAGAAAAAGCGGACAGTTTCGAGGGCAAAACCGTTACTGTCAGCGGTTCAGGCAATGTTGCTATTTACGCTGCTGAAAAGGTTCAGCAGTTCGGCGGCAAAGTCGTTGCAATGAGCGATTCGAACGGCTTTATTTACGACCCGCAGGGTATTCAGCTCGACACCGTAAAACAGCTTAAAGAAGTCGAAAGAAAAAGAATCAAGGATTACGTCTCGATTCACAAGAGCGCAAAATACACCGAAGGCTGTAATGGAATCTGGACGATAAAATGCGATATTGCTCTGCCAAGCGCAACCCAGAACGAGCTTGACGCGGCAGGCGCAAAAGCCCTGATTAAGAACGGCTGCAAAGTCGTCGCCGAGGGCGCGAATATGCCGACTACTCCCGATGCGGCTGATTTGCTGATTGAAAACAAGGTTGCATTCCTGCCGGGCAAAGCCGCCAACGCAGGCGGCGTCGCAGTATCAGGTCTGGAAATGGCCCAGAACAGCCAGCGATATGCCTGGACATTCGAGCGTACAGATGCCGAGCTGAAAAATATTATGGTTAATATTTACAGGAATATCAGCGCAGCTTCCGAAAAGTACGGCGCAAAAGGCAATTACATCATCGGCGCAAACATCGCCGGCTTCGTTAAAGTCGCCGATTCAATGCTCGCTCAGGGCGTCGTATAAAATTAAAGATGAATTAACTCCACCCCGCACCTATTTGTATTGTGCGTAAGGACAGTAATTGTAGAGTAGTTATATAAATTACTTTACGATTTGATTGTGTTGAGTCACAGAACAAATAGGTGCGGGGTTTTTTATTGCTTAAAAAGGGGTCTTTTATTAGAATTCTGCCTATGGCACAAGAGGCAAATCTAAACAAGGTTTTTGACCAGCACGTGAAACTGGAGGAGTTTTTTACAGGCTTTTCCGTAAAAAAGGACAAGCCGCCTCAACAGCCGCAAAAAGATATTATCGCCGAGCTTAATCAGCTTGCTGATGAGGTAAAGACTTGCCAAAAATGTGTTCTTGGCACAACTCGCACAAACGCCGTCCCCGGCGAAGGAAATCCCAATGCTCAAATAGTCTTTGTCGGTGAAGGACCCGGCGCAGATGAAGATGCACAAGGCAGACCGTTTGTCGGCAGGTCAGGCCAGCTTCTTGATAAAATTATTATCGCTATGGGATTAAAGAGAAGCGATGTCTATATATGCAATATTGTAAAATGCAGACCGCCGGAAAATCGCGAGCCAAGACCGGAGGAAATTATAAGCTGCCTGCCGTTTCTTAAAAGACAGCTCGGCTTAATCAGGCCAAAGGTGATTGTCGCGCTCGGAGCGCCGGCGGCAAAGACGCTTTTGGAGACAAACAAGCCCATTGGCCAGATTCGAGGCAAATTTTTCGATTATTATTTCGACGATTTTTCGCCGCCCGTCAAGCTTATGCCGACGTATCATCCGGCATATCTCTTGCGGAATTATTCGCACGAAAATCGTATGAAAGTCTGGGAAGATATGAAAACCGTCTTGGCTGAACTCGGTCTGTCGGTGCCGAAAAGATAAAAATTAGCCACAGAGAACACAGAGGACGTAGAGAAAATAAAATATTTTTAAAGTGGCCCCGAATGAACACGAATTGACACAAATATTTATATTAAGCGAAGAAGAAAATGAAGTTGCAATATCTTGGAGATTCCAAAGATAGTTTCAAATGGGATTATCATGATTATCTCACAAACAATTTAGGATATCCATGTTTGAATATTCTATTGATGATGACTCCTGATGACCAAAGTGATAATGGCAAAACATCTCCTTCAGATTTTCATTCAAAAGTTGAAATAATAAATTTTTGTAAAGAATTGAGGGAATTTCGCAATCTCAACCTTATTACTGAACTTCCCAATCGAACCGGCTCAAAATATATAGTGAAATTGCATAAGCCAAATATTAATATCACCAATAAAAATAGAACGTCATATTTTTCCAATATTGCCGCAGAAAAGGATCAGGTAATTTTTTTAGATCCAGACAATGGCTTTCAACCAGATGGGAAATTCAACAAAAAACATGTATTATATGGTGAGATAAATTGTTTGCTGGAGAAAATATCAGATAACTCAGTTATTTCAGTTTTTCAGCATTTTCGTCGCAGGAATTTTGGAGAAGATTTCAAGAAGATAAGAGATCGTTTGTTAAAATATACGCCTTGTTTTGTGGCAGCTATTTATTGGAATTTTCTTATGTTTGTCTGTCTCAGCAAGTCAAAAGAGACAATTGGGAAAGTGGTGAAGATAAACGAAAATTATAAAAAAATGGAAATCAATAAAATCAACGTAATCAGTGATTAAAAAATTATGGTTCAATTTATATTAGGCAGAAGCGGGGCGGGAAAGACAACGCTTTGCATAAAGCAGATTATAGATTCTCTGCTTGAAGGCAAAAGCGAACAAAATTTAGTTTTTCTTGTTCCAGAACAGGCGACATACCAGGCTGAAAGGGCGATTCTTTCTGATTCGAGAATCAAAGGCTACAGCAGATTGGGCGTCTTGTCTTTTCAAAGGCTCTGCTACCTGATTTTCGGCAAGAATCTTGCCGCAAGGCCGCTGACGCAGCAGGGGCGGGATATGATTGTTCATCGCCTGCTTGCCGAAAATGCCGACAAGCTTTCGATTTTTTCGTCCTCTGCCGCCGCCGGCGTCGCAACCGCCATAGCCGAACTTCAGCAGTTCGGCAAAAGCCCCGACGATATCGAAAAACTTATCGAGCAGATGAAAGACACTTCGGAATTAACTGTCGGCAAATTGTCCGACATAAATCTGATTTACAAACAGTATCTTGCCTTTGTCGAGGGCAATTTCCTCAATAACGACAATCAGTTGAATCTTGCCAAAGATGCCGTCGCCCATACGCCTTTTTTGAAAAATTGTCTGCTGTGGGTTGACGGCTTTGCGGGTTTTACGACTTCGGAATCGCTTTTACTTGCCGAGCTTTTAAAAGTATCCTCTTCGGCTAAAATAGCTTTGTGTCTTGACGAAATGGAAACTACTCCTGTCGCTAACGCTCCAGGCTCTGTTGGGGCGGGGATTTTCGAGCCCACCCAAAAAACATATAACGACCTTGGTTCTCTGATTAAAGCGATGAAATTGCCCGTTGAAAAACCTGTTATTTTGCCACAGGCAAACCGGTTCAAAAATTCAAAGGCTTTAGCTTATCTTGAAAAAAACATTTTCAGTTTTGAAAATGTTCCGCCTGTTTCCTGTAATAGCGAGGTAAAAATTACCGCCTGCGCGAAGACGAGGCTTGAAGTCGATTACGCCGCCCGCCAGATTTGCTCTCTTGTCAGGGACAAGGGTTTCCGCTGGCGTGATATAGCCGTGATTGCATCTGATATCGACCAGTATCGCCATTTCATACAGGCGATTTTCTCTGACTTTAATATTCCTTTCTTTATCGACCGCAGACGGGATTTGCAGCAGTATCCTGCGGTTGAACTGCTCACAAGCGCTCTCAAAATCGCTACCGACAGGTTTACCACTAACGATGTAATAAATTATCTCAAAAGCGACCTTGCCGGCGTAAGTCGCGATGAAGTTGACCGGCTCGAAAATTACTGTCTTGCCTTCGGTGTTGATGGCAAAGACTGGCTGGCAGCTGATGTGTGGGACTTTGCGCCGCCGAATAATGGCTTCGATAATGACCAAATCGATAAAATACGAAATAAAGCGGCGGAAAATCTTTTGCAGTTAAGAGTGCTGTTGCAAAGTGAAAAAAATCTTACAGCCGAGCAGTTTTGTCAGGCGATTTTTGTGTTTCTCGACAGTCTCGATGTAAGAGGGCGATTAGCCGACTGGACAAAGGCCGCGATTGAAGCAGGCAGGCTTGACGAGGCGCAATTGCATCAGCAGTTTTTCGCCCAATTTACGCAATTGATGGACGATTTTGTTTTTATTTTCAAAAATTCCTCTTTTTCATCAGAACAGTATGCAGCGATCATCAGTTCTGCGTTTTCTCAGATGACGGTAGCCCTGATTCCGCCCGCGCTCGACCAGGTGCTTGTCGGCTCGATTGAGAGAAGCCGCCATCCCGATTTGAAAGCGGTTTTTCTTCTCGGCGCAACCCAGCAGCAGTTTCCAATTCCGGTTCGTTACGATAATATTCTTAATGATGCCGACCGCAAGGCCGCTTCTGACAGCGGTTTCAAACTGTCGCGCACCGGCTCGCCCCAGCTTATCGAACGCAGATATCTCGCTTATATCGCCTTTACCCGTCCCAGTCATTTTTTGTATATCACATATCCGCTCGCCGATGAAAAAGGTGCTAAAATCGAACATAGTTTTCTTGTCAGCGAGTTAAAATCGCTGTTCAGTGATTTGGAAGAGGGAAAATATTTCGGGAGCTGCGGCTTTGGCGGTTTGTACAATATTTCCGATTTATCTTTACTGCTCGCATCGCGTCTCGGCAGGGATAATTTATCGCCTCAGGACGATTTGGACGCCAAATGCAAATGGCTGCTTGATAATCTCTCCCGTGTCATTCCCGCGCAAGCGGGAATCCAAATTAAGTCCGCGATTGATTATGAAAATATCGCTCGGCTCGATAATTTGCCTGCCGAAGACGTTCTTTCCGCAAGCGCAACGAAATTGAGAGCTTTCGCAAGCTGTCCTTATCAGTATTTCGCAAGACACATTCTTGGGCTTGAGGAAAGACAGGTTTTCGAATTGGAGCCTTTCCGTCAGGGCCTTTTCTATCATAAGGTTCTTGAGTTATTATTTAACAGCTTAAAGAATAAAAATCTTACTTTCTCAACCGCCCAAACCGATGTGCTTAATCAGCTTATCGACAAGTCTGTCGAACAGCTTCTTATAGAGGATGCTTTTCTGAAAAGTTTCAAGACAAGGACCAAACACAACGATTATATTATAAACTCGGCATCGCAAACTATTAAGGATGCCGTCGTTGAATTTGCTCAGATTGCCTCGGCAGGCGAATTTGAACAGCTTGCCGCTGAAATAGTTTTCGGCAACGGATTTTCTCCGTCTGTGCTTGAAATTAAACTCAAAAACGGCAAAAAACTTCACGTCGAAGGCAAAATCGACAGAATCGACACCGTTTCAAAATCAGGCGCAACTTATTGTCTATTAATAGATTATAAAACTTCAGAAACAAAAATTAACTGGTCGATGTTTAAGGCAGCTCTCGACTTACAGCTTCCGATATATCTGCTTGCCGTCAGAAATCAGACTATCGGAGAAAGTAAAAATCTTATTCCTTTAGGCGCGTTTTATTTTCAAATCCGGACATTTGCCGAGTCATCGGATTTGGATAGCATCGGGAAAAAATCCGAAAAAATTGTCAGAAAACCGAGAGGAATTTTTAACGGCGAATATTTCCATCTCATCGACGGCAAAACCGAAACCGGCCATAGCCCGTTTTACAGTTTTCAAATAACGAAAGACGGCCAATTCGGCAGATATGAAACAAGTTCGCTTTTGACGGATGTGCATTTTTCGAAGGTTTTGTCTTTCGCTGAAAATAAATTAAAAGAGCTTGGCGGCCGGATACTTGCCGGAGAAATTGACGTCAGGCCTTACAGGTTAAAAAAACAAACGGCTTGTGCATATTGTCCGTATAAATCGCTTTGCCGGTTCGACTGGCAAATCAACGATTACGCGGAAATCGAGAAAAAATCTAAAACGGAATTTTTAAATGAATTGGACTAAAGGTCAAAAGCAGGCAATCGAATCGCAAAGCGGCGACATAACCGTAGCCGCCTCGGCAGGCACGGGCAAAACTACCGTGCTTTCGCACCGCGCCGTCAGGATTCTCGGCCTGCCTGAGCTGTGCCCGGACGTTTCGGATATCCTTGTTTTGACCTTTACCGAAGCGGCCGCGGGCGAAATGAAGCTGCGAATCGCGCAATATCTGAAAGATAAAGCCAATAAAAATATTTATCTTCGCAGACATCTTTTGATGCTCGACGGCGCAGATATCAGCACCGTTCATTCGTTTTGCAAACGTATTATCAGCAGGCATTTTCATCGTCTCGGCCTTAATCCGGCTTTCAGGGTGATGGACGAGGACGAAAGCAAACTGATAAAAGCCGAAATTCTTCAGCAGATAATCGAAGAGGCATGGGACGATTTTCCGCAGGGTATGACTCATCTCTTGGACGGCAGGGCGGTATCGAACCCATCGCATAATTTTCTTAACTGTGTCATAGACGTCAGTAATTTTCTCGATACGGTCATATCCCGCCCAAATTGGTTCGACAGAGCGCTCGTTTACAATGACGCGGCAATTTCCGCCGCCTCCGATGCCGTTAAAAACCAAAAACAGTTTATTCTCGACAATCTAAAAACCTTCAAAGAGCAATTTAAATGGTCGCTGAGCCTCGATGAAAAAATCGCAAACGGCCACTGGAAAGAGCAGATTGAAAAACAATGTATTCCTGTAATTGCTTGCGCCGTTGAACTTTTAGAAAAAGATGATTTAAAGAATTTTATCAAGCATTTAAATAGTTTTGAAAAATTTAGATGGAATAGAAGACCAAAAGAATTTTCCGACGAACTAAAGAAGCTTGTTTTATCAGCCGCGGATAAAGCGAAAGAAGGCTTTAAGAATCTTAACGCATTTGCCGTGCTTAATCCCGATTATACCGCTCTTGTTGCTGGCGCCTGTTCCGTTCAGACGAAAGTTTTGATTGAGCTTGTCAAAAAATTCGACCTTGCTTATCAGACCAGAAAACAGCAGCTAAACTGTGTGGACTTTGCCGACCTTGAAAAGTATATGCTCAAGCTGCTTTCTGAAAACGGCGATGTCGCTCCCGCCAAGCCGTCGGATATCGCTTTGCAGCTGCGGAAAAGCTATAAATATATTTTTGTTGACGAATATCAGGATATAAATCCGGTTCAGCAGAGAATCATCGACCTGCTGAGCGGCTCGGCTAAAGTTTTCGTTGTCGGCGATGTCAAACAGAGCATTTATGCCTGGCGGGGCGCCGATTGCGGCCTGTTTGTCCAGCGGCTGGGCAAAACCGGAATCGACGAGTCTAAATCCCGTGTCGATTTGAATGAAAATTTCCGTTCCCGTCCCGGTGTTTTGAATTTCGTCAATGAAATTTTCTCACGAATTATGCTCGAATCCATCGCCGCGGTAGATTACGACGAAAATGCCGCTTTAAAGCCTTTTAACGCTTCATCAGATAAATCTGCGAAACCCGATGTGGAACTGCTCATTGTTGACGATGACCCCGCAGAGGAAAATGACGACGACGAAGAACAGCAAACCGATGGTATTTCTGCCGATGCCGTAAATCGCAGGGCATTGACGGTTGCCGAGCGGATAAAAGAGCTTGTCGAGGTTGAAAAATTTGAAGTTTACGACAAAGACATCTCCGCTTTTCGTCCCTGCCGCTGGAATGATTTTGTGATTTTAACACGGGACTTTAAGCATCGTGCAAATAATTACGTCCAAATCCTCCGTTGTGCCAATATACCGGTTGTAAGCGACAGCTCCGCGGGCTATTTTGCGGCTACCGAAATCAACGATATGCTTTCGTTATTGCAGGTTCTTGACAATCCCCGTCAGGATATTCCTCTTGCCTCTGTTTTGAGAAGTCCGATTTTCAGCCTTTCCGACACGCAGCTTGCGCAGATAAAATCGCATAAAAATTCCGAATCGGATTTTTATTCACTGCTCGAATCTGTTGCAGAAAAATCCGACGTTCAAGACCTGCAAAAAACAGTTTCTGATATTTTACGTCGCCTTGACGATTGGCGGACTCTGGCTCGGCGAGGTTCGTTAGCTGATTTAATCTGGCAGATTTATTCGCAGACCGGTCTTTTGTCATTTGTTTCCGCTCTGCCCGGCGGTTCACAAAGACACGCCAATTTGCTAAAGCTTCACCAGCGGGCGATACAGTTTGAGAATTTTGCGTCCAGCTTTAACGTCATTTCCCTGTCCAGATTTGTCAATTTCCTGCAAAAGCTGCTCGAATCCGGCGGCGACTGGGCTCCTGCCGAGCCGGACAGTTCCGCTTCGGATGCCGTGCGGGTAATGAGCGTTCATAAAAGCAAAGGTCTGGAATTTCCAATTGTGATTTTGGCAGAAACCAACAGGGAATTTCGCCTCGGCTCTCACATCGGCGATTGCATAACGGATAATCAGGCGACAATAGGACTTAGAATAATAGACGAAAACAGCGGCACAAAACTGCCTTCGCTCACCTGGCAGGTAATCAAAGAAAAACAAATCAGACAGAGCCTTGCCGAGGAGATGAGGATTTTGTACGTGGCGATGACACGGGCGAAAGACAAGTTGATTGTGTCCGGTGCCGCTGAATCGAAGCGCTGTGTCTCTTTGTTGAGCAGTGCCGCACTTTGCGATTTGGGAAAACTGCCTCGCTTCTTAATCGAATCCGCCAAAAGCGAACTTGACTGGATTTTACTGTCCCTTGCCGAATATGAAAAACTGCAAACTCATTTTAAATTGCCGATACAGGTCGATAGCCGCAATGATAACATATTCGATTTGATAATATATCAGCCGGACGAGATTTTAAAGATTAGTTCAAGATTCTTGAAGAAACTTCCGGTCGGCAGATATGAAACAATAAAGACGCCTTTGCCTGACAAAACTTTGCTTGAGAATATCACTAAAAATTTAAACTGGCAGTATCCGCTTAAAGACTGTGCCTCGATAAAAACCAAGCAGTCTGTTACTTCCATTGTGCATCAGGAAGAGTTTGCTGAAGCTGACCGGAGTTTTTCGTTCGATTCTTTTGAAAAACTTACCGGCCGCGGCGACAGCCTCGTCATCGGCAGCGCAACCCATCTCGTTATCAAAAATATAGATTTAACCGACACTGTCGATAAAGACAAAATCTGTCAAGCTGTAAATCGTTTGCTTAAAAATGGTTATACAACGAAACAGGCCGCTGAAAAAATCGACATTTCAGCTATTTTAAAGTTTTTCAGCAGCGATTTAGGCAGGCTTGTAACGGACAGTAAAAATATCGTGTTAAGAGAATGGCCTTTCACTTATGCTGTTTCAGCGGCGGAGTTGTATCCTGATTTGAAGAATTGTACCGAAGAAAAAATAATCATTCAGGGCATTGTCGATATGCTGATTAAGACGCCGAGCGGTTTAGTTGTAATAGATTTCAAGACAGACCGTATTGATTCTTCACAGCTTAAGCAGAGAAGCGAGCATTACGCGCCGCAGTTAAAATGGTACTGCAAAGCGGCAGCGGAGATTCTTAATATTAAAAATGTTACAGGCTGGCTGTATTTCCTTACTCCGGCAATTGCAGTGAAGATTTGATATTTAGCCCGCCGTTTTACGGCGGGTTTTCCTATTCTGTGTTCGGTTCGATATGAACCGTGATATTTACCGGCTGGGTGATTTGTCTGTGCATTTCGTTTTCGAGCTTTTCAGCGATATCGTGAGCCTCTGTTATTTTCAGTTCCGGGTCAACAAGAATATGCAAATCCATAAAGAGTTCTCTGCCGACAACTCTTGTCCGCAGTTTGTGCCAATTGCGTATTCGCGATTGTGATGCGATGATTTTTGTAATCTGTTCGTTTGTCCTCACATCAACTGCGCGGGCGGTGAATTGCCCCATAGAGTCGCCTAATATTTTGACGGCGACCCAAATAATCATCACCCCGACGATAATCGTCGCTATCTGGTCGGCATAAGCAAAGCCAAGTATCGATGCGACGGCCCCGATGGCGACAGCAATTGAGCTGAAAGCGTCCGAGCGATGATGCCAGGCGTTGGCATAAACCATCGAACTGGAAAATTTTATAGCGACATTTCTGGTAATAATAAAACAATACTCTTTGGAGACTATTGAAATTATAGCCACGATAAGGACAGTATAACCTATCTTTGAAATTTTTTGTGCTGCTATACTGCCGGCGGCCTTGTAAATCATTCCTCCCGCCAAAATCGCCAATAGCAGGGCGATAAATAAAGCTGCGAAGTTTTCCGCCCAGCCGTGCCCGTACGGATGGTCTTGATCGGGTTTTTTGGAGCCTATTTTCGCACCGAGTATAACAGCGAAATCCGTTATCATATCTGAAAGCGAATGAACGCCGTCAGCTATCAGCGCCATTGATGATACGAGAAATCCCGTAGCGATTTTAACTAATGTGAGAAGGATATTTATAATCAGACCAATCCACGTTACTTTGCGAATTTGCCCAAGAGCCTCGGCATTTTTCTCCACGTGTGGAGACATTTTACTTCCCTGTAATTTTTTCTATTATCGCCGCAATTTTATCCAGGTGTTTTTGCGGGTCCGCATCTTCTTTGAATTCCGCGATTACTCTCATTATAGGTTCCGTATTGCTCGTTCGCAGGTGAATCCAGCCGTCGTCGAAGTCGAACCTGCACCCGTCGCTTTCGTTAACTTCGGCTTTTTTGAATGTTTTTTTCGCCTGTGTGATTATTTTATCCGCTGTCTTTTTATCGGCATCGAATTTTTGTTTTATCATTTGATAAGCCGGCATCTCATCGACGAGTTGGCTTATCGTTTTATTTGTTTCAGCGCAAAGTTGCAGGATAAACGCCATTGCCGTAAGGCTGTCGCGTACAGGCCCGATTCTCAAGTCGATAATTCCGCCGTTGCCTTCGCCGCCGATTACGCAGTTATTTTTTATCATTGCCGCCGCGACGTTTGCCTCGCCGACGGGTGTGCGGATAACTTCGCATCCTGCCTCTTTGGCGACATCGTCAATCATTCGCGATGTGGAAAGATTTGCCGCTGCCGGCCCTTTCTTATGGCTGAGGATATGTTTGGCGGCCAAAGCAAGGGTGTATTCCTCGCCGATATATCTGCCGTTTTCGTCCACAATTGCGAGCCTGTCGCCGTCCGGGTCTTGTGCGAAGCCGATATTGGCTCCGACTTTTTGGACTGTCTGGCACAAATACTCCAGATTTTCCGCCAGCGGTTCCGGTTTGTGTGTGAACAAGCCGGTCGGTGCGTCATTTATAGCCATAACTCGGCAGCCGAGCGTTGACAGGAGTCTTTTTCCCGGTCTTGCGCCAGCTCCGTTCACACTGTCGAGCACCACTCTGAATTTTTTAGAGAATATCAGGCCTTTATTGATGCAGGCCCTGATTTTTTGGATATGAACCGTATCGCCGCTGTAGTCTATTACAATCTTGCCGCAATCTACGGACGAAACGCAATCGAACTGGCCTTTTAGAAACAGAGCCTTTATCTTTTCCGCCATTCCTGCCGGCGGCGCGATGCCTTTGCTTGTCAGCAGTTTAATCCCGTTATATTCGACAGGATTATGAGAAGCTGTAACAACTATGCCGCCGTCGCATTCGAGCTGGTTGACCATAATTCCGACGGTAGGGGTGGTTACCAGTCCGAGGTCGATTATATCTGCGCCGACGGAGCACAAGCCCGCCATTATCGCCGATTTAAGCATTCCGCCCGACGGCCTGCTGTCTGTGCCTATCGCGATTTTAAGTTTCTTTTTGCCTTTGGAATTCTTGAGAAACGTCCCGAATGCGCAGCCGTAATTTGTCGCCGTAAAAGCGTTTAGATTCTCTCCGACTATCCCGCGCATTCCGCTTATCGATATAATTAAATCCTGTGCCATTTTCTTCCAACTCTTAATTATTTCATATTTGTCTGGTTTTTTCAAGTACTTCTTTGAGCCTTGAAACGATAGTTTTTACCTGTGAATCCTTGAGCACAAGTATTTCCTGCAGCGCCTCGCCGATGTACGGCAGGTAAGTTTCGATGTAGCCTCTTTTTACCATTTCCTGCCGAATGCGTTTCTGCCTTCGCAGATACATACCGAGTTTACGCCCGCATTCCTGAACTGCAAGCTTTATTTCTTTTATTATTTCCGGATAATGGGCTATCGCCTCTTTGCTTTCGGACGTGAACGGCACCCATACCGATGCGATATGAACCATCAGCACCATCGGCCCCATAGGCAAAGCGCCCCTCGATTGTGAAAGGCTGTAATTGCGCCAGTTAATTTCCGTAACTGCCTTATGAATCGCGCACGCTCCCTGCTGATAGAGCAGCGGCACACGGTTGGCGAATCGTTTCAGTTCCATTTGTACCTGTGTGTCTTCGTTGTCTCCGTTCCCGTTGCCGCTGTCCTTTGTGGTTTTGAATCCATAAGCGATTGCCGCTTCGATAAGAAACGGATTGCCGCGATAAACGCTCGGTTTTCTCGTGGATGCGGCGTAAAAATCTGCCTCGATGGTCCTTTTCAAACCCTGTTCGAGCTCGTTTTCGCCGATTGGCCCGATACAATTTACCGGCGGCGCCATTATCTTCGTTTCGTTTATCGCGGTATGAAGAGCCTCAGCCTCTTTTAAGCTCAAACTTGCAGGTTTGGCATTTTTTGAAAGTTTTGCCTTTTTGCATATATCGCTCGCCATATTCGAGCTTACCCGCGAGAAATCGTGATGCAGAAATGCCGAAAGACGTTTAGCCGTGCTTTCCTTCGCCATTTTGTAAAGCAGGCCGAGTTCAACGCCGTAAGGATGAGGCTTAATCTCCACAGGCACAAAAGGCGGTTTTTTACTCTGCCGTTTGTATTCGTAAACTGAACCGTCCAGCGAATTATAAATTATCGCAGCGTGCGGATTAGCCATTGCGGTCAGAACGAGATATTCATCGACGGACTGCTTTCCCTTCTGATATTTTCCTTCGAGCGTTATTATTACCTGTGTCCCTGTCGGCAGGTCGAAATCACAGTCTTCGTCCAAAACTACCAAAGGCTTGTTTTTACTCGTATCAATCTGGACGTGATAATGCGACGCCTTTTTTCTTTTATCCGTTCTCGATATAATCTGAACAGGCTCGCCCGTCGTCAGCAGCCCGTACATTCCCGCCGCCGATATACCGATACCCTGCTGGCCCCGGCTCATCTTTAAACTGTGAAACTTGCTGCCGTAAAGGAGCTTGGCGAAAATATTCGGAATCTGCTTATCGACAATTCCCGGCCCATTGTCTTTTATCGTAACAGTAAATTTTTTCTCGGTAAGCTGTTTTATGCTTACGGTTATTTCAGGAAGAATTAGGGCCTCTTCGCAGGCATCCAGAGAATTATCTACCGCTTCTTTTATGGCCGTCAGCAGCGATTTTCTCGGATTATCGAAACCCAGCAGATGTCGGTTCTTGGCGAAGAATTCGCTTATACTGATATCCCGCTGTTTTGCCGCCATAGATTCGGCCGTAGCGGCACCGGTTCTTTCCGAATGAGTTTTTTCCTGCCGCTGTTTTAGAACTTTTTCGGTCTTTTTGGACGGCTTTTTCGTCTTTTTTGACTTTCTTGTTTTCGTTTCGGACTCCGGTTGGTTTTCTGGCTGGTCAGGCACAGATTCAGCGACAGCGGTACCGCCGCCGAAATTGAAACTCATCTGGTTGGGCTGGAGTTTTTTCTTTGCAGTTATGTTCAATAGCCTGCCCGCCTTTTATTTGGATTTAATATGTCTTTTGTTCCTTAGCTGAGTTTGCACAAATGAACTTCGTTGACAAAATCGAGCTCGGATATTGCCTTTACGGTTTTTTCGCCCGGCATAGCGTCGAGACTGACGGCCAGAACCGCTTTTTTCTCCGCCGACTTTTGTCCTACGCCCATCGTTTGGATGTTGATGCCGCCTTTGCCAAGCACCGTGCCGACAGCGCCGATAACGCCGGGCTTGTCGTCGTTGAAAATAATCATAACATTATCGGCAGGCGTCATTTCCACGTCGAAGCCGTTAATTTCGATTATTCTCATTATTTTATCGTGGAAAACCGTTCCTGTAAAGGTGCATTCGCCTTTTGCTGTCATAACTTTTGCGCCAAACCCCGAAGCGACGTTCTTCGCCTCCGGATTTTTCGTAACATCGATACTGATGCCTTTTTCCTTTGCCAGTGCCGATGTGTTTATCATATTGACAGGGTCATCGGAAAACGACTTAAGCAGTCCGATTTGGAACGAAGAAGTAATCAGGCCGACGCTGTGTTCCGCGATAGCGCCTCTGTATTGCAGTTCGATTTTTTTGATTTGTCCGCCCGCGATAACGCTCACAAGCGTTCCGATTCTTTCCGCCAGTGTGGCGTATGTGTTTACGACAGTTGGCACCGCTCCGCCGGTCGAGGGGGCGTTGACCGCGTTTTTGATTGCTCCGGTTTTCAGATAATCGGCGAGAATTTGTGCCGCCTCGATTGCCACTTCGACCTGTGCCTCTTCGGTGCTTGCTCCGAGATGCGGCGTAACGATAAGATTGGCAATTTTTTCGTATCTTTTGTTTTTCACCGGGGGCTCTTCCGTAAATACATCCAGTGCCGCCGCCGCTATTGTCTTTTTCTCAAGCGCATCATACAGCGCATCTTCGTTTATGATTCCGCCGCGCGAGCAGTTTAGAACTTTCGTCGTCGGTTTCATCATCTTGAACTGTGCTTCGCCTATCATATTGAGAGTCTTTTCATTTTTGGGCACGTGCACTGTGATAATATCGGCTTCTTTGAAAATCCTTTCGAGATTATCTGTAATTTCAATGCCCAGCTTCTCCGCGTCCGGCGGCGTCGCAACAGGGTCGTAGCCGAGTATTTTCATATTGAAGCCCGTTGACATCTTCGCCACTGCCATTCCGATTCTTCCCAATCCGATTATGCCCAGAACCTTATTATTGAGCTGGTTGCCCATATAGCTTTTCTTGTCCCATACACCGCCCTTAAGGCTGGTGCATGCCGGCACCACGTGCCTGCTTACCGCCAGCATAAGTGTCATTGTTTGTTCCGCTGCGCTTAGAGTATTGCCGCCCGGCGTATTCATTACGAGTATGCCCTTTTTTGTTGCCGCCGCCACGTCGATATTATCGACGCCTGCACCGGCACGGGCGATGCCTCTCAGCTTGCCCGGTTTTTCGAGCACTTTTGCCGTAACCTGTGTTGCACTTCTTACAATCAAACCGTCATATTCTCCGATTGTGGCTATAAGTTCTTCCGGGCTGATGCCCGTTTTGACTACCGGCTCTACGTCTTTCAGCGACTTGAGCAGTTCGATACCTTCTTTTGCCAGTTTGTCGGCGATGAGAATCTTTATCATTTCTTGCTCCTTTGTTAAAAGTTTACTCTAATTTCGACGTTTCATATACTACCTTTTATTTATTCAATTTATATACCTGCAATTTGCCGTTAGTCGGAATAGTTTTCCAAGGGCTGATTTGGGTCAGAGTATTTTGGACGCTCCCATGGCGGCCAAAAAACAATGTCATCAGTGCCCCGTTTGCCGCTATCGTCTGTAAAGTTTTCGCCAACGCTATATATTTTAAAACCCTCTTCTTCAACATCGTAAACAAGCGGCTTATCACTATACGGGTCTGCCGGCAACTCCTTCAAATAACCCGCTCTTATAAGTTCGTCAAAATTATTCGGCAGTCGGCCTTTATCCTGTTGAAATCTTAAAATCGCAATCGTTGCCACTAATGCTTTTAACTGTGCTTGAGTATCATAAAAATCATAATAATCTTTTCTATAAGTACCTGCATATACTAGCAAAAATAAAGAATCAAATCGAGGTCGATATAAATTTTCAAAGAAATTAGGTTTACGCTGATTAAGTTGCCAAGGCGTCATAATGAATGCATTTTGCACTTGTTCATAATACGAATCAATCTGGCCTTTTACCTCTTTCTGTGTGGGACCTGCCAAGAAAAATTTTATTGTTCCCCAAGAACCTACCACACATGAAGGATCATATCCGGAAAAATCTTTTATGCCTGTCCAAGATAAACGGCCGGAACCATCTGATTTATAAACATATATTCTTTGAAGAATATCGTAGGTAAATAATTTATCTGCTGCAAGGTCTGGATGTACTTTAGAAGTATCAAATAAAATCTCAAGGTCTTTCTGGAACAAACCTAATGTTGATTCAGGAACATCTATTTTTTTAAGGATTAACAATGTTGCCCGTGTAACTCGTTGTAAGCTCTGCACGTTGTCTCGGAAAACAATTATGAAACGTGAGGTATCGCATTTTTGAAAGACTGCGCAATAATACGTCAGTAAATTTTCAAAAGCATCGGAATATTTACCATTAACGGCATTTACCTTCGCATCCCACAAGATTGCGTCATAAAGCTCTCCCAAACCATAGCCATATAGCTCAAAAATCTGTATGCCTCTTAAATCATTATCTAAAGCCCGACTTTCAATCCAATAATATGGCTTTTTGCTTGCTTCTTTAAATTTTTGAAGGCTCTCTTTGTTCGCGGTAAGCCAACTTTGCAATAAATTTTCTTCTGCTTGATTCAGGTCTAAAGGCCATTCCGTAGATATTTTTGCAAGTTTCAACGGCTTTTTGAAAAAAGTATTAACAGCCCCACTATATAAATTTTGTGCATTCTGATTTGGATCAAAATCGATCAGCTTAGAAATTTTGTTATATTCTGCGAGATAATCTATAGTAATTTTAGGTTCACCTCGTAACATAAAAAAAACAATTACGGTGACAGTTAAAATCACCATTAGAAATATCAACATGATTTTTTTAATTTTTTTCATAACACACTTTCTTTAATCCATATTTATAAATCTAATATTCAAATCACCAAAAGCAGCTACTTTTCCACTTATCCAAGTACCATTGTTTACTTCTATTTGCGCCCGTGTAAATGCCTGATAATAGGTGTTTGCTCCATATAAACCAAAACCATCTGGATCGCCCCAAAAGAATGTTGTCCATGAGCAAAAATCGGAATCATTAGAAGTTTGAATTAGGGAGTTCCAACTTATATACAATTTATCAAAAGTAGGAAAATCAAATTCCATCCACGCAGCTGCCATATCACCATATAACCCATTAAGGCATACATCGATCCAAACAATTTTAAACTTATCAGTGCCGCCGAATCCAAGAGATGCCATTGAATGAACTTTCGTGTTGTTATCCCATCCTCCGCCAAGCGGTTCAGAAATATCAAGATATGAGACAACTTTATGCCTCTCAGAAAGTTTAAAATATGTACGTTGGTCTACATACTCTCCAGGGAGAGAACTTGCACCTCTGGAAACTACATAAACGTAACAGACAGTTGGTTTGGATAATACTTGAGCAAAATTTTCCCATGTACAATTATCCTTATATAATATTATATATGGTATCGCCATTGTTTCACAACTACTCACAATAGCGGCAACAGCTCTCTTTCGTGATTTTGCAGAATCTTCTGGATATGGAAAGTAATCCCATGCGGTTGGCAAAATTATTGCAAACTGGTAAGGTTCATCAGGGTTATACCTTGCGGCTACTGCTCTTTCCCAAACGGGTTCCCACAATGAATCTGAGTTTAGCAAATCAAAATCTAATGAATTTGAATCCGACAATCGCAAATCCAATAATTCAAGCCCGCCTATTTCCTGCTCAATACTTAAATCATATATCTGGCCTGCAAGAACATTGCCGGGAATATTAATATCCAAATTCCCGCTTGTTTCCTGCGACCAAATCATAGTTTCATCCCATTTAGACAGTTTGACCTGTAAATTGTTTTCTGTTTCGCTAAGTCCCAAAAGTCGCATCGGTTTATTCGGCTCATAAGTATCGTTTATACTCAAGCAATGTAGCGGATTATTAAAATCAACAGCCAAATTTTCAGAAACCGTAATAAGACCGTTATGGTCAATAATAGCCGCTTTAAGCAAATGATTGCCGTTAAGATGGGAAGGTGTATTTATTGTTATTCCCGGGTTGCCTTCATCCGCTTTATAATCTGTTTCACCCATCAACTGACCGTCCATAAAAATAAATGCCGTTGATGTTGAATAAGGACAGCCGCCAATACTTACTCCAATTTCTCCCTTTAAATTATTAACATCCCCACTCACACTAACCGAAATTGCAGGATTACCTTCTGCTGTCTGCTGCCACTCATTCGCCAGAATTGCAAAATCCTCAAAATTCACTATATCATCCTTATTCAAATCCGCTCTGCTGTCATACAGCCGCCCATCCACCTCTTTTCGCCACTGCCGGGCAAAATCAGCAAAATCAATAAAATCAAACGGACTGAGCCAATATTCCGCAACCACCATCAGGTCTCCATAATCAACCCTGCCGCTGCTATCGTAATCCCACCACCATACTTTATACGCCTCATCATAATCGAAAAGCCAGAAATCCGCAAAGAAAGCCAAATCATTATAATCGACCCGCAGATTATTATCAAAATCCGCCTGTAATGTTGTCGTCCCTGCGTTTGAATAATTCCAGTTAGAATAATGATAACCTATATCAATTATATTGCTGTCCGGCATGCTGTTCAAATTCGTGGTTGTGCCGATAAGCGATGTTTCTTCAACATATTCCAAACCTGCATCTATGAACGGGCATCCATCGACAAGACGCCATCCTGCTTCATCGAAAGGATTTTCTGTTGCCTCAACTGGATTATCCTCATCAATTCCCCCATTATTATTTTCATAATTATAATAATAACCTGTATTGGAAACAATCGCATACATATAGCCATCAACAAGATTCAGCCCGCATTCCGCTGATTCACTGATAATATTATTAACGAGCCTTGTCAGTCCTATATCGTTCTCATCTTCTGTCCCATGTACTATAATTCCAAAATCCTGGTAATCGCACGTGTTGTTCTCGATTAGAATAGAGCTTTCGGCGTTGCCAACTCCTGCCTCAGATTCCATATATATTTCTATCGCGCAAGTATAATAATAATCATTGAAACTATAATAAATCAGATTGTTTATAATGTCAGTATGGCAAGTTCCATATTCTCTTATGCCCAAAATATTGTAAAACAAATAATTGTTTTGTATGGGCGTATCAAGCCGAATATTTTCGGTTAATATTGCGATAGAAGCAAATTCTATATTACTATAAATTATCTTTGTGGCCGGCGAAGCAGTCTCCTGTACCTCAATTGCGCAATAATAATCACCCGAACCGTAACCATCTTCGGATGTATAAGTAATTGGATTATTCGGCGTACCCGCCGAAATTAAAGCCCCACCATTATTTACAATCAGTCCACCATAATAATCAAAATAAATCACCGCCCCCGGCTCGATTACAAGCAATGCCTGAACATTGACATTGTCTGTAATATGATATTCATTATTCGCAGTCCAAATCTGATTTGTGGTAATATCAGAGTTTATCTCAATAATATTAAGCCCCGCCTGCATTTGCTCAATGTTATTATCTGCCGTTTCTGATATGATATTATCTATCGCATTTTCTTTTGCCCGTGATTGGTAAGCAATCCTGTTGAATATCTTAATGCCGCTCTCTGAACTTGCCGGACAGCGGAGCAGATGTTTTTCCGGTTTTTGTAGTGCGGATACCGCATAGATGTTGCTGGCAATTAAAACTATCCAAAGAATTGAAATCCTTGCTCCTGTTCTCATTTTTTCTCTCCTGATTTTAATTTGTTTACCATTTATCGTAATCGAGTTTTCTTTGTTCTTCTGCTATACGGAATCGTATAGCCTTACAGTCGTAAAAATATCTTGAAACGCAGAACGCCGTCGCATTAGACAGTTTTCCGACAGCCGTTTCTACCGTTCCTTTCTCAGCTTCGATGACTACCGTCGTTTCTTTATAGTCGCCCTCGCTCGGCCACAGCTTTTTTTGCTCAGCGTCGTAGAGACACGACTTTGCCGTCATTATCCCGTTAAAAAGGTCTTTCTCGGCGAAAGTGCTCAAATCGAAATCCATAACCTGAATTGCCAGCACATATTTGGCCTCGGCTTTTGCCGCCGTCTCGAACACGTCGTCTTTTTTATCTTCCGGCAGAGCTATCCGTATTTTCTGTATCTCTTCGTATTCCGTCAGCCGGTCTTTTTTTATCCCGGTTTTTTCCGCAAGTGCGATATTTACGGACTTCGTTAATGCGGTTCGCAAGTCCATCGGGCTTCGTATCCAGCCGGGCTGATTTACAAAAACAAGAATTTTGCCTTCCGTTTCGCCCAATTTGAATTCCGCAGGAACCACTTTTTCAGAAGGCATCTCTGACGACAAAGCTCCGCCTATGCCGCCTATGGTTTGGCAGCCTGCGCAAAATATAGTTGTGATTGTGATACCGAGTATTATGAAAATGTTTTTTATATTTGTATCCATTTTTATGATTTCCTTTACGGCAATTTTGCTAACGCCTTGGCTATCGTTACCGCCCAGCCGGCCGCGAGAATTATCGCGCCTGCCGTTAATATGTACCCTATGCGCCAAATCCTTACTGGCGACAGGAAAGAAAAGTTTATCCCGATAATCGCACTAAGTAAAGAGAAAAACGCCGTCAGCAGCAGTATAATGCACATCGTTGCCGCGGCTGGCTGTATCCAGAAGGCTTTTATTATTCCGCCTTTCACAAAAACGTCTATCGCTGTTGTGAAGCCGCACGTTGGGCAGGGCAGTTCGTAGTTTCTTTTGAAGGCACATTCGCCGTAAGGGCTTAAGTTTATAATCCCTTTTGCAGCCAGCCAAAACACGCCGAAAATTGCGCAGATAGCCAAAAAAATCGCTAAAAATACGATTCTATCGTTAGGCTCGGCTCGGCAGAACCATTTTGATTTTTGTTGTTTTTCCACTTTGGCCTCAAATTACCCTTACCTGAATATTATGTCAAGTCGGTACAAAATGCCTTGTTTTTGCGTCTATTTCTTCACATTAAAAAATTTATATTTTTTCGAGAAAACGCCCGTTTTTTTCGATGGAACATATCGCTGTAATATGTTATCAGATTGTTTCGGAATATAGAAAGGTTTTTAATGACTCTCGACCATAAGGATTTGAGCGGTTTTTTGGAAGTTGCGGTTGTTGCCGCCAGATTAGCCGGCCAGCACGCGCTCGAGCAGGTAAACTACGCAAAGGCCGTCCGCAAGAGCGATACCGAGCTTGTTACCGATGCCGATGCCAGATGTCAGCAGATTATAGTCGATACCATTATGCAAAGTTTCCCAGCTCACGGAATAGTTGCCGAAGAGGGCAAATCAGGCGGCATTTTCAAACAGCCTCCAAGAGACGATAATGATATTTGGTGGGTCATCGACCCCATCGACGGCACGAACAATTATTCGCAGCGGATAATGAATTTTGCAGTCAGTATAGGAATAATCCATCAGGGCGGGCCTGTGCTCGGCGTCGTCTTTGAGCCTTCTACCGATTCGATGTTCACCGCCGCCGGAGACTCTCCGCCCCAGTATAACGGCGCAAAAATCGAAGTAAGTGATAACGATATTACTATTTTTGGAACCATTGGGATTGAAAGTATTTTTGATGATGGCGTTCCTTCTTGGATTACACGCCTGATGAAGACTCTCCGCTGTCGAGGTCTCGGCACATCTGCGATGCATCTTGCCTATGTCGCCAAGGGTTCGTTTATCGCCGCCGCGATTCAAAAGCCTAAACTTTGGGACATAGCAGCGGGTGCGTTTTTGGTCGAATCCGCAGGCGGGATTATAACGGATTGGAAAGGTGCTTCGATTTGGCCTGTCGATATGCAGGCTTATAACGGTCAAGCTATTGAGACTCTCGCCGCGAACAAAAAAGTCCACAAAAAGCTGCTCGAAATTATCGCCGCCTGATTTTGCGGTCCTATTTTTTCTCTGCCGCTTCTTCCAGCCTTTCTATTTCTGTGAATTTAACCAGTGCCGAGCTGCTCAAGGGGTCGCTTGAAATTTCACCGACCAGCCCGACTTTGCTGCCGAAGTAATCCTCAAAATCGATATTCGCCGCCTCGCCGATAGCCTCTGCATAGCACAGCGGAATATCGTTTGCATCGACAATCAGGAATCTTTTGTTGCCCGTTGGCCTGTCTTCGTAAACGACCGACTGTTTGAATATTCCGACAACAGCGTATTTGCTTGCCTGCGGAAGGTTTTCGACTGTTTCCTTATGACCTTCTTCGATTTCCGTCAGCTTATTCTGTAATTCGGCCTTTTGGCTTTCGAGCAGTTCCGCCGAATCTTTCGCAAGTTCGCACCGTTCTACGTCTTTGAGCAGGTATTTAGCATATTCGCCTGCTTTGCCGCTATTGGCGTCCGCGACGAGCGCATTGAGTTCTGCCCTTAT
Organism: Planctomycetes bacterium HGW-Planctomycetes-1; assembly: GCA_002839495.1. GTDB lineage: Bacteria > Planctomycetota > Phycisphaerae > Sedimentisphaerales > UBA12454 > UBA12454. Next base: position 63,414 of record PGYD01000001.1, read on the forward strand.
TTTTGAGAAGTTTTGTTCGGCCGGCGGTTTTGTCTTTTCGTCTTCGACCTGTTTAGCGAGGTCGTAATACAGTTCGATTTTTCCGCCCTCACCGCCGAGCTGTTCCATAAGAACTTCCGGCCTTGCATCAGCCGGACTTTTAGGTACTGTGATATCTATTTCATCTGCCTTGCGTATGAATTTTATATACTGACTGCTCGTCCACAGCGTCGCCCCTTCCGGCGGAGAAATTTTGTAATAGTCGCCTACTGCCGCGCCGAGGATACGCACCTTCTGGCCTTTATCGAGCCCAATCTGAACGCTGTCGCTTACCATAGCGTCCCTGTCATCGGCGCCCGCGTAAACCCTGACACTGTTGCCGTTGACGATTCCGACATCCGGATTGTTAATATCCGTATCGACATACTGCTTATATATCCACGAAAAACTGCCGGGAGGCGGAAGTATTTGCGACCAACTGAACGTCTGGCCCACAACAACAACACGGGCCGGTGCGCTGATTCTTCCGCAACTGTAATAGTTTGTTCCGGGACCAGAACGAACATTCAGGTCGGCTCCTGTTATTTCGCCGATATAGGGAAATTGAGCCTCGTTCACCTCGGCCGTGGGAGCAGGTTCAGGCGAGCCCAAAGCCGCAGGCCGTTTTTCCTCTGCCGCCGTAACTATTGAAGATAACAGAATTACCGTTATTATTACCGACTTAAAAAGTCTATTCCATTCCATATTTTCTTCCCTTTCCTTAAGAAAGCAGGTTTTTATTTGGATATTTAATTATCGCAAACGCGGGGGAATTGTCAACCCCACACCTTTCTTTTATTCATTTATTTAAATATTCAAAGGTGCGGGGGCAATTCTTAAATTTTTAGCGTTTTTCAAGGTTTTTGATGGCTTATCCACACTTATTATACCTAATATCATGGTACAATAAATAAGTGCGGGGATAAAACCATTTGATTTATAAGGGGGTTAGGCAACAGAGCAGGAGAACGGTAAAAACGATAGGGGAAACTGGGCACATTCCATTAAAAAATAGGGTTCATCACGCGTTATATAATCCGGCCCAAGCCGGTCCGTCATCATCGGCGGTAATCCGACAAGTTCCGTACCCACCCCAGGATTACTTTTCTCAACTGTTTGTGCTGTTTATGAGTCGTACGTCTAATCCTTATCGGTGGTAGCGA
>PGYD01000136.1 GCA_002839495.1 Planctomycetes bacterium HGW-Planctomycetes-1
ATAACATCGCTGTGATTTGTCCGCCGTATTATACCGCAAAACGAAGAATTTTCAAGGAGAATAAGCGGTTTTGGCATATAAAAAATTTTGCCGCCGCCGTCATTATGCGGTATAATCGACGCTTATAAGCAAATTATGTTTTTTAGATAAGGAGAGAAATATGAAAAACAAGAACATATTCCTTTTAACTATTACAATCACAGTGCTGTCGTTTTGCACAGCTTCGTCTTACAAGTTCAGCACGGAATTACCGGTTTTTGCCAAGCCCGCATTTGAAAACGCGACATCTCATCAGGTCGTTCGGATTATCGACTGCTGTACAATCGTTGCCGACATCAACAATCAAGAGGTAAAAATCAAACTGGCCGCGCTCAAGCCCGCCAAGGCTTACAGCGAACAAGCTGCGGTATTTGTGGGAAATCTGCTGAAAGGAGAGAACGTTTATATTCTCGGCGACCCTAATGAGAAATATGTATATCGTGCGCCGGATGGTTTATTTGTAAACGCTGAAATTATTCGGCAGGGCTACGGCCGAGTCGATACGGATTCGGAATCTGCATATTTAGCCGAATTCAAGCAGCTTCAGGCCTTCGCCAAAGAACGAAACAAAGGTCTTTGGAACACAATAGATATCGTGCCCCCCGCGCAGGCTGCGCCGTCGCCGGCTTTGCCGGTACCTGTGGTTACTGCGCCGCAGGCAAAAGATGAGGATATAATAGTATATGTAACCAAAAGCGGCACCAAATATCATCTTGCGAACTGTCAGCATTTGAGCCAAAGTTCTCTTCCCATCAAACTTCAGGACGCCAAGGCCCGCGGCTATACTCCCTGCAGCCGATGCAGTCCGCCGTAAACGCCGCACCGTTTCCCCTTGAATTTTATAGGGTTATATACTATTAAAGCCTTATGACAGATTCTGACCGAACCTATCGGATTTTCATCAGCGCCGCCGAGCCGAGCGGCGACAAACTTTGTGCCAAACTCATAACTGCCTTAAAACAAACAGGTTATAAAACGGAAATCACCGGTTTCGGCGGCCCCAATATGGCACAGGCCGGCTGTACCCTTTTGATTAACACAACGCAAAAAGCGGCAATGACTTATAATGCTCTCAATCATATCCTCTTTTTTTACAAGGCCGTCAAAAAAGCGCAGACGCACTTTGCCGAGACAAAACCAGACCTTGTGATTGTTTGTGATTCGCCGAGTTTTAATTTTCACATCGCCAAAGCCGCCAAAGCTGCCGGCATAAAAACTCTTTTCTATGTCGCGCCGCAGTTGTGGGCCTGGGCAGCCTGGCGAATTGAAAAACTCAAAAGACTTTGTACCGGCGGGCTTGCGGCAATTTTACCTTTCGAGCCGGACTGGTTCGCAGGCCGCGGACTCGAATGTCAGTTTGTCGGCAATCCCCTGCTCGAAGAGATTAACGCCGGAAAGATAGCCCCGAAAAAATATACTAATTTTTCCGTCTCCGGCGCACATATCGCCCTTATCCCCGGTTCGAGAAAATCCGAAATCGAAACGCTTTGGCCCGCGATGCAGCACATCGCCAGAAGGCTCAAGGCCCGTCATCCGAGCCTTCGATTTACCGCCGTTGCCGCCAACGAGCAGGTTGAAACGGCGCTGCGGCAAAACGAAATGAAAATTCTCCGCTGTAATTATGCGGTCGATGCAGTTTACGATACAGCCAAAAATGTCGATTTTGCCTTAGTCGCCAGCGGAAGCGCGACGCTGCAGGTTGCCGCCGCGGCCTGTCCTATGGTGATAATGTACCAGTCGAATAAATATCTCTGGCATCTGGTCGGAAAACGAATCGTAAAAACGAAACATCTTTCGCTCGTTAATATCCTCGCGCAAAAAGAACTTGTGCCGGAGTTTATGCCTTATTTCCCGTCTGTCGCCCCGATTGTGGATATTTGCGAAAAACTTTTAAACGCCCCGGAAAAGCTGGCCGAAACAAGCGTTGCACTCGCCGAACTCGCGAAACCGCTCGCCGGCATTAATACCTCGCGAAATATCGCGGAGATGATAATCAAGCAGCTTCACGAGCCGGAAGATTTTACGGCATAGTTCTCAGCGCATCATATTCAGCCTGTACGGTATTCAGAAAATCCTGTACCATTTTTTCATCGACCGGCACATCATCTCCGAATTTCCTTTTCAGACCGAGTACGAACTGTGCGTCGTTCATAAGGCTCTTCATCGCCCGCATCGCGTGCCCCCGAGACCGCGTCGCCTGGAGCTGCTTTATGCCGAGGTCAACGGACGCGTTGATTTTGTCGAGACTCTTCTCGATTCTGGCGCAGAGTCTTCTTGCCTCTGCCATAGATTTATCCGGAATGAGCTTTGCCGAAAGCGCGTCAAGGTCCTTAAGCAAAGCCTGTCTGTTTTCATAAATTTTATCCGCCATCCTGCAATCGACCGCCTCTTCAGCCGTCAGTGTCAGCAGCGAACCTTTCTTCGACCAGACCTTCACAATGTCATCGTCAGATTTTTTATTTTCTGATTCTACAAAAACCCTTTCGCCGTTTTTGTTAATTTCGACGACTTCGATTTCTTTATTTTCCATCGCCTTTGCCAAAGCGGCAGGACGGTTTTTGTTTTCTGCCAGCGAGGCAAGATAATTCCGCCACGCCGAGCCGATTTTTTCACCGATTGCCTCGCCGAGCAATTCTCTTATCTCTATCGGCTTGCCCGACTCATCTGTGGTGATTACGGTTGCCGCGCCCATAACGGATACCGGCGCCATA
>PGYD01000002.1 GCA_002839495.1 Planctomycetes bacterium HGW-Planctomycetes-1
GGTCAAATTGAAATCGATACAGGTCATAATTTGTTTTAAGTCTTTTGCTTATTTAATGTTATAATAAAACTGTTAAAAGTTAACGGGACAGTACTGATTATAAATCTTATAACCTCATCTGGAATATATGTTTAACGTTCGCTGACGGCTCGGGCTAAAAAAATCTTGACTTTGGCAACGGCCGTGATAGCATATTAAAGGTTAGGCATTAGAGGCGGAATATCACGCGAATCACAAGTTAATAAGATTTGATGAGGATGATACCACGAGGGCGAGACTATTCTATTTTTTTAATCACCCCCACCAAAGAAAACCAAGTTGTTTTTGAGTACGGCTCTATAAGAATAAGAGTTGTGCTGCGCAAGTTTAATCTTCTCTGCAGGGAAGAAGATGTGTAAATTTTGGCCCGGAAAGGAGGAAGATATAAAACAAACCAAGGGCATTGCGATAAGCGGATATAGTCTATACCGAAAAAGTTTAGTGAAGTAAATGGCAGGCAGTGCCTGCCGTACAATACGTTAAGGAGGTAAAAACAAATGTCACCCAAATTTAGAAATTTGATTATTGTGTTTTTAATCAGTGCGTTTCTCCTTCCAAGCAGCGGCTGCAAGTTGAACAAAACTCTAAAGAAGATCACGACGGCAGTTACAAAAATTAGTGTCATACTCAAGCTACCGCCAGGGGTTACAACGACGGCAGCATTTGTAGATTTAATCCTCGAGATAAAGAAGTCTGATGACCCCAACACAGACCCTAATTCCCTTGACCCTAATTCTATCGAAGTTGACCCTGACAATCATACGGCGACGATATTTTTAGACAGAAAAGACACGAACGATCCAAATCTGCATGTTGGTCTCCAGTTGAAGGAACCCGGAAAGACTGATTTGGAAATTGTGGGCACTTATGTTAAGGAAGGCGGCAATCCATGGGTCGAGGTAGCGTCGGCTCCAAACCTTAAGACACGACAGGACAGCACGTTAGGTCGGGTTCTCGACGTAACAAATCCATCCGGTATTGCGGTGCGAGTTACCAGTCTGGAGGTAGCCGTTTCAAATATAAATATTTCTCTTGGCGGGCTGAATTATTACGACACAACCATTTCAGGCCTTCCCTGGTACTCGGTGATATCCACGCCAACAGATTTCACTCCGGGTGAAACAAAAACCTTTGATGTTCCTGATGACAGCCCATTTATCGGTTTCTGCTACGCTCGAGCCCTATACTGTGATACCGCTGAGTCGGGTCCCGAAGGTGATGTTGTGTATGCATTTGCAGTTTTAAAGATCCCAACTCTCTCCGAATGGGGTTTGATTATTATGGCAGGGCTTCTGTTGACAGTTGGGGCGGTTGTGATTTGGCGAAGATTTAGAATGGTGTCTGCGTAACTAAACGCAGATTGCTGGTTTGGCAGGAAATGTCGGCCGAATGAAAACGGCTACGGAGAGAATTTATGAAACTATGACAAAAAATTCAAAAAGACACTTGAGAAAGAAACCGGCGGGAGACAGGTTTTTCAAAGGATGGCGCAGACGGCATCCGATTTTTTTATTTCTTGCCGTTTTCGCGGTTTTGATGGGTTTGTTTTATGGTTTTGCGGTATTTACGCCTTTTTACAAAAGAGACTTTTTACTTTCTTATCTTCCATTCAATGCCAGAGTATCAGGTGCTATATTAGGGTTTTTCGGCCAGGATATAACGGTCGCAGGCAGGACCATTTCTTCACCTGATTTTTCTGTCGAGGTTTATTCAGGATGTGACGGCATTGAACCGATTGCTTTATTTGTCTGTGCAGTCTTGGCGTTTCCAGCCCCCTTTTTGAGAAAGCTCCCAGGTATCATTGCTGGCACATTGCTTTTGGCGATCCTGAATTTCGTTAGAGTGGTGAGTCTTTTTGGGGTTGGTGTTTATTTTCCCAAAGCCTTTCTTTTTATGCATCTTGATGTGTGGCAGGCTCTGTTTATATTTTTTGCTGTCTTGTTTTGGATTGTGTGGCTGCGATGGGCGGCGCAAAATCAAATATCGACACAACACGTATCAAGCTAATCCAGACCAAGCACATCATAGGATTTTTCTGTGTGTTTGTGCTAATCTATGTGCTGGTGATGATTCCATGGCCGGGATTTGGGGCCGCCTATTCAAGATTTTACAGAGCAGGTGCAGCTTTTCTGTTCGAATTACTCGGCCCTAAGGGTGCCGTTCGCTTCCATTTGATAAACGACGGCGAATACGACATAAAGATCGTCTTTTACGATTCCGGTCAAGCAAGGCCAGATGGGAAGATGAGTCCTGTCGGGTTTATAAACCATAACAGCCACCGCGAGGGTTACATATACGTAGCGTTTCTGACTGCCTTAGTCTTGGCTGGCCCGATTTCCTGGAGACGCAAAGGATGGGCTCTGCTTTGGGGAATGATTTTGATACACGGTTTTATTGTTTTTAAACTGGCGATTTGGATTACCTATGGCTTTAATAAAGAGCCGCTTTCCCTGCTGGTGTTGAGCCCATTTTGGAAGAGGGCCTTACTTCTTACGATATATGTGTTTGTCCGTAACCTGACGTTTGGCTTTGTTGTTGCTATCTTTATCTGGATTCTTGTTTCATTTCGTCGCGAGGACTGGTCGAAGATTATGATGCAAAAAGAAGGAGAAAAATGAAGGTAAAAAACGAGATAAATTATCAGATGATTGCTATCGCCTGATTGATGGTTTTTGTAATCTCGGCAATATCGGATATGTCTGTTATGCAGAAGTCGTATCCCTTCTTCAAAACTGCTTCGACTTCGTTAGTTTTTAGTCCCTCGGCGAGTGCAATTACTTTTGTTACCCCCAATTCCGGCGTTTTTCTGATATTGGCACAGATAAGGTCGGCGTCTATATCGGCTGCTTTTAGATTGATTAAGATTACGTGCGGCTCAAATTTTTGCGCGATAAGACCCGCATCAAAACCACTGTCAGCAGTCTCAATATTAAAAGAAGGATTCTTCCTCAAGGCATCTGCCAGCGAATTTGCCATCTGCCAATCGCTGTCGATGATGAGTATTCTGATTTTGTCGTGCTCAATCTGGTCGGTAGGAATATTGTGCGTTTTCATAAAACGAATAAGCTCAGCGGCGGGAATCCTCCTGTCCCTGCCGCCGGGGATTCGATAACCTTTTAACTGGCCGGTGTCAAACCACTTGGTAACCGTGCGCGGAGCAACCTTGCAAATCTGAGCGACCTGGCCGGTCGTAAATATGTCTCTTCGCTTATTATTCATAACCTGTTAACCTATATGGTCTTTCGACTTAAAACAGAGACGATTTAACCAGGAACCGGTTTTTCGATTTATAAAAATGACTATCATTCAGCTTGGTCCCATAATCTTTCCCGATTCGACCCATTAAAAAACTCAAAATATTTTTTAAAAAAACTTTTTGACAAATAGGTCTAATTACTATATAGTCTTTACTACTATTTTGTTCATTATTTATAACTAATTGTGATTTAAAAGGTTAGCTAAATTAACAAGGCCGATATATTTTGAATAATTTTGATAAAAAAATTGAAAGTTTTTATGGTCTCTGTCGGCAGAAGCGACTGAAGATAACTCCTCAGCGGATTGAGGTTTATAAGGCGCTGATGTCGTCTGACGAACATCCATCGGCAGAGACGGTCTATAAAAAGGTTAAAAAAAATCTGCCGAATGTTTCGCTGGATACCGTCAACAGGACACTGAATACATTAAGCCTTATCGGAGCAGCATTTGTGGTCGAAGGCAGCGGCGATGTGAAAAGATTCGACGGCAATTTGGAGAACCATCAGCATTTTAAGTGCGTAAAATGTAAGAAAATTTTTGACTTTCAGCATAATGCGTTCGAGAATATCAAAGCACCGGAAGAATTGGGGCACAAATTCAAGGTTCTAAGGGCTACGGTTTACATCGAGGGGTTGTGCCAATCGTGCCTTGAAAAAGAAAATAAAATTCAAACAAATTAATTTACGGAGGTAATACTATGAACTTAAAGGGAAGCCAGACAGAAAAGAACCTGCTTACAGCGTTTTCCGGGGAATCGCAGGCAAGAAACAGATATACATACTGGGCATCTGCGGCAAAAAAAGAAGGATTCGAACAAATATCGGCAATCTTTACCGAAACGGCAGAGCAGGAAAAAGAACACGCCAAGAGAGTGTTCAAATTTCTCGAAGGCGGCGAAGTTGAAATAGCGGCGGCTTTCCCGGCAGGCGTAATCGGAAAGACGAGCGACAATCTTAAAGAAGCGGCGGCAGGCGAAAATTACGAGACAACGACAATGTATCCGGAATTTGCGGCGGTCGCGGAAAAAGAAGGGTTCGACGAGATTGCAAATGTTTTCCGTAATATAGCGGTGGCGGAAAAGAGACATCGCGACAGGTATCTTGCCCTTGCGGCAAATATCGAAAAGAACAGGGTGTTCAAACGTAAAAAACCTGTCCGCTGGGTATGCAGAAACTGCGGATATGTCTATGAAGGAACCGAGGCAATGGAAAAGTGTCCGGCCTGCGCCCATCCGATGGCTTATTCGGAAATAGAAGCAGCAAATTATTAATAAAAAGATTTATATTATTGCGAGCCTTTAACAGGCAAAGCAATCTCAAATTTTTAAGATAAAGATTGCTTCGTCCGCCTTAGGCGTCCTCGCAATGACAGAGAATCGAGGTGTAAAATGTCCGAACGAAACGGTCTTGTAACGATGAAGGGCAATCCGGTTACCCTCATCGGCAATGAAGTAAAAGCGGGCGATAAGGCGCCGGATTTCGAGGTTGTCGGCAAAGATTTATCGACAGTAAAATTTTCATCTTTCGCGGGCAAGGTATGCATTATCTCGTGCGTGCCGTCGCTGGATACGAGTATATGCGATATAATGACCAGAAAATTTAACGAAGAAGCCGTGAAGCTCGGCGATGATGTGGCGGTGCTGGCGATAAGTATGGATTTGCCGTTCGCACAACATCGATGGTGCATAGCGGCAGATGTAAAAAATGTTTGCGTTTTGAGCGACCATAGAACGGCCTCATTCGGACAGGCATACGGAGTATTGATAAAAGATTTGAGACTTCTGGCAAGAGCGGTTTTCGTTGTTGACAGCAAAGGCATAGTCCGTTATGTCAGTATGGTGCCGGAAATATCACACGAGCCGGACTATGATGAAGCGCTTAAGGCGGTTAAGGGGCTTAAAAGATGAGAAGTATTACAAAAGATGTGTTCGAGGTCGGGGCAATAGACTGGGACAGAAAGCTGTTCGACGAGATTATACCGTTGCCGGACGGGACGAGCTATAACGCTTATCTTATCAAGGGCAGTGAAAAAATCGCCCTTATCGATACGGTTGACCCGCCGAAAGTCGATGCACTTATAACAAATCTTGCCGAGGCCGGCGTTGAAAAAATCGATTATATTATCGCAAATCACGCAGAGCAGGACCATTCAGGTTCGATTCCCGATGTGCTGGGGCTTTATCCCGAAGCGAAAGTGGTTACCAACGAGAAATGCAAACAAATGCTGATAGACCTGATGGGAATCGACGAAAATAAATTCATCGTTATCGAAGATGGGCAGGAAGTTTCGCTCGGAAATAAAACCCTTAAATTCATTTTTACGCCGTGGGTGCATTGGCCGGAGACGATGTCAACATATCTTGTCGAGGATAAGATTCTGTTTTCGTGCGATTTTTTCGGTTCGCATATTGCCGCCAGCGAATTGTTCGTAAAAGACAAGCCGCGAGTTTATGAATCGGCGAAGCGTTATTACGCAGAAATAATGATGCCGTTCAGGGGGCCGATTGTAAAAAATCTTGAGAAGATAAAAGATTTGGACATAGCGATTATTGCGCCGAGCCACGGGCAATTATATGACGAGCCGAAGTTTATCATCGACGCATATAAAAAGTGGATAAGCGATGAAGTCGAAAATAAAGTTGTAGTCGCTTATGTTTCGATGCACGGCAGCACCAAAAAGATGGTCGAATATCTCGTCAATAAACTTATTGAAAAAGGTATCGGCGTTCAGCAGTTCGACCTTGTAACAGCCGATGTCGGCAAGCTCGCGATTGAGCTGGTCGATGCGGCAGGAGTGGTACTGGCAAGTCCGACATTTCTTAGCGGCGCTCATCCTGCGGCGGCTTATGCGGCGTTCCTCGTAAACGCACTGAGGCCGAAGATAAAATATATGGCAGTTATAGGCTCTTTCGGCTGGGGCGGCAGAATGGTCGAACAGCTTAAAGGGATGCTTACAAATAATAAAGCGGAAATTCTTGAGCCGATTATCATAAAAGGCGAACCAAAGGCCGAAAATTTCGGTAAACTCGACGAACTGGCGGAAGAAATTGAGAAAAAACACAAGGAATATAAAATATTATAGTGTAAATAAAGAAAGGGGGCCAATATGGCAAAGAAACAGGAAATTTACAAATGTATGCTGTGCGGAAACATCGTCGAGGTTACTCACGGCGGCGACGGGGAATTGGTCTGCTGCGGTGAGCCGATGAAGCTGTTCGCTACCAATACCACCGACGGGGCAAAAGAAAAGCACGTGCCGGTAATCGAGAAGATTGACGGCGGCTATAAGGTTAAAATCGGCTCTGCGCCGCACCCGATGGAAGAAAAGCATTATATAGAATGGATAGAGCTTGCGGCGGACAGGAAAATATATAAACAATACCTTTCGCCGGGACAAGCGCCTGAGGCGATTTTTATGATTGACGCGGCCAGTGTAAGCGCGAGAGAATACTGTAATATACACGGGCTTTGGAAGGCATAAAAAACAATATCGAACCTGATGATTAGGGAGCAAAATTATGGCTATGAGTTTTACAGCATCGGAGATTTTCGAAATTGCCGAGCAAATCGAGCGTAACGGCGCCAAATATTACCACGACGCGGCAACTGTGTGCGTAGATAAATCTATGCGGCAGTTTTTCAGTCAGCTCGAAGAGATGGAAAAAAATCATGAGAGAATTTTTGTCGAGATGAGAAAAAATCTTGAGGAGCAAACCGACGACGCGACGGTTTTCGACCCTGATAACGAGATGGCGTATTATTTAAGGGCGATGGCGAAAAGTGCCGGCTGGGAAGGAAAAGCTATGCCGCACGCCGAATTCAGCGGTCACGAAACGCCGATACAGATTATAAAGACCGCTATCGAAGCGGAAAGAGCGTCGATAAATTATTATCTGGGCCTTAAAGAATTCGTCTCGGCGCAGGACGAAGAAAAGCTGGATAAGATAATAAAGGAAGAAATGGGCCATATCGTAACGCTGCAAAAGCATCTTGAGCAGCTTAAAAATTAGCCGATAATTCAGAAAATAACTTTTGTTACAGAAGAACTTTGTTGTTCAAATGGATTCTTAAAGGAGATAAACGATGAAAAAGTACAAATGTCTTATGTGCGGATATATTTACGAGCCTGCCAAAGGCGACCCTGATAACGGCGTTGAGCCGGGGACGACGTTCGAAGATGTGCCGGACGGCTGGGTTTGTCCGGAATGCGGAGCAGGCAAGGACGAATTCGAGCCTTATAACGACTGAAAAAATTAGAAATGGAAAAAATTCGTCCAGTAGTCGCGAAAGAGCAAATGCTTTGTGTCGAGTCGCAGGCACCGGCGTGCGGACTTGTTGTTTTCGGCGCTTCAGGCGATTTGACCAAACGAAAATTAATTCCCGCGCTGGGCAATCTGTTTAAAAGGGGTCTGCTCGGCAACGGTTTTTTCTGTCTCGGATGCGGAAGGAAAGACCTCGGCGATGAGGGATTCAGGAAAATCGCCGCCGAGGCGATAAAAGACAATCCGATGAAACAGAAAGACGATTTTTTGAACAGTTTCTATTACGCAAGCGGGGATTACAGCGATGAAAAATTTTATGCTAATCTCAAAAAAAGGCTTTCCGAACTAGATAGCAAAGCGGGCAGGAATTTCGGCAGGATTTTTTATCTTTCGCTTCCGCCGGCGATTTATCCCGATGTGATAACTAATCTTGGACAGGCCGAGCTTAACAAAAACGGCGATGATTTTATCAGGCTGGTTGTCGAAAAACCTTTCGGAAAAGACTTGGCAAGCGCGACGGAACTTAACGACTGCCTGAGCAAATGGTACGGCGAAGAGCAGATATACCGGATAGACCATTACCTCGGTAAAGAGACGGTGCAGAATATCCTGATGTTTCGGTTCGCCAATTCGATTTTCGAGCCGATATGGAACCGCAATTACATCGACAATGTTCAGATAACCATCGCCGAGTCAATCGGCATCGAATCGCGGGGCGGCTACTACGACAAAAGCGGCGCCCTTCGCGATATGTTCGTCAATCATATGCTGAGTATGGTTTCGCTTGTGGCGATGGAGCCTCCGGCGTCTTTCGGCGCAGAGCATATACGCAACGAGAAAGTGCAGCTTCTGCAAAGTATTCGGCCGTTCAGTCTTGAGCCGTGGAACGAAGATATCGTAATGGGCCAATACGCGGAAGGAAGCATCGATGGGAAAAAGGCAATCGCTTATCGGCAGGAAGCGGATGTCGAAAAAGATTCAAAAACGGAAACATATATCGCGGCAAGACTTTTTGTCGATAACTGGAGATGGCAGGGAGTGCCTTTTTATCTGCGGACGGGGAAACGGCTTGCCAAGCGCGTTACGGAAATCGCGGTAACTTTTAAACAGGTTCCGCACGTGATGTTTCGGACGGCGGGAATCGACGAGCTGCCAGCTAATATCCTTGTGATGAAGATTCAGCCAAAGGAAGGTATAAGTCTTTTCTTCGAGGCGAAAAGGCCGGGGCCAAAACTTTGTATCGGTACGCTCGAAATGGATTTCAATTACGCGGAGATTTTCGGCACCGACACGCCGGACGCTTATGAAAGACTGCTGCTCGATTGTATGATTGGAGACCAAACGCTGTTTACGAGGATCGACGATGTAAAACTCGCGTGGGGACTGATTGACAAAATACTCAAAAACAGACAGACGCAGGGGGCTGAGCCTTTCCTTTATCCGGCAGGAAGCGAGAGCTTCCCACAAGCCGATGCGCTTATCCAAAAAGACGGCAGAAACTGGCGAAAAATTTCTGAACTTTAGCCAGACCCGCTTTTTTGCTCAAAAAACGGGGTTTTAAGGGAGTTTAAAAAATAATTTTAAAAAAACGTAAGAACCCCTTGACAAATTCTTAAGTAGGACTAATATAGTCCTATATGGATGTGATAAGACGAAATACCGATTATGCTTTGCGGCTCGTTGCCGGGCTTGTGGAAAACTACGGCGGCAAACCCATTTCCGCAAGGCAGCTTGCCGAGGGCGGAGATGTCTCGACGGCTCTTGCGTGCAAACTGCTGCAAAAGCTTTCGGCGGCAAAAATCGTTAAAAGCAGTATGGGGGCGGGAGGCGGATTCGAGCTTGCCAAGCCTCCGGAAAAAATCAGTCTTTATCAGATTATACGAGCGATTCAGGGCGATGTGTGCTTTAATCAATGCGTAATCAACCCCAAGAGCTGTCCGAGAAGTCCGAAATGTGCGGTAAGCAAAAAGCTCGCATCCCTGCAAAAATATATCGAGGAATCTCTGAAAAATACAACGCTGGATAAATTGCTCGAAAGAAAATAATAAAAATTTAAAGATTTGAAAGGATATGATGATGTTTTGTTATCAATGTGAGCAGACAGCAGGAGGACAGGGCTGTACGAAAGTCGGAGTTTGCGGCAAAGACCCGGATATTCAGAGCCTTCAGGATATTCTTGTTTTCGGGCTTAAGGGCATAGCGGCTTACGCTTATCACGCAAGAGAACTGGGCAAAAGCGACGCCGAGGTTGACGGCTTTATGCATGAGGCGCTGTTTTCGACGCTGACGAATGTCGATTTCGATTTGCAGAGATATATCGACCTTGTGCTAAAGGCGGGCAAGATGAATTTGAAGACTATGGAGATGCTGAATAACGCTCACGTCGAGAAATTCGGCGCTCCGAAACCGGCACAGGTGTTCGCAGGAACAAAGGCGGGGCCGGGCATTGTTGTTACGGGACACGATTTGCTCGATTTGCTCGAACTTTTGAAACAAACCGAAGGAAAAGGGATAAACATTTATACGCACGGTGAAATGCTGCCGGTGCACGGCTACCCGGAACTGAGAAAATTCAAACACCTCGCCGGTCATTACGGAACGGCGTGGCAAAATCAGCGGAAAGAATTCGACGAGTTTCCCGGCGCGATGCTCGTAACGACAAATTGCGTTATGATTCCCAAAGACAGCTACAAAGACAGATTGTTTACCTGCGGGATAGCGGGAGTTGCCGGTGTCGAACATATTAAAGGACGAGACTTCAGTAAGGTTATCGAAAAGGCACTAAAATTGGCGCCGCTGAAGGAAAATAAAGCAGGAACATTGAGTACGGGATTTCACTATACGGCTGTTTTAGGACTTGCCGACAAAATTATCGAAGCGGTGAAAGCGGGAAAAATTAAACGGTTCTTCTTCATCGGCGGCTGCGACGGGGCAAAGCCGGGAAGAAATTATTACACTCAGATTGCAGAACTTGTGCCGAAAGACTGCGTAATCCTGACCGCGGCTTGCGGAAAGTATCGCTTCAATTATAACGATTTTGGGACAATAGACGGAATCCCAAGACTTGTGGACACGGGCCAGTGCAATGATTGCTATTCAGCGATAAAGATTGCATCTGCCCTCGCCGAGGCGTTTAAATGCGGCGTGAACGATTTGCCGCTGTCTTTCGTGGTTTCATGGTACGAACAAAAGGCGGTCGCGATTCTGCTTACGCTGCTCTATTTGGGGGTAAAAAATATCAGGCTCGGACCATCGCTGCCGGCGTTCGTAAGTCCGAACGTCCTGAATTTCCTCGTTGAAAACTATAATATAAAACCAATAGGTGAACCGGAAAAAGATATGGCTGAAATGCTCGGATAAAAAGAGGTAAAATATGAAAACTGATAAAAATACTGTTTTGCAAAGCTGTATCGCGAATGCGGTTGAGCTCGGCGGACTTGTGGAATATGCGGCGGATTCGGTAGTGAGCAAAACCGTCATTGATAAATCCGTCGGCACTGTAACGCTTTTCGCTTTCGACGCCGATCAGGGCTTAAGCGAACATCAGACCCCTTACGATGCGCTGGTTCAGATTGTCGATGGCTCGGCAGTGCTGATTATCGGCGGCAAAGAAGTCAGGGCCTCGGCAGGAGAAATCGTTATTATGCCCGCGAATGTGCCGCACGCTGTACAGGCAAAAGAACGATTTAAAATGCTTTTGATTATGATAAGGGCGTAAAATGTTCGGTTTATTAAAATCAATTTTGGTCGATTTTTGGGCCACGGTAGGCCAGATGAGTCCGTATCTATTGTTCGGATTCGCTGTCGCGGGCGCGCTGAAGGTTTTGATTCCGACAAGTTTTGTTCAAAAGCACCTCGGCGGCAAAGGTATCTGGCCGATATTCAAGTCTTCGCTTTTCGGCGTGCCGCTGCCTTTGTGCAGCTGCGGTGTGATTCCGGTGGCAATGTCGCTTCATAAACGCGGCGCAAGTAAAGGCGCGACAATAGCATTTCTTTTGAGCACGCCGCAGACCGGCGTTGACAGTATTTTCGTAACATACGGTCTGCTTGGGCCGGTTTTTATGATTGCCAGACCTCTTATCGCTTTAATTACCGGTATGCTCGGCGGAGTCGGCGTCGATTTGTTCGACCGAAAAAATACCGCTGCTACCGAAATTGACGATGAGGAAGATTCATCGGAAAGCAAGAGTAAATTTATAACAGGTTTCAGGCACGCTTTTGTCGTTTTACCACGCGATATAGGAACAGCAATGCTGATAGGTCTTGCGCTGGCGGCGATTATTTCCGTTGCTGTGCCGGACGATTTTTTCGCTGAGAAAATCGGTACCGGAATCGGCGCTATGATTTTGATGATGTTTGTCGGCATACCGCTTTATGTCTGCGCAACGGCTTCTGTACCGATAGCGGCGGCTCTTATCGCAAAAGGTCTGTCGCCGGGAGCGGCTTTGGTGTTTCTTATGACAGGCCCTGCGACAAACGCGGCAGGCTTTGTGATGATTTGGAAGATTCTGGGCAATCGAACAGCGATTATCTACATTATTACCGTTGCGGTTTGCGCTTTAGTATCAGGTCTGCTTTTGGACATAATGTTCAGCGATTTAGGCGCTCAGATTCAGGGACATTTTCATCAAATGGGCACAACACCGATTAAACATATCAGTGCGGTAATCCTGCTTGTCGTTTTATTATGGGGAATTTGTAAAAAGTATAAAAAAAATTAAGTGTCAAATCCCGGTCTGACAAACGCTCTTGCATTCGGGAATGAAATTTCAACGAGCTTTAACAAAGTTTTTAATTTTACCAGTATATTCAGAACTTCCTGTTCCTGCTGCGGAAAATGATCCAGCAAACCGCCCCAAGCTGAAATGGAACGCTCAATTCCGATAATCGCCACTTTCGCTGAGCCGTCTGCGTCCTCCTGACAGTATTCGATTTCCTCCAGTTCGCCTCGTATTGTCCCGCTTGCCGCACGACAAAGCTTGACATATATCTGATGCTGATACCAGCGAACAATTTCGAGACAGTCTTTTATCTTTATTGCTTCATCGACAGGTTTTGTGCCGGGAATTTCAGCTTCAAAATGCGTTAATAACTCCTGTGCTTTTTCCTCGAGCAATTTTTCATTCGAATCGAACCATCTCTTAACCATATCTATATATTCAAACGCAATTTTGCTGTACGGCTGATTTTTTGAAAATTCGTGTACTTGTTTTTCATGCTTTTCAGCTTCTTCGAAGTCAATAGAATTAAGGTCAATGCCCATTTTTCCTGCCGCTTCTTTGGCCATTTCTATCGTTACACTGAATATTCCCTGCATTTTATCCCAAAACACTTTATTATTCATATCTCTCGATTTAGGGGTGTCAAACTTATCCTCACACATTGCATAATTCATACATCGCGACGTAAATTCACAACGCTCGCACCACCTGTCGCAATAGTTATAAATCCCGCTGATAAATTTAGGATTTTTGGCAAGGTTTTTAATTTGTTCTTTGTCCATTAACGTTTATTCGTGATTTATTTTAAATCAGGATTTTGTCCATCATTCTTGGAAAAGCGATGCACTGGCGGATGTGCTTTTCTCCTGTGAGCCAGGCAAGGGTTCTTTCGACGCCCAATCCGAAACCGCCGTGCGGGACAGAGCCGAATTTTCGCAAATCCAGATACCACTGATAATTTTCGAGTTTGTAGCCCTGCTCGTTTATCCGCGCAAGCAGTTTATCGTGAATATCTTCCCTCATCGAGCCGCCGATGATTTCGCCAAAGCCCGCGGGGGCGAGCATATCGAAATTCTGGACGGTTTCGGGATTTTCGGGGTCCTGCTTCATATAAAACGCTTTAGCGTCTCTGGGATAGTGCGTCACGAAAACGGGTTTGTCGTGCATAAGAGAAATTATAGTCTCATCACTTCCGCCGAGGTCCTTGCCCCACTGAAACTGGGAAGCGAGTTTTGCGTGCTTGGGGTTATTTTCGATTTTCGTCTCGATTTCGGCTAAATCGCTGCGGAGGTCGATTAATTCAGATGCGATTTTGTCCTGCCGCCATTGTTTAATTTGTCCTTTTGCTTCTGTTTCGAGGGCGGCGATTTTATTTTCGATTTCCTGCTTTTGGGTTTTGAATTCGTTTAACTGGGCGGCTAAAAAATCCTGTGTCTTTTGGCTCGTAAGGATTTCAGAAGCCTGGGTGTAAGTCAAACGATAAAAAGGCGGCGTAATTTTTTTCAGCGATTCGATATCTGAGCCTAATGTTTTCAGTTCAGTTTCGTTTTTATCGAGAACTTCTTTCACGATGAAAGAGACGAAATTTTCGGTTATTTCCAAAAGGTCGGGTAAATCGATGAATGTTATTTCCGGCTCGACCATCCAGAACTCGGTCAGGTGTCTTCGGGTTTTGCTTTTTTCGGCTCTGAAGGTCGGGCCGAAGCAATAAACCTTGCCGTAACTCATCGCCCCGCATTCGACGTGCAATTGGCCTGTCTGCGTCATAAAGGCAGGCATATCGAAATAATCGACATTGAATAAACTTCCGGCCTCTTCTCCGACAATGCCCGTCAAAATCGGCGTATCGACAAGAACATAACCATTATCATTTAAAAATTGCCTTATCGCGTTGACAACCGTATGGCGAACTTTGCCGATGCACCATTGTCTCTGCGAACGCAGATGGAGATGACGGTTTTTCATAAGGAAATCTATGCCGTGCGATTTTGGCGTAATAGGATAATCGGTCGATTCGCAAAATACTTTAGCATCGCTGACGATAAGCTCGTATCCGCCGACGCTGCGAGCGTCTTTTCTTACAGAACCTGTCAAAGTAAGCGAAGATTCTGCGCCGAGACGCTTTAGCTGCTCGAAAAGCTCATCGCTGATTTTTTCTTTTTCAATAACGCATTGACAAAGGCCCGAACCGTCGCGAATCACGATAAATATCAATTTGCCGCTCGGCCGCAAGTGTCTAACCCATCCGCCGATAGTTACATTTTTGTCAACGTTGTCCTTCAGACAGGAAATCTTCGTAAGTTCTTTAAGCATTTTTCATCCTTTTATTGTCCCGCCTTCGCCGAGGCTTCGTCGGGCAGGCCCTGCGGTTTGTCAGGTGTTATTATGCCGGTGATGATATAGGTTAAATCAGGGGAAATATACCTGTAATCAGGTCCAGAAAAATGAGGGTAAGTCTAATCAGTGTAGAATCAATTCCCGTCATTTCGGATAATCCACCGCAAACGCCCATTAGTTTTCTATCAGTTTTTGACAAATATAACTTTTTCATTTTTGTTTGCCCTTAATATCGTTAGGTTCTCCTTATTTATTTTTCAAACGCCATATATAAATATCATCCGCCGTTTTTTTGACATTAGTTCCACCACAATATTCTGAAAAACGCTCCCCCTCATCATCTTCTCCATTTTTCCCCTTACTATAAAGAGTAAAATCTCCATCTGCAAGTTTATATACAAACGATTGGCCATTAAGCGGGTCTATAAAGTTCTCTTCATCCGTTAATCCTTTTATATCATCAAGACTTTTTGGCCATGAGCGGTTTTTGTCTTTATACCGCCTTAAGGCGATTAAAAGCAAAGCCCCCCTTTGGCTGGAATCACTTCGTAAATACAAACCGTGAATAGAATAGTAAGAAGGGCTCAGTAAAAGGGATTGCAATTTAAGAAAATATTCATAATTCAACTTATAGGATAAGAAAGAAAACTTTACCTCCGGCGGCTTTTTGCTCCAATCAAAATCAGGGTCGGCCATATTATAAAATTTTTCATATTCTAAATCTATCGCTTTTGATAATTCCTGCGGCGATGATGGTACAAAGAGCCATTTAATTACAGCGCTTGCTTTTGAAAGTTTTCTTGCTAAATAAGGCAATGACGGAATATCATTACATTCGGCAGGCATAAAACTTCTCACTGCGTTTTCAGGATTTCGGGACAGCCGGATTTCCCCGTTTTTATTCGTTTCATAAATCATCGAAGAGAGCATGTTCTTCGTAAATAATTTTTCATAATCAAGCACTCTTGGCAAATCTGATTGCCAATCGTATTTAATTTCCCCAATAAATTCTTCAATCTTATCTAATTGTTTTTTGTTTGGGCTACCTGTAATTACAAAATTATTTAGATGACTTATCGCCAGGGATTTTACTGAAATCCCTACTAATATATCAACCAATAACGGCTGCTGGTACAAATGCTCCCCCATATTAAGCGTACAATAAATTTTTCCCAGACCTTTGGCGGTTCTGCCCTCTGCAATATCATTATTGCTGGCCTTTGAAAGCAGTTGCGCCCATCGCCTGATGGCCCCCGTCCTATTGATGTCAAAAAACAAAAAAGTTTTTGATGTTATATCGAATTTACATTTTTCGAATTGCGATGCCTGCATCAATTTGCTTATAGTTTCTTTATGGCTTTTTATCCATTTGGCAACTTCGGGATAATCTTTCGCTAACCAGTATTCGGAGGAAATTATATTATCGACTTGATCGGTAATAAAATTCGGTTCAATTTCTGATTTATTATAATCAGCTACCAGTTGATTATAGATTATCGCGGCGTTTTCCTCGTCCGGTATTTTGTATTTAGCCTCTAGAGCCGCTAATTCCTTGTCAAAAGTAAAAGGTTTCCACCCTTCATCGTTTTCAGGAAGGAATACCCAAACAACAAAAATAAGAATAACAACCCCAACCGCTGCCCAGAACCATTTGCGAAAACGCAGGGGTAAAATCGTGCAAGCCAAAAGAAAAACAAGTATAAGAAGCAGCAATTTCAACGGCGTCTGGAAAAACACACCGGCTATAAATAGAGTTGAAAGGATTACTTTCCAAATCCATCTTAGAATTTGTTTAGCAACTTCGAATGCTTTTTTGGCTTTGTCCATTAATTACTTATATATCCAGCTTCTCTCTCAAATACTGTTTTACCTGCGAGATATTCACTCTTTCCTGTTTCATACTGTCTCGCTCTCTGACGGTTACGGTCTGGTCTTCTTTGGTCTGGCCGTCAACAGTTATGCAATATGGCGTTCCCGCTTCGTCCTGTCTGCGGTATCTTCTGCCGACCGCGCCTTTTTCGTCGTAAAAACAGGTGAAATACTTTTTTAAATCGTCATAAATATTTCCTGCGATTTCAGGCAGGCCGTCTTTTTTAACAAGCGGAAAGATAGCGGCCTTTACCGGAGCAAGGGCGGGATGAAAACGCAAAAGTCCTCTCTTTTCGCCGTTGACCTCGTCTTCATCGTAAGCGTCAACCAGAAACGCAAGACAGCTTCGGTCGATTCCTGCGCTTGGCTCAATTACATAAGGAATAAACCGCTGTTTGCCTTCTTCATCAAAATAGCTTAGCGGGCCTTTCTGATAATCTTCCGATTCGCTGTTGAGTTCGATTTTCGATAAATCGCCTTTCTTTTCATACCAGGCGTTAAGTGTTCTCATTCCTCTTTGATGCTGGCGAAGGTCGAAATCGGTACGATTCGCTATGCCTTCGAGCTCCTGCCAGTCGCCTGAGCCGAACGGGAATTTATATTCGACATCGACACAGCCCTTGGCGTAATGGGCAAGCTCATCTTTTTCGTGCGGCCTGAGACGCAGATTTTCTTTTTTCATACCGAGATTTATGTACCAGTTAAATCGTGTTTCTTTCCAGTGTTCATACCACTGTTCATCTGTTCCCGGTGCGCAGAAAAATTCTATTTCAGCCTGTTCGAATTCCCTTGTTCGGAAGATAAACGCCTTTGTCGTAACTTCATTTCTAAAGCTCTTGCCGATTTGAGCTATTCCGAAAGGAATTTTCACTCGTGTCGTATCGAGCACGTTTCTGAAGTTTACGAAAATACCCTGCGCTGTTTCAGGTCGTAAAAATATCGTCATCGAATCATCGACGTTTGCGCCCATTTGTGTTTCGAACATCAGGCGAAACGGCATAGGTTCGGTAAACTGTCCTTTGACGCCGCAGGCCGGACAGACCTTTTTGGAAAGGTCTTTTGCGTCTTTTTGAGCAGTTTCGACCGGAACGTGGGCGGCGTGCTCTTCGGCGTGTTCGGCCAAATGGTCAACTCTGCTGCGGACGTTGCATTTTTTGCATTCGACAATTAAATCGGCAAATTTGTCGGCGTGGCCGGAGGCCTTCCAGACCAAAGGATGCATAAAAATACTGCAATCCAGGCCGACGATGTCATCTCGCATCTGGACGGTGCTTTTCCACCAGGCGTTGCGGACATTGCGTTTGAGTTCCGAGCCTAATGGGCCGTAATCGTAGCAGCTCGCCAGGCCGCCGTAGATTTCGCTGGATTGGAATATAAAACCTCGCCTTTTGCAAAGCGATACGATGTCTTCGAGTTTGGTTAATTTCGCCATAAAACCCTTCCTGAATAAAAGGATATATTATAGTAATAAAAGCCTGCAATTACAAGACCGATAAGAGAAAGGATTTTGCTTGTTTTCTGTCCGCCTGTATGTAAAATAACGCAAAAGTAAATACTGATATCCCGTGACAGGGGAGCCCCGCACCTATTTGTCCTGTGCGAAACCGGCGAACTATCGAAACTACATCGAATTATCGCAACAAATTTTCCGGCGGATAATACGGAACAAATAGGTGCGGGGCTGAGAGGTCCCAAAAGGGACGACCCTTTGAACCTTTAGCAGTGGTAATGCCTGCAAGGAAGGCACAAAAATAATCAAAACGCGCTTCCTTTCGGCAGTGCGTTTTTTTGTTAACTATATCCCGTTAGACCTGTTTTAGTACTAAATATGTTGTTGTTAATAAGCGAAAAGGCAGTAATATCTTATGCCGCTTGGCATTAAGTAAAGGGGTCTAACGGGATGTATATAATGAAACGGAAGGAAGTAAAAAATGAAGGAAATTCAAATCAGCAGAGCGATAATCGAACAGTACACAACCAAACTGCTTGACAGGCTCGAAAACGACGTCGTCATCGCCGGCTCTGGCCCGGCAGGACTTGCGGCGGCATATTACCTCGCTAAAGGCGGCGTGAAAACTACCGTTATCGAAAGGAAACTTGCCATCGGCGGCGGCATCTGGGGCGGGGCGGCAGGATTTAACGAAATAGTACTCGAAGATTCCGAAATACTCGACGAAATAGGAATTCCGTCGAAAAAGAAAAACGGCCTGACCATCGCCGATTCTGTCGAATTCGCCACAACGCTTTGCAGCAAAACAATCGCGGCAGGTGCGGTTGTTTTTAATCTGACCGATATTGAGGATATAATAGTTAAGAAAAACGCTGTCTGCGGCGTTGTTGTCAACGGCACAGGAATAAAACTTGCCAGGCTGCACGTTGACCCGTTCTGCATAAGCGCTAAATTTGTCGTCGATTCCACCGGCCATCCCGCCGAGCTGGTAGCAATGCTCAAAAACAGAGACGAAAAGTTCCACGTGAAGAAAATCGGCGAAGGCTTTATGGACGTCGAAACTTCCGAAGCGGGCGTGGTCGAAAGAACAGGAGAAATATTCAAGGGCCTTTACGTAGCAGGTATGAGCGTATGCTCGGCGTATAACCTGCCTCGAATGGGGCCGATTTTCGGCGGAATGCTGAAAAGCGGTAAAAAAGTCGCAGAGCTGATAAATGCAAAATTGTAAAATTCCGACTATCGAACAATGTTATGAGCTTTTAAAGCAGCATCGGACGCCTGACCATATTATCAGGCACTGCGAAGCTGCCGCCGGTTTGGCTGTTGGGATTGCGAAAAAACTTTCCGCTCAAGGAATAAAAGTCGATATAGATTTCGTACAAAGAGGCTGTCTGCTGCACGATGTTTTGCGCCTTGCCGGAAAAGGACACGAAGACGCCGCCTCTGAAATACTGAAACACGAATATCCCGAACTTGCGCTTGCAATCAGGAAACACGCGTACCTGTCCATAATCGACGAAGAAATGAAGCCCCGCACAATCGAGGAAAAAATTATTTATTACGCCGACAAGCGGGTTATGCACGACAGGGTCGTTTCGCTTACTGAAAGGCTCGAAGAAGGACACCGCAGAAATACCCGTCCGGGCGATAGAAAAACGGTCGATATCGATTATATCGATTCGCTCATTTTCGAGCTTGAAAAAGAACTTTTATCCAAGGAAGAATAATTTGGCTCAGGTCTGGACGATACAAAAGCTGCTCGACTGGATGGTGGGCCGTTTTACCGAGGAAAAGATTGACTCGCCTCGTTTAAGCGCCGAGCTGATTCTGTCTTCCGTGCTTCAGATGGAAAGAATTCAGCTTTATACGCATTTCGATAAAGAGGTCGAAAAGCCGCAGCTCGGCAAGCTTCACGAACTCGTTAAACGCTGCCTGCAAAACGAGCCGGTTCAGTATTTGACCGGAAAATGCGAGTTTTATTCCCTATCGCTTAAAGTCGCCCCGGCCTGTCTTATACCAAGGCCTGAAACGGAATTGCTTGTCGAGCGGGCGATAGAATTTTTGCGCGGTCGAGCGGGCAAACAGTATGTTTGCGATTTGTGTACTGGCTGCGGATGTGTCGCGGCGGCAATCGCGAAAAATTTTCCGGAAGCGAAAGTCATAGCGACCGATATTTGCGACAAGGCCCTGAGTATCGCGGCCGAAAACATTAAAAAACATAACCTCTCAGAAAGGGTCGAACTTTTGCAGGGAGATTTATTTGCGCCGATAATCAGCAGGCTCGATGTGAAAGAGTTCGATTTGATTGTCTGCAATCCGCCTTATGTAAGTGCGGCTGAATATGAAAAACTCGACGCGAAAGTAAAAAATTATGAGCCGAAAACCGCACTGGACGGCGGAGCGGACGGGCTTGATGTTTATCGAAGAATAGCCGCACAGACCGGGGGATATTTAAAAAAGGACGGGGCGCTGATACTTGAAATCGGATACCTGCAGGGTCAGGCGGTCAAAAAACTGCTCGAAGAGAGCAACTGCTTTAGTCCGATAAAAATCGAGAAAGATTTCAGCAATAACGACAGAATCGTAACCGCTGTCAAATCATAGTCCAATTACCTGCAAAAGAGCCCTGTCCGGCACATTTGAAGTATTCCTTTATTATTGACAAAAGACATAAGTTGTTTTACCATAAAAAATTGAGAATGAAGTATTACTGGAGGTTTTTCGCCTTTTATGGCTGAAGCATCGATAACAGAAAATAACGGTGATTTGAGCAAGGCAGTTTCGTTTTTCAAACGTGCCGAAGAAGTCGCCGCGACAGATAACTTCGATTATGCAATAGATTTGTATATCGAGGGTCTTCAGCGTGCGCCGGATGCGGTGGAAGAGGGCCATAAACCGCTGCGGTATAACGCGCTCGTCAGGCAGGGCAAAGGCGGCAAGAAACCTTCAATGTTTGAAAAAATGAGACATTCCCGCGGAAAAAATCCGCTCGAAAATATGCTCAGCACCGAGTTTTTGCTCGCCAAGGACCCCGATAATCTGACATATGCTGAACAAATGCTCAACGCCGCGGTTGCCGGCGGATTCAAAAAAACTGCGATGTGGATTGCCGACCTTATTTTCGAGGCAAACAGGTCTGCCGACAAGCCCAGCCTTCAAACATATCTGCTTTTAAAGGATTCATATTCCGCAATTGAAGCGTATGCCAAGGCCGCCAGCGCCTGCGGATATGCCTGCAGATTGAAGCCTGACGACGGCGTATTGGCCGGCGAATTTAAAAATCTTTCCGCAAAACTTGCTATGCAAAAAGGAAAGTACGACCAGCAGGGAGATTTTAGAGATTCCATACTGGACAGGGAAACACAGGAAAAATACCAGCTCCAGCAGGCCGCGGTAAAAAGTATAGACTTCAGACAGCAGGCGATTGCCGACGCGCAGCAGCTTTACCAAGCTGATAAATCCTCACAAAACATATTTAAGCTCGCCGACGCTTTTAGCGACCTTCAAAACGACCAGGGCGACCGGGACGCAATCAAACTTCTCGAAGAGTCTTTCGAGCAATTCAAGGATTTTGCCTTTAAAAAAAAGGCCGGTGAGATAAAACTCAAGATGCTCCGCCGCCACGTAAGAAACGCAAAGGCATCTCTCGAAACCGGCCAACAGGCAAAAGAAACTGTCGATATCGCGACAAAGCGGCTCCTTGCCGCCGAGCTCGAACATTACAGGCTTTGTATGGACAATTATCCGACCGATTTGCGGCTGAAATACGAATACGGCGTCCGGCTGATGAGAAATCAGAGGTATGACGAAGCTATTCCGTTTCTGCAGGAGGCCCGCAAGGACCTCAGGCACAGGATTGCCGCTATGAACAAGGCCGGCCTGTGCTTTTTCGTCAAGGGCTGGTTCAAAGACGCTATCGACATCTTCAAAGAGGCCGTCGAGGAATACGAAATAAAAGACGATGACATTGCCAAGGAATTAAGGTATAATCTGGCAAGGGCTTACGAGCAGCAGGGCCAGATTGAAGAGGCCCTCGAGTTGTATAGAAAGGTTGCCCAGATTGATTTCGGATACAAGGATGTTAAAATAAAGGTGGACAAACTAAGAAATATCGGACAATAGTAAATATAATAGATAATTTTAGTCAGGAGTAAAAATGGCACATTCATTATCGGCCAAAAAAAGAGTACGGCAGAACGCAAAACGCAGAGTAATCAATCGCGCCAGAAAAAGCGCAGTTAAAACGCAAACGAAAGGCTTTGTGGCGGCTTTAAGCAGCGGAGACAAAAAGGCAGTGAAAGAGCAGTTCAAGCTCGTTGTCAAAAAACTCGACAAAGTCGCCGCCAAGGGGACCATACACAAGAAAAAAGCTTCAAGGCTTAATTCGCGTATGGCCAAAAAGATTAACAAGCTTAAAGGTTGACACTGACTAACACGGACTATAACACGGACAGACACAGAAAAACAGCGTTGTGCCGGTGAAAAGATTGGTATGGCGCTGTTTTTTATTATTTAAACAAAAAGAATTAAATGGTTGACGTTTTAAAAAAGAAAATAATGACCCATCTGGGTCATAAAGAATACAAGCCGGCAAGACTTGCCGATGTCGCAAAGTCTCTGGGGATAGATAAAGCAGGATATGAGGATTTCGAAAGAGCATTTAATCAGCTTCGGGATGAAGGTTTGGTTATTCTCGGCTCGAAAAATCTCGCCTCGTTGCCGCCCGTTTCGGGCAAGGTTTACGGCACGTTTCGGGCATCGGCAAAAGGATTCGGTTTCGTAACGCCGACCGAGAAAAATATGCACGGCGATTTGTTTATTCCCGCCGATTATACAGCCGAGGCGATGACGGGCGATACGGTCGTTGCCAAAGTCATAAAAGAAGCCCGACGCGGAACCGAAGCCCGATACAGCGGCAAGATTATCGAAATTCTCCAGCGGGCAAATAACCGTTTCGTAGGAAATATAATAAGAAAAGGCGATTCTTATTACCTTGTGCCGGACGGGAAATTCACCGAGGTTATAGAGATTGAGGATATAACCGCCAAGAACGCCCTGCCCGGAGACAAAGCGGTTGTTGAAATAATAAGCTATCCGACATCACAAAAATACGGCAGAGGCGTTATCACCGAAGTGCTCGGCAAAAGCGGCGGATACAAAACCGAAATCGACGCGGTCATCAGGCGTTTCGCACTGCCTTATGAATTCAATTCCGCCTGCTTGACAGAAGCGGGACAGGCCGCCAGAAATTTCGAAAAGACCGACTTTTCAGACAGACTCGACTTAACTAAAACGACTATCATAACTATCGACCCTGAAGATTCTAAGGATTTCGATGACGCCATAAGCGTTGAAAAAAATCCGGATAATACTTTTACGCTCGGTGTTCATATCGCCGATGTCAGCGCATTTGTAAAACCTGAATCGGCGCTCGATACCGAAGCCAAAGAGAGAGGCAACAGCGTTTATTTGCCGGGCCTTGTACTGCCGATGCTGCCGGAAACTCTCAGCAACGGCGTTTGCAGTCTCCAGCCGCAGCAAAAACGTCTTACAAAATCCGCGTTTATAACTTACGACAACAGGGGCAAAGTTCTCAAAACCGAATTTGCCGAAAGTGTTATCTGTTCGGCGGCAAGACTGACATATACCGAGGCTGACAAAATTCTCAAAGGACAAAAAATAAACAAACCCGCCTCTGTCATTTCGCTTTTGCGTGATATGGAAAAACTCGCGAAGATAATAGAGGCCCGACGCGACAAAGAAGGTATGCTTCATCTCGATTTGCCGGAAATCGAGCTTGTGTTCGACAAGGCCGGCAGAGTGGTTGACGCTCACCCTGCCGATAACAGCTATCCCCATACGATAATTGAAATGTTTATGGTCGAGGCAAACGAGGCAGTTGCGCGTCTGTTTGACAGTTTGGAAATCCCGTTTATACGAAGGATACACCCCGACCCGGATTCGCTGAGCTTAAAAAGTCTTGCTCAAACCCTCAAGGCTCTCGGCGTTTCGTCGCCGAAAAATCCGAACAGGTTCGACCTGCAGAAGATTGTCAATTATATAAAAGACAAGCCTTCGGCCTTTGCGGTAAATACATATATCCTTCGTTCTCTTGCGCGTGCGGAATATTCGCCGCTGAATATCGGCCATTACGCCCTTGCATCGAGACATTATACTCATTTCACAAGCCCAATTCGCAGGTACGCCGATTTGCTTATCCACAGGCTTCTTGAGCTTTACCTGAAAGGCAGGCTGCAAAAAAACAGCAGCGATATCCTGCCGGTTGAAGAACTTACTGAAATCGGCAGACACATCAGCTTTACCGACAGAAGAGCCGAAGACGCCGAGTCGGATTTACGAACGGTTCTGGTATTGCAGCTTATGAAAAGCAGGCTCGGCCAGACTATGGAGACTGTCGTATCCGGCCTGGCGAATTTCGGAATCTTTGTTCAGTGCACAAAATTCGGCATTGAAGGCCTTATTCCTATCGACCTGCTCGGAAAAGACAAATTTGTTTATGACCACCTCGCTAAATGCGTCTATGGAGCGCGAAGCGGCAGAACCTTTCATATTGGTATGCCACTGACCGTCAAAATTGTATCGGTAAATATAGCCGCCAGACAACTTAACGTCATACCTGTCGAAAAATCCAAAGAACAAACAGGCCGAAAAAAGAAAACAAAGAATAAAAAGAATCGAAAGCGATGAGAACCGTCAAATATTCCACCCTGATTATTTTTTTAATATCGTTTTTCGTCTTTTCGGCATCGGCGGACTGCCCGACAAATATTATCCTGATAATCGCTGACGGTGCGGGATTTAATCATATCGACGCTTTAAATTATTACAGGAACGGCAAAAAAGGTTCGCAGGCTTTTGAGAAATTCCCTGTAAAACTCGCAGTAACCACATACCCCGCCGGCGGCTCGTATGAACCGAAAAAAGCCGTGGAAGATTTCAACTATGTAAAAACGGGCCTTATTACCGACAGTGCAGCGGCCTCTACCGCTCTGGCAGCAGGAATAAAAACCAACAACGGTTTACTCGGAATTGATGTAAATGAAAACAAACTTGAGAATATCATCGAAAGATGCGAAAAGCTCGGAATATCGACAGGCGTTATAACAACCGTACCGTTCTGCGACGCTACTCCGGCAGGCTTTGTTGTACACCAAAAATCCCGCAGAAATTATGAGGAAATCGCTGATGAAATGATAAACCAAAACGGATTAAAGGTTATTTTCGGCTGCGGCAATCCCCTGTTCGACGATGACGGCAAAGAACTCGATAAGCCTGATTTTAAATATATCAGCCGTCAAACGTGGGATTCGCTCCTCGCAAAACCAAAAAATAAATGGACATTAATTCAAAGCAGGCAGGAATTTTTGAATCTTGCCGAAGGCGAAACGCCGAAACGGGTTTTGGGTATCGCCCGGGCAGCCTCAACTTTACAATACAAACGCAGTGGAAATTCTGTCCTGCCTTTCGATGTGCCTTTAAATCGAAACGTGCCGAATTTATCTGAAATGACAAAGGCCGCTCTTAATGTTCTCGACGGCGAGCCGAGCGGATTTTTCATTATGATTGAGGCAGGAGCCGTCGATTGGGCATCGCACGCAAATAACAGCGCGAGGATGCTCGAAGAGATGGTGGATTTTGCCGATGCTGTCGATACTGTTATCGGCTGGGTGGAAAGAAAAAGTGATTGGCAAAAAACTCTTGTGATTATCACGTCCGACCACGAAACCGGACATTTGATTGTCGAGCCTGCGGCAGAGAAAAAAATGCCGATAATAAAATGGAACTCCAAAAAACATACGAATTCGTTAGTGTTTTTCTTCGCCAAAGGACAAGGCTCGAATCTTTTTGCCGAACACATCAAAGGCAATGACCCTGTTTATGGAAGTTATATTGACAATGCCGATATAGCGAAAGTTATCTTTGCTCTTCTTAAACAAAAAACCGCGGTAACAAAATGAGCGTTTTTTTGACAATTTCCGGCAGCCTGCTTTTCATAGCTTCCGCCGCTGCGCATATTTATGTAAGGGTTAAACTGCGTCCCAAACAAGGCTCCGACTTCGACGATATCTACTGGGAATTCGAGGATACGCATCCCGGCTTTGCGAAATACAGCCGCCTGTTACAGATAACTTTTGCGGGTATAGTTATCGGGACGCTTCTGCTGTTTTTGGCACTGGTTTTTTAAAACTGCCAATCTGACATACAACCGAGCCGGATCGTTTTTTATAAGTTTATATTTTATAAAGACTTATATTTTTTAGGGATTCGGGCACATTCTTTGCTCTATATATTATAGAGTTGAAAGGAAATGCGATGCAGTTTGATAAATTTACACTAAAAGCACAGGAAGCCCTTGCTACGGCACAGCAAATCGCGATGGCCAAGTCCAATATGGTTCTTTCGCCGCTGCATTTACTGAGTGCGATTTTGCAGGACGATGACGGAATTGCGGTGATGATACTAAAGATAATCGGAGCGAACATCGGCCGCATAAAAGAAATGACTGATGGTGAAATCAACAGGCTCGCTACGGGAACTGCCGGTCCGCAGATTATGCCCGACCCTGTTTTTAATCAGATAGTTCTCGACGCACAGAATCGCGCCGACAAAATGGGCGATGAGTATTTAAGCGTAGAGCATATTTTCATCTCTCTGGCCTCGGTCAAAAGCGATGCCAAGGAAATCTTAACCGTTAATTCCATAACGCCGCAGCAAATCGAAGCCGCTCTGAAACAGATTCGCGGCTCGGAAAAAATTATCGATGCCAATCCTGAAGGAAAATACAAGGCGCTGGAAAGGTACGGCATAGACCTTGTCGAAATGGCGAGGGGTGGGAAACTGGACCCTGTTATCGGCAGAGAAGACGAAATCAGACGCTGTATGCAGGTCTTGAATCGTCGAACAAAAAATAATCCGGTTCTTATTGGCGAGCCGGGCGTCGGCAAAACCGCAATCGCCGAAGGCCTTGCCCAGAGAATCGTCGCTGGCGATGTGCCTGCGGGATTGAAGAATAAAAAAGTCGTCGCTCTCGATATGGGCGCTTTAATCGCGGGGACAAAATACCGCGGCGAATTCGAGGACAGATTCAAAGCGGTTTTGAAAGAAGTTATCGCATCCGACGGCGGAATCATTCTGTTCATCGACGAATTGCATACAATCGTCGGTGCAGGAAGGGCCGAAGGCGCTGTCGATGCGGGTAATCTGCTCAAGCCTTCGCTTGCCCGCGGCGAACTCCGCTGCATCGGCGCAACAACAATAGATGAATACCGCAAACACGTTGAAAAAGACGCCGCTCTCGAGAGGAGATTTCAGCCGATTTTGGTTGACCCGCCTTCTGTCGAGGAAACTATCGCGATACTTCGGGGTCTTAAAGACAGGTACGATACTCATCACGGCGTAAGAATTTCCGACAGCGCGCTCGTAGCGGCGGCGACGCTTTCGAACAGATATATTTCAGACAGATGGCTGCCCGATAAGGCCATAGATTTGATTGACGAGGCGGCGTCAAAAATGCGGATTGAAAACGATTCGCTCCCCGCCGAGCTCGACGATATACGAAGAAAAATTATGCAGCTTCAGATTGAAAAAGAAGCCTTAAAGAAAGAATCCGACAACGCAAGCAAAAAACGGCTCGACAATCTTGAAAAACAATTGGCCGAACTGCAGGAAAAAGATAAGGAGCTCAGCTCAAAATGGGAAAGAGAAAAAGCGGATATCGATTCTATAAAACAAATTAAGGAAAAAATCGACCGTGCCAATACGGAATTCGACGAGGCTCAGCGCAAAGGCGAGCTTGAAACAGCCGCCAGATTAAAATACAGCACAATTGCCGATTTGCAAAAAAAACTCAGCGAAAGAGAAGAGCAGCTCGCGAAAGGCAACGGCAGCAAAATGATTCGAAACGAAGTTACCGAAGAGCACGTCGCTCAAATCGTATCCAAATGGACAGGAGTGCCCGTTTCAAGACTTTTGAGCGGCGAAAAAGAACGGCTTATGAATATGGAAAAAGAAATTCACAAACGCCTTGTCGGACAGGACGAAGCCGTCGATGCACTGTGCAATGCCGTTCGCAGAAGCCGGGCAGGTCTGGGCGATTCCGGCAGACCTATCGGCGTATTTTTATTTCTCGGCCCGACAGGCGTAGGCAAAACTGAGCTTTCAAAGGCTTTGGCGGAATTTTTATTCAACGACCCCAATGCGATGATTCGTATAGATATGAGCGAGTTTATGGAGCAGCACAGCGTCGCCCGCTTAATCGGCGCACCGCCCGGATATGTCGGCTACGAAGAAGGCGGCAGACTGACTGAAGCTGTCCGGAGAAAACCGTATTCGGTCGTTCTGCTCGATGAAATCGAAAAGGCGCATTTGGACGTATTCAATGTTCTTCTGCAGGTCTTTGATGAAGGCAGGCTCACGGACGGCCGGGGCAGAACGGTCGATTTCAAAAATACCGTGATAATAATGACCAGCAATATAGCCGGCGAACAGATTATGCAGCTTACCGAGGACCAAGGCGCCGACTGGGAAATCGAAGCGCACGTCAGGGAAGTTCTAAGAAAATATTTCAAGCCGGAGTTTCTCAATAGAATCGATGAAAGCATCGTATTCAAGATGCTCAGCAAAGAAGACCTTGAAAAAATCGTAGAAATCCAGCTTGCCCATCTTGCCGATAGACTGCACGACAAGCACATAAACGTCGAATTTACCGATAACGCGAAAAAGCAGTTAATAGATGAAGGTTATGATATCGCTTTCGGTGCAAGGCCGCTGAAACGAACTATCCAGCAGCGATTGGAAAATAAACTTGCCGTAGAGCTGCTCGAAGGTAAATTTGCGGAGGGCGATACGATAAGAATTGACGCAGACGCGCACAGTTTTGCGTTTAAAAAGA
Organism: Planctomycetes bacterium HGW-Planctomycetes-1; assembly: GCA_002839495.1. GTDB lineage: Bacteria > Planctomycetota > Phycisphaerae > Sedimentisphaerales > UBA12454 > UBA12454. Next base: position 28,848 of record PGYD01000002.1, read on the forward strand.
TTTGACCGTAGCCGGTCAGCCTATGGTTAATTTTATAAAGACGAAGAGCGCTATCGCGGTCAGCACCATAAAAACGACAATTGAACAAAACAGCAGAAATACCTGCCAGACGAACGGACCAAATTTAATCTCTTCCAATTTTGTGGCTTTATATACAACCGCTATAACGGCTATCAGCGGCAGCGCAAGCAAAAAAGCCAGCGGCGTTGTGCCTATATGTACAGGGGCCATAAAACCCGCAAGGCAGCAAACCATTATTTCTCCCGTTCTTTTACATTAATACAGTGAGCCATATATACGGCATTTACAACGCACAAAAGGTTCAGCATACCGGTAATACCTGTATAGATTTCGCCTATTTCTCTCGGTCTGCCGAAAGAATCCAGATGATATACAGAGCCGCTTAAATGAGCAAGGTATGCCACTGCCGGCGAAGCAAGAAATTGCGCCCAATACCAAGGCGTCCCTGCATCGATTACGGCAATCGAGCCGATATAAATGCCCAGCACAAAAGCAAACATCAGCGAAACAAATATTATAACCGCCCGTTTTCGCTCGCTGATTAGCCAGTGTCCTGCGCCGGGTATCCACCAGCCCAGAACACCGACAAGGAAAAGAAAGCCCAGGCTGGGCAAATGGAATTTTCCTGCCGTCGCCTGTGTCATTAATTTTCTCCGTTTATATCATTAGAATCAGCCGATTTTTCCGGCGTCTGTGCGGGTCGAAGGTTCAACCGTCTCATAACATTATCAGGCATAAAGTGCTCTATCGCCATACTCTGCGATATAACATAATCCTGCTGAAAAGCCAGCTCCGGACGTACGCTTTCGTATTCTTCGATTGTTCCAAAACCGCAGGTCAGATTTTTTACCGCATAACAGGAAAGCTGTGGTCCAAAATCTATAATCAGCGGTAATTCTTCTTTAGCCGCTTGTATATCCAGCGATTTCTGGTAAAATATATTTATGAGTTTGGCGTAAATTATGCTCTCTTTGACGATGCTTCCCGCCCCTGTTAATCCAGCAGTTTTTGTTTTCGTCATTTCTATCTCCATTTGCGAAACCCTGTTTCTATTCTCCCAGCTCTGAACGGCGAATTTCTTTTCCGTTTTAGCGGCATCTTTTTTGCCGGACGAGGCGCCAAGCTTCTGCAAAGCCGACTCCCAGGACTGCTTTTTAGTCGTTTCGAGAAAATCCTCTGCTGTCTTTCTTGCAATTTTCATCGCCTCGAGTCTTTTGCAATCCTTTGCCACAACATCTTTTAAGATAAAACTTTTGTTTTCCGCTTCAGAGGACTCGAAAATTTCAGGGAGATTTTTTTGATAGCTGAGCTCGACACTTTCAGGCATCATAGAACCGGCGGTCTCCACAACACGCACCATTGCCATAATATCGCCGTCCCTGCCGGCCAGAGGCCCGAAACTGACATACATTTTCGGAGCCGGCGGCTCGAACGGCCCGAGTTTGCCTGCTTCATCGCCAAGCTGCGATACCGCAAAGGCAAGTCTTACAAGTCTTACCGGCATCCTGTTTTGCCCGGCCATCAGCAGCGACCCTATATATCGGTCTGATTGTATCTGCTCGGCAGTCAGCAGTCCTGTTCTGCCGGTATAAAGTTTTATTCCGTACTCTTTCGATGCAATCTCCGCCGAAGATGCATAATCACCGGCTTTATTTCGGAACTCATCAAGGCTCGTTTTTTCAAAATCTAACGACTCGAAACCGGCTTCGGTCTGTTCGATGGCTTTGTTAAGAATTTTCGTACAATGCGACCCCGTTTTTTGAGTGTACAGCATTTCTTTTATACTGTTGGCTGCTTCGGCATAACTTTTCTGTCTTATGACGGGTTCGCCGCTCTGATCGTTCACATCCGCGAATACACGTTCTGTAAACTGTTCAAGATTTCGCTGGTAATACTCTTCGGCTTCCTCTTCCGTGGGCTTGCCAACCAGTTTTTTTACATCGTCGAGTTTTACAATTATATAATCCACCGCAACCCGCGGCATAATTTTATATCCGAAACCGTACGGGTTATCGTCTGTTATTTCGCCGGGCAGATAATTTTTATATTTCTCAAATTGTGCCGAAATTTGCGTCTCGTCCGGCTCCGAAACCTTGTCCAGAAAATCGTCAGCGGAAAACTGCACAAATTCAACATTAATTTTTTCCATTGTTCTGGAAAAAACATTCTCGAGTTGCGGCTCGGTAACATCTTCAGTATCGCTCACAATTCTTGCATAAATCAAAACCGACAGAACATCCGCGAAGGCGGCTAACGCCTGCGATTCTGTAATATTGTGGGCAAGACATACTCTATTAACGGCCGTTGCCGCATCAAGTTGGTTATTGGTTATCTGGGAAATAAGCCTATTGAGAATATCGGCCGCAGAGTCTGGAAGAACCGTACAGCCTGCCTGCCGGGCTTCGTTTTTAAGCAGTATCCAGAATAATTCTGACCTGCCGCGAGTTTGCGAAAAGAAATCGTTTATCTTTGAAACACCCAAATAAAGTCGGCCCTGCAGAGAAAGCCTTTTAAGTTCATCACTTAACATTGCGGCCTGGTCTGTTTCTGGGAAAAGCACTTGCCCCAAAAGCACAAGCTTCAAGTCCTGCTGACCCATTAAAAACCTGTCTACGAATAAACCGCGAAGCACAGCGAGCTCTGCGGTAGCCTGCCGGACATCCTCGATACTAATTTTACTGTCCTTGCTGTACAGCCACATCGCACTTCCGGCCCTCATCTGCGGCTTGGCAAGCTGATTTAAAACCGTAGGCATAATAAAAGCTATCATAATCAGTATCACGAATATCGCCATCAACTTGGTCATATTCTTGCGAAACCATTTAACCAGATGCATATCACTCTCCAAAAAAAGGTTAAAAAAATCTGTTTTTCGACTGCAACTATTTTAGCAAAAACAGGTTACAAACATTTTCAGTTTTCACTTAAGAAAAGCAGAGTATACGCAATTTGCCGCTTTTTGCAATAGAAAAACAAACTGTCTTTTGGCGCAACTGTTTGCACTTTTGACACTTAAAGATTATAGTCAAAAGGATGAATCCCGCACCTTTTAAGTATTCAGGGCATTATAAAGGTGCTTGATTCAAAATATTGATGAGTGAATAGGGAAAGGTGCGGGATGAAATCTAATAGACAGTTCAAAAAAGCCTGCCGTTTAATGCCCGGCGGGGTGAACTCTCCCGTCAGAGCGTTCAAATCTGTCAATTGTGCGCCGATTTTCATCGCAAAAGGTAAAGGCTCTAAAATTTACGATATAAATGGTAATGAATATATCGACTACGTATGCTCGTGGGGAGCTTTAATACTCGGCCATTCGCATCCGGCTGTTATCAAAGCGGTAAAAACCGCCGCTCAAAACGGAACTTCTTTCGGCGCCCCGACAAATGCCGAAACCATCCTTGCCGGAATAATTGTCGATGCCTTCGATTCGATTGACAAAGTTCGCCTCGTCAGCAGCGGCACCGAGGCTGTTATGACGGCGATTCGTCTCGGGCGTGCCTTTACCGGCAAAAATTATATCCTGAAAATGTCCGGCTGCTATCACGGCCACAGCGATTCGATGCTCGTCAGCGCCGGCTCAGGCTCGGCTGAATTTTCAAAGCCTTTATGTCCCGGTGTGCCTAAATCTCTTTCTTCGCTCACATTAGTTGCTGAATATAATGATATAGATTCGGCAGCTAAGGCTTTCAGGAAATATAAAAACAAAATCGCCGCCTGCATAATCGAACCCGTCGCCGCAAATATGGGCGTTATACTTCCAAAACCCGGCTATCTGCGGGCACTGCGAAAACTATGCGATGAAAATAAGGCCCTTTTGATTTTCGACGAGGTAATCACAGGTTTTCGCCTCTGTTTCGGCGGAGCCCAGACGATTTTTAAGATAAAACCTGACCTGACCTGCCTTGGCAAAATCATTGGCGGCGGTCTGCCCTGCGCAGCCGTCGGCGGAAGAGCCGATATTATGGATATGCTCGCACCGCAAGGAGCGGTTTATCAGGCGGGTACTTTGAGCGGCAACCCGCTGGCCACCGCCGCGGCGATTGCGACCTTGAAAATCTTAAAAGATAAAAGGTTTTACGCCCGACTTGAAGAAAAGGCGAAAACGCTCCATCGCGGCATTGCCGAGGCGGCAAAAAAAACTGCCGTCCCGACGACAATAAACCGAATCGGCTCGCTTTTGAGCTGCTTTTTCACGAAAAAACCCGTAAAAAATTTCAACGATGCAAAGGCCGCCGATACGATATTATTTAAGGCGTTTTTCGCAGAGATGCTCAAAAACGGCATCTATCTTGCCCCCAGTCCTTTCGAGGCGATGTTTATTTCTGCCGCTTTGACAAAAAAGGATGTTGAAAAAACGATAGCCGCAGTACACAATAGTCTAAAAGCTGTTAGTGCCGATAAGAAATGGCCGAGATTTAAGGAGAAATAAAATGGCTGATGAATCGAAAAGACAGGACCAGCTTCTCGAGACCACCGACTGTCTCGAAGCTATCGGAACTCTAAAAAACGCTAAAAATCTATTCTTTTTTATCAGTTTTATTTGCCTCTTGATTTTGCAGGCTATTTTTTGGCTGACGCCGACAAAATATATCGAACTGCCGAATGAAACGGCTCAAAGCAACCTTGCGTCTGTTTCCTCTATGATTGCGAAATTGGCCGTACCCGCCAAACAGGAAGCGAAAATAGAAACCAAAACGCAAAAAATCGAACAGGCCGCCCAAGCCCTGACCGCTGACGCCAACGCCGCAAAGACTGACCCTAACACAGCCGCACATACAAAACATTATCCGCAGATAAAAATTAAATTCGCGAATATTGCATGGACGATTAGGGTCTGCAATTATCTGCTGGCGGTCTCTACAATCATATATTCCCTGACGCTCCTTTTCGCTATGAAGATTTCGCTTGTCGGCAGGCTCGGCGGAATAAGTCATATCACAAAGGCCGTCTTCGTATCGTTTCTTGTCGTTGTGCTTATTCTTCCGTGGCAGCTTATGTTCAAATCCGTCCTTTTCGGCGTGATTTACACTCCTGCCGAGCTGCTTGCCGTCTGGGAAAATTTCAGTGGGTATTCTGCCGGAGCGCTCGGTTTAATGGTTATGCGGTTCAGCCTCTTATGGCTCGTGGTAACGCTGCTCCTTATCAACGCACAATTGCGCTCTATGCGATGGTCGAAAAATACTCTCAAACGCCTCGGCATCATCGGATAATCTGAAAACTTATGGCGCAGTTTCGCATAGCTTTTATCGGTACCGGCATAATGGCAGGCGGGCCGAAAGATTCTTTCGAGAAAGTCCGGCCGGTTTTCGAGGCGATGGGCAAGAACTATTACCTATTGCGGCCCGTCAGGCTTTGGCCAGATAACAAAGCTCGCCAATCAGATTATGGTCGTTCACACGATTATGAGTATTTCCGAAGGTCTTGCCTTTGCGAAAAAAGCGGGGCTCGATTTGCAAACAACTTTAGCGGCGACAAGCGGCGGGGCCGCAGGCAGCGCATCGCTGAAAGTTCTCGGGCCTAAAATCATCGCAGGCGACTTCAAGCCCGCGTTTATGGTCGATTTGCAGGTCAAGGATTTACGATTGGTTTTGGAGTATACCGACAAAATCAGTCAACCCCTGCCCGGCACAAAACTTGCGAAGGAATTATCATCCGTTCTGCAGAAACAAGGCAGAGGCAAAGACGGCACTCAAGCGTTATTTGATGTGATTAGACAACTGGCTGAAGAAAAATAAAAACAGGATGAGTTAGGATTACAACTGCCAGCCCGCCGGATAGCTGACGTTATCTCGTTCGATATCGAATTTTCTGGTAAGGGTGTCCACCAGTTCTTGAGTCCGGCTTATCTGATAATCCGAAGCGGGCGTTCTTTTGCCTTCCCCTATCACGCAGATTCGGATTGTTTTGCTGCTGCCGTACCACGCTGCGCCGGGCAAAGCCGACCACTGATTGAGCCATTTTTCCGTCGATTGTATCTGCCCGTCCATCGCACCGAGGCTGTTGCAGACGAGAAAATGAAAATTAAGGTCGTCCGGACTTGTAAGGCCGTGGAGAGATGCGAGCTGGGCGAGGTCGCCGCCTTTGGTATTGCTGTAAAATACCTCGATTCTGTCCCACCTGTCGGCTGTAGTACCCTGACGGGTCTGCGTAACCGATGGAATCGAGCCGAGCGAAGAATAGCTGGCGAGGCTGAATGCTCCCGCCGATATGGACTGGCTGTCCAATGCCATCAGCAGTGCCGCTCCTATCGTCATAGAAACCACAAGGTATATCAGTATTTTCGCTTCACGCGGCCGAGTCGGCATATTTTTAATCCGTTAAAAAACTGTTTTAGGACCTTCCTTACTCGCTTCCGCCAATGACGGAATTGATTTTGTTGGCTGCACCGCCACTATAATTGCTATCGGCCAATTGGTAAAGTTTTTATAAGCAATTTTCGCAAAAAATCTGAAAAGATTTCACAATTAATCCGCATAAAGTTTTTCCGCCTCTTTTCCACAGGCAAACCCCCTGTTTACCGATGCCGACAAAGCCGAGAAAACAGGAAATCTCTTCTCCTGTTCTCCTCTTTGCTAACCGTTCTCCTGTGATTTTGAGAGTTGATAATCAATCATTTATGAGACTGCAGGCCACAAGGCATAATCTTATGACAGGTTTGGATTTATTGGAGCAAAACATCATCTGTCCTATTGCCTCAGGACCTTGCTGCGGAAAATTCGCGGGGTTTGCAGCTATACAGACAAACTGTCCCGGCCGCAGGGATACGGAAAGGGATGCCAAACTGAATGGAAATTCCCATAACACGGGTTGTTTTTTACCGCTCATTTGTTTCTTGTCCGGAGCTATTTCGGCCTTGTAAACCGGCGTTATACTTACCCTGCGGATTTGTTTAAGACCGATAAGCGGCTTTGTATTAAATCGTAAAGAAACATTTCCGGCAGGCAAACCGATTCCGATTGAGTCGCTGCCGCTCTGTCGATAACTGACAGAGCCGGGCTTATCCAAAACAGCCAGTACGATATCGTCATTGATACCGTCATTGATATAAGCAATTGTACGCTTGACCGGTTTGGCTTTTGAGTCAACCAAAATTTGCGCCAGCTTCGTCCATGTTTCTATGTCTCCGCCGCAACTAACCAGTCCGTTGCCGGCAAAACTTCCTAAATTTACATATTCGACGGGCAAATCATTAATATCATACAGCACATCGAGTACCGCAGGATATTTGTCTCTGTCGAGTTCGAATACATATAAATAAAGACCTGTGGCCGCTTTGTCTTCATTTAACAGGCTGTCTTTCGGAATAATATCCGTTATTCTCGTTTTTTCCCTGCCCAAGCCCTGCCGGGCGAACACCAGCACCGCAAGAAATAACAGAATATAGAAATATCGTAGTGTATTCATATTTTTTGATACTAATACCGATAGGGCGGGATGTCAACGGCGGCAATTATAACCGATAAAACTAAACATCGAACTGCGGCCGGCTGCAAAATTGAAACGCCACCTGTTTTTTATTGGTTTTTGGGACAGATTGAGGCTCAATTACCCTGACAACCCTTGCATAAGCCGAAACCTTGCCGCCGATTTGGTCGGTCCTGTCAACACGAGATATATCCAGCTCAACATTGAAAAGGTCGCCGGTATCCATAGCGGCTTCCTGACCGCTTTCAATCAACAGACCATCGGGACTGATATTGACGCTATTGCCGACAAATGCCTTCTCGTCCATTGTACCGACTTTACGGCACAATATCCCCATCCTGACAAGCAGTCGCCTGTGTTTCCTTCTTTCGTTTTCTCCTCCCATCATTTCAACGCCTTTAATATTAATAAAAAAGCTAATTTTTTCGCTCTTATAGGACTGTTGCAAATAATATACCAAAAAAACTATACCAAAAACACCCCATATTAACACGTTTAAGCATAGCCAAAATATAGACTTATAGGATTTCCGCCGCGAATTTTAAACTTGGGAAGTTGTGAATTTAGCCAACATTGTTTAAAAACCGCAACAAAAACCTCTGTTTTCCGGCAAAAATGTTTGCCTTAAAATCCACATCAATATCTCATTTTTTAAACAAAAACCCATAAAGCCTGACACATAAACATCTTATATATAAAAAACGACCGATATGCCGAAACATCATTGTTGATTTTTCGCAACATAACTGCTTGACTAAAGCTATTTAAATCTATTATAATACTATGCTTATGCCAAATACCAACAATCAGCACGTTACCGACAAAGAAATTACTGCCGCTCTTGCCCCGTTTATTCTGCAATCGCTGCCTATCGGCGTTGTCATTTTTGACAAGCAGCTTAAAACGGTAAGTGCAAATCCGATCGCCGCTGAACTGATAAACCTTCAGGCAAATATCGATGCCTCGCTGACAGCAGGAACCAACGAAAAAATCTGGAGCGACTGGCACAAAATACTCACTGAAGTTGTAGAAATCGGGAAAATTAGCCGGTTCGACAACGTTGCCTATCGCAAAAGGGAAAAGCCGTCAGTCTTACAGATAACCTGTGCGCCGCTGACCGACGGCCTTAACGGCGTCATACAGGGCGGACTGCTGCTGCTCGAAGACATTACTGAAAAGGCAAACGCACAAAAACAAATGGCAAACACCGAACGGCTCGCCGTTATGGGAAAGCTCGCAAGCAAAGTCGCGCACGAATTAAACAATCCTATCGACGGCATAATGCGGTATATCAACCTGGCAAAAAGAACCATCAGCGAGGCAAACCTGCCGAAACCGGTAGAGTATCTCGAACACGCCGGCGACGGCCTAAAAAGAATGGTACAGATTATTACCGAATTGCTCGAATTTTCCCGCAACCGCTATTCGTCCCTTGAGGATACTCCTATCGACAAACTTCTCGACGATGCAATCAAATTTATCGAGCCTGCGGCAAAGGCATCGGCGGTAGAGATAGAACGGCAGTATCCATCGGGCCTGCCGGCGGTTAAAGGCGGAAATTTGTTTCAGGTATTCTGCAACCTGCTGAAAAACGCTGTCGAGGCGATGCCGGACGGCGGAAAGGCAACGATAAGCTGGGATACTTCAGAGAATAATATCGCGACAATAAAATTCCACGATACGGGTCCCGGCTTCGACCCGGCAAACAGCGAAGAAATCTTCGAGCCGTTCTTTACGACAAAAACAGGTAAAGGCACCGGTTTGGGTCTTGCTATATGCAGGGACATAATCGAAAAATATAACGGTAAAATCACCGCCCAAAATTCTCCGTCAGGCGGAAGTATCTTTACGGTGCATCTGCCCTTGAACGAAAAATAAAATATAAAAATGGAAATTGAAAACTTATGAAGCAAAACAGCATTTTAGTTGTTGACGACGACAGGATAATCCTCGATTCGCTGTGCGAGTTTCTCAAGCTCGAAGGCTACAGCACCGCCGGCGCAGAGTCGTACAAACAGGCGGCAGGCCTGATACAGAAACAGAAATTTTCGCTCGTTATCAACGATGTGAACCTGCCGGACGGCGACGGACTCGAACTGCTCAATCTAATCAGAAAAAATCATCCGCAAACCGTCGTAATTATCATTACCGGCTACGGCACAATTGAAAGCGCAGTCGAAGCTATCAAATTGGGCGCTTATGATTATCTTACAAAGCCGATTGTCGATGACGAACTGCGCCTTACGATTGAAAGGGCGCTAAAACAGCAATTGCTCATCAGCGAAAATGAAAATCTCAAGAACCAGCTCGAACGCAAGTACAGTCTCGAAAACATAATCAGTCAGGACTACAAAATGGCGAGGATTTTCGACCTCGTCGAGGCCGTCGCAGACAGCAGAAGCACTGTCCTTATGACCGGCCCCAGCGGCACAGGAAAAACTATGCTCGCAAGAGCCATTCATTACCGTTCAGGCAGAAGAGACAAGCCCTTCGTCGAGGTAAGCTGCGGCGCACTGCCGGAAACGCTGCTCGAAAGCGAACTGTCCGGCCACGTAAAAGGCTCGTTCACCGGCGCTATCAGCGACAAACAGGGCAAGTTTCTCGCCGCCGATGGCGGAACTATTTTCCTCGACGAAATATCAAGCGCATCGCCTTCGCTGCAGGTCAAACTTTTGCGAGTAATACAGGAAAGACAATTCGAGCCGGTCGGCAGCAACAAAACCATCACTGTCGATACCCGTGTTATCGTCGCTTCCAATAAGAATATGGTCGAGGAGGTAAAGCAGGGCAGGTTCAGAGAGGATTTGTACTATCGGCTCAATGTTATAACAATAAATCTTCCCTCTCTCAACGAAAGGCCTGCCGATATACCGCTGCTCGCTGTGCGTTTTATGAAAAATTTCTGTATATCCCACAGCCGTGCAAAATTGGGAATTACCGACCGCGCGATGGAGGCTTTGCAGAGATATGATTGGCCGGGCAATGTCCGCGAGCTTGAAAACGTTCTTGAAAGGGCGGTTCTTCTCAGCAAAACAGACCATATTACTTTGGAAGACCTGCCTGCGAATATAATTTCTCACATCCCCAGCGCCGAACCGGCCGATTATCAGGCGATAAGCCTTAAAGATTCGATAGCTGAACCGGAAAGAAAAATTATCCGGGCCGCTCTCGAAGCGAACAACTGGAACAGACAACTCACCGCACAGGCGTTGCAAATCAACAGAACGACCCTTTATAAGAAGATGAAAAAATACGGCCTCGAAGACGAGGCTCAAAGACTTGGAATCAGATAGAAATAATAGTTCCTGGAACCTTTATATATTTTTTAATGCCATAACCATTTGAAAAATCAGAAGTTAAAAAGGTGTCAGGAACCTTTATCGTCTTTCCTGTACCCTATAGGCCTGCCGCGGGAGTACCTTATTGGGGTTAATTCGCTTAATCGACCGTCCTTACCTGCCGGTTGGCGTCTATCCAGAACGTCTCGATTCTTTCTTTTGGAAAGTGTTTCTTTAGAAATTCCGCCGCTTCTTTCAGTTGTTGTTTTTGTATCTCTTCCGGCGCCGGATTGCCGAGACAATCGTAATGTGCTATTACAGCTATGCCGACGGTATTATGCCGCAGGATTGCAAGTTCGACCCTCTTTAATATCGAATCGGTTATTTCACTTTTTTGTTTATCTGCCAGATATTGTACCGGCCCGGCTTCGGTTATCATATCGACGTATTTAACGTTGAAATATTTTTTTAGAAATGCGACCGCCGGCTCCTGCACGGATTTAATTAACCACGAATAAACACGAATTATTTTAGCCACCCGCCTTCACTAAAGTTACGGCGAGGCAGGCAGAGACACAGAGAATTGAGAGAAAATAAAATCCGAATCATCGAAATTCAAATGTTTAAAAAAGGCGGGATGGGAAACGGGGCGGAGATTTTTTGTTCACCGCGAAGTTTATGAAGCGACACGAAGAAATTTTAAAAGGCCGGTTGGAAAGCCCCTGCCTTTCTGCCAGAGGCGGATAAATATTTGAATTAATTGTTTGTTAGTTGCGGGATTTACTTAATAACAAGCTGCCGAGAGAAAGCAGAATTAAAGTGGCAGGTTCGGGGATAAGCAGGAAAGCATGTTCGTTGCCATCAGGTTGTCTCCGGACCCGTGGCCGATTGAGAGATAAACGGCTTTACCGGCATTTTCAGTAAAATCGGTCAATTTGTCAGAACTCATTATTCGATTAGAAACGTTTGTCTGACGATTTTCGATATTTTACAGTTTAGTTTATGCCTTTCAAGAACTGTTTTTATTTAAAATTTGCTCATCTCGGGACTTTATTATTTATCGGATAATTCCGTGTGCGAGCTTGTAATCGGATTATGGGGGGGTAAAACCGGCGTGGGAATTATGAGATTGACAAATATACCAATTTCGGAATATACTTACCCGCCTGTTTACTTTTTGAAATGAGACTTACAAAGATGGACCAAAGCAAATTTTGGAAGACAAGGTCTGAGAAATACAACAATCTCAAATGGGTAAATGACAATTCTTATATAAGAGCGTTTATTCGGGCCGGCGGTTTTAAAAGAACCGATTTAGTTCTGGACGTTGGAACAGGTACAGGAGTTATTGCGCATGCCATTTCGCCTTTAGTAAAAGAGGTTATCGGTCTGGATATTTCTCAGGATATGCTGGAGCACAGCAACTGGAAAGATAATAAATATTTTATCAGGAGAGACATCAGGGAATCTATATTTCATAAAGAAGTTTTCGATAAGATAACAGCACGAATGGTTTTTCATCATATAATTGACGATACACAAAAGGCTATGGATGAATGCTACAGGCTGCTGAAAAAAGGCGGGAAGATGATTTTGGCAGAGGGAGTGCCCCCGTCTGCCAAAGTAAAAAAAGATTACGAAAAAATATTCAAAATAAAGGAAAAAAGAATTACGTTTCTCGAAGAGGATTTAACGGGACTGATGAAAAAAGCCGGGTTTAGTAATATTAAGATTATCCCTTTTATTATGAATAACTTTAGTATAAAAAATTGGCTCAGGAACAGCGGCTTGTCCGATGCCATGCAAAAAAAGATATACGAAATGCATATCAACGGTTCTGATGTGTTTAAAAAGGCATATAATTTGAGAATAGTCGGCGGAGATTGTTTAATAACCACAAAAAGCCTTATTATTGTTGGGAAAAAATAACAATCTTATTTTCTATTGCCAATGTTTTTTTAAGTTCGAAGAAATGTTTTCTCCCGAAAAATGACGATAGTTTAACGCAAATCACTTTATAGTGCTAAAAGGTTAAGAAAGCGAAAGAATTCGTGGGCATTGACAAAGAACAACCATTAGTTTCCATTGGCATAGTGACATACGATCGCCCCGAGGGCCTGAGAACTACGCTCGAGTGTATTACAGGGCAGAGCTATAAAAACCTTGAGATTATTGTTTCTAATGATTGTTCACCCACGAAGAAGACAGAAGAAGTTGTCAGAGAGTTTATGGAACGGGACCAAAGGATAAAATATTATTATCAGAAGAAAAACATAACGGCTTTTCTGAATTATGCTTTTGTGTTGGAAAAAGCAACTGGAGAGTTTTTTATGTGGGCTGACGATGACAACGAATGGGATAAGTATTTTATAGAGAAATGTATCTCGAAATTCGGGAACTACAGTACGGTGATGTGTAAAGCTCGCACATTTTTTTGTGAAACCGGGAAAGTGCTGGAAGGGGAATTGCCGGATTTGTCTCCGGAATACGGTGTGTTTAAGAATGCCTGCACTAACATACTCGAACCTTCAACAGCATATTATTACGGGTTGCACAAAAGAAGCGATATTTTATGGTATTTGGAAATGGGCGGATTCGATTTTTTCGATTGCTTTCTGGGGACAAAGCTTATCCTGGATGGAAACGGTATTTTTTTAATAAGAGATTATGCCGGCTATCAGTCGAATGTAGTCGGCACAGAAAGATATTGTTATAAGCCTTATAATCCTCAGCCGAACAGATGTTTTGAATATAAACCTTTTATACAGGCAAATTTTAAACTGATTGCAGGTTCGTCAAAACTTTCTTATATTCAGAAGTTAATATTAAAAACTTTTGTGATATGGAGGGTTGGCCGCTGGTATACGAAATTTGAAAAAAGATATAAGCCAATCAGGGTTTGGCTGATTAAAATCTTAATGAGGCAGATAAAAGGCATAATTAAACTGCAAAAAGCGATTAAGAAATTGTTTCTTGTTTCCACAAAGGGCGGGAAAAATGTTTGTAATAAGCGATATATCCTTTAATTTTGCGTCCGGAGATTTTTAATTATGGATGTATTTAAGAATAACGGAAGCAAAATTCATAATGTTGTTTTCATTGTAGTTGATATGTTGCGAGTCTGCTATCTTAAAAAAGGCGGCAATAAGCTGAATATATGCCCCACAATTAATTCTATGGCCGAAAACGGGATTATATGTCTTAATGCGCATTCCAACAGTTTTCCGACACAGTTTTCATATCCGTCTATTTTAACTTCAACACTTCCACTTGATAATGGGGGCTATGATAACGGGATTATTCACAGGCCTTTAACTATCGCAGAAGCACTTAGAGATTTAGGATTATATACAATCGGTTATGCTTCCACCGCGTGGCTCGGAAATTTTTACGGCTACAACAGAGGGTTTAAGGAATTTTATGAGCTTTTTGACCCCGGTAATCTTTGGGGCAATTACGCTGATATATATTATGAGTACTACTACGGTTTGATGGAGAAAAAGATAATTTCAGATGAAGAATTTGTCAAAATCACAGGCGATTTGTTTGAGCGTACACTGAAAGAACTGCTGCGTTTGTGCCGGCAGACGGAAAAACAATTTGTCGATGCGGTTTTTGAATATGACATAGCCCTTCATCGTCATAATTTCGCTTTGTATCTTGAGATATTAAATCGAATGTATTCGCAATTCCGGCAAGACCGTAAAAAATTTCTTCTGGAGTTTCTGCGCAGTCATTTAGAGCTTAATTTTAAAATGTTTTTGACAAATGAGAAGGAAGAATCGGATATCAAAGACATAACAACATTTTTTCCCAGAATCGTCAGAAGAATTATCAGGTGCTTCGGCGTCAGATTTAGATCGTATAGACAAGCCGTTCCTGCAACATATCTAAGGAAACTGATTAACAGGAAAATAAGCGATAATAAAAGTACCAAATTTTTCCTATGGTCTCATTTTATGGATGTTCACGACCATGTTTCTATGCCAGGCGAGGTCGGGTTCCCGCCGAATTTATTAACGCTTGGTTTGCGGCGAATTTTCAGTAATAATGCCATCGCAAGAAAAGAGATGTATTCCTTGCGATATACTGATAATGAGATAGCCAATGTAGTTAATCGGCTAAAGGACGAAAATTTGCTGGATTCTACGTTAATAGTGATTTGCGGGGATCACGGCATAAGCGATAAAGCTTACGAATTAAAAGCAGGCAGTTTATTTGATGAAGCGACACGCGTGCCGATGATTTTTTATAATCCAAATCTGAAACCCCGCACAATCTCTGCGCCCTGCAGTTTACTGGATATTGGGCCGACGATTTTAAGTTTAATAGATGCTCCTGCCCGCTCTGAATTCAAAGGTCAATCAGTGATAGGAGATTTAGCTAATGACAGGATAATATATCTGGAGAGTTTGGGACCGGGGCCGGGAGATTTGCGGTACAAAGCGATTAAAATTGCGGTGGTCAAAGGCAGACATAAACTGATTTGGCGCGAGAAAGAATATGAAGACAGCTGTTCTGCTGGGACAAACTATTTGTTTGACCTTATTGATGATCCGAACGAGCAAAAAAATCTTTATAATGACGGCAATTATAAATCTATAGTCTCTGAATTGGAAAAAATTGCATCAGAAAGATGCAGTAAGTTAAGAAACGAGTCGGGCTTTATCAGTAAATAATGCCGGAGAGATTTTTTATATTTTCAGCCAGCTATCGGGAATAAGTTCATCGACCTGGCAATTATCCTTTAGGAACCATTTTTTCGGTGCAAATACGAGCTTGTCTGAATAAGGCGCCAGCCAGGCACCCCACCAGTGGAAAGTACTATTACCTATTATATGATGTTTGCAAAAACTCATCAGGCGTAAATCTTCATAAGCTTTATCCTGCTGATGGTCTATGTAATTTACCGGATATTGGATTTTTAGATTATCCCGGCACCAGTCGAAATCGTTGCTGAAAACAAAGAAATGCGGATTTTTGACTTTCTTGACAAGCTGCTCTATACAGCGGTAATAATAATCGAGGCCGCAAACGCCATGTTTTTGATTGGCTTTATCGTCGGTTATAAAATCGCCGCGTCTCACGCAGATATTAACAGATTGAATATTTGTCATTAATTCAGCGATTTCTTTGTTTTTGCCGGTTAGTTCGTATTTAACTTTAAATTCATCTCGAATGATGTCCGCTATATTTATAAAGTATTTTTCGCTTTGGAAATACCCTTCGAGGTAAATATTGTCCGGCAGATTGAAAAAATCAGCTTTATATAGTGCTTTATTATATCTGATATGATGTGCCGACAGTGGAGAACGGTTGTGCAGCAGGGCAAACAGCAGTTTTTGGAATTTGTTTTGCTTTACATCGGTTAGTTTCCTGATTTCTGCGGTAACAGCGACGTTTTCCTGAATGTTAAAATGATACAATTCATACTGACGAGGACCTCCATAATAATAAGCTGTTGTGTCGAGTTTTACAATTGTATTGTGTTTATGGGCAAGGCTCCTTGCCGCAGCATATTGAAAAAGCTGATTACCCAAGCCGCCTTTTAAGTAAACTATAATCATTTTGCCACATTAAAAAAATCGAATATTCGTTCAAACCTTGTTTTTTTGCCGCGTTTTATCCGCCGGAACATTTTGCGTATACCCTTTCCCTGTTTGAGGCCGTCGATAAGCTGTTCATAAATTTCTTTGTTGTGCTTGGTATTTATAAAATGAAGAATTTTGCCTTTTTTAGTCAGGTGAAAATCATTATATATTTTTGCGTCGAATACTTTTATCTTCAGGCCGTTAAAATCCTGAATTTTATTATATACACTCCAGTCGATAGTCCGGCTAAGTACGTCGGACAAGGCTTTTTGGTCGGTGGTAAGTTCTTTTTCACATTCCCTTGCCCATAAGCCAACGAGCCGATTGGCGGGACTATTAAAGAATATAACGCCTGAATTGATAATACCATTATAGAAGTCTATATTCTTGTTTTTTGATTTGTAGCACGTTACGCCGACATCAAAACCGCTTTCTTCAACTCTTGTTCTAAACAAACAATCCGCGTCAACGAGTATCATCGGCTCGGAGTAGTTTTCGAAATAATGTTTGGCGCAAAACGGTTTGTGTGTTGCCCTTGTGCTGGGTATTCCTGTGGAGGAAAGCAAACTTCTTCCTTTGTGATTGACTTTTTCAGTAACGTTTAATGGTATAATAATTGCGTCCAATTGTTTTTTCTGTTCATCTGTCAGGCCGATATCGTAAATGATTACAGGTTTGCTGTAGAATTGCCTTACGCTTTGAGCCAATTCTTTTAGGCAGTGGAAAAACCCGCTGTCGCCTGAAGTTACTATATTCATTTTTTTTCTCCGATACCGGTTTTTTCCTGTAAATGGCATAAAATTGTTCCCAAAGGCTCAGGCATAGACCAATCAGGTTCTTTATCCTTGGAACTATCGGCAAGAAAAACCTTGGTTAAACCGATATACAGCCTTATATCAAACGGCTGATAAGAAACAGCTTTTTTATAGAGTTTCACGGCAGCGTTGCGGTATCCGCCTTTGCGATGGCGTTTTGCCGCTCTGCGATATACTCTGCTTATTTTGCTGAAAGCAGCCTTTCGAGAGACTAACTTATCTCCGCCAAGTTTAAAGTAAAATCTTTCGAGCGACCTTGCCCGATTGCAGGAACCTGTAATAAGAGATGCTTTTGAGTGCGCATCCGGACTTGAATATCTTGTAACTACAATATCAGGAACGAATAAAAATTTTGTGCGGACTGAAAGCCTCAGAAATGCGTCATTATCATCGGAGTTTCTCAAGGTCTCGTCGAACCAGAAATCTTTCAGAATGTCTCTGCGAATAAGTACGGCCATCGGCCAGATGAAACTGTTTTTGAAAAGTTCCTTTGTGATAGCACCCGATACATATCTTTCGGTATAATAAGGCCTGTTTGTCTTGTCATCTTCGCTGTCATTAACCTTTGTTGCGGCATAAGCGAGTCCGAAATCCCTGTTTTGTTCAAGGTTTTCGAGCATTATCTTAAGGAAGTCTGCCGGCCAGGTATCGTCCGAATCGAGAAAGGCGATATATTTTCCTTGTGCCTGCGCCATACCGGCGTTTCGCGCGCTGGATACGCCGCCGTTAGATTTATAAATATACCTAATACGGTTATCTCGAAAAGAATCGACAACCTTGCGCGTCTCGTCTGTTGAACCATCATCGACGGCGATTATTTCGAAATCAGAAAAATTCTGATTTATAATGCTGTTTATTGCCCGGTGGACAACGTAGCCGCGATTATACGTAGGTATTATGACGGATACTGCAATCATAATTAAGCCATTTTTGTAAAACAGGCCATATTTTTTAACTGTAGCAAATCTTTAAAGCGACCACTTTTTACGATATAGTCAATCATAGCTCGTCTTACTTCGGTTCTCGGCCCGGTCGGTTTTGTATCGTGCATTACGATAACGCCTCCGATATTAACGTGCGGTTCCCATATTTTAAGGTCGAGCATTACATCGTCATAAAGATGTGAGCCATCGACGAAAAGCAATTTTATCGGCTGATTCCAGTCTTTGGCGGCTTCTATCGATGTCTTTTTGATTGGTTCTGCGTATTCAATTACGCCGCAGTTTTTTAAATTATTTATAAAAGCGTCGAAACTCGAGTCTTCTTCATAATTCGGCACTACGCCTCTTTGGCGTGTGTTGATATGTGGGTCAATAGCGGCGATTTTTTCATTCGCACCTGCAAGTTCAAGAGCTTTAGCCATCCAGCAGGTCGATTTCCCTTTGAATGAGCCGATTTCAACTATTCTTCCGGGGCTTTTTGTACTTGTATAGGCAAGATAGAATAAAGTCGCACACTGTTTAAGCGTTGTATGTCCTTCGATACTGTCCAGCTGTTTTATCTGCTCTTCCGTGAGCAATTCTGATACGAGCTTGTTTATCTTTCTGCCAATAAGCCAGCCTGTTCTTAAAAAAGCGGGCAAAAATACCGGATATTTCGGGTGTACGTTCATTGACCTTCCTTAATTTTTATTACATCCTGTTTTTTCTTTGATGAGAGTATCGTAAATATTTTCAATTCTTTTTATCATAACATTATGACTGTAATTCGTTTTAATATATTCTTTTGCGTCAGTAATTATAGCCTCTTTTTTTTGCAAAGGCAAATTTATTGCTTTTTGCATCATATCTGCCAGTTCGTCCGAGTTTTCAGCCTGTACAAGAAAACCCAATCTGCCGTTATCCAGAATTTCAGGTATGCCGCCGACATCGCTCGCGATACATAACACGCCTGCCGCCATTGCCTCGATAAGCGTTCGCGGCAGACCTTCCGCCAGAGATGGCAGAACAAATGCGTCAATCATACTGTAAAATTCCGGCATATTGTTAACACGGTCGAGAAAATAAATGGAATTCTTACAGTTCAGTTCCATCGTTTGCTTTTCGAGTTCACTTTTTAACCGGCCTGTACCGGCAAATAACAGTCTGATATTCGGAGTTTGTTTTTTAATTTCGGAAAAAGTCTTAATCAGATATTTTTGTCCCTTTGTCTCTGCGAGTCTGCCTGCGGCAGCGAATACAAAAGCGTCTGAAGGTATATTATATTTTTCCCGAACGGCATGTCGGTCAAAGTTGGTATTGGAGTAGTATTCATAATCGATTGAATTGCCGATATTCATTACTTTTTCAGGTTCGACAGACGGATTTGTTTTCAGGATGTCGTTTTTTACAGCCCCGCCTACCGCCAAAATTTTATCAATGCGCGGCAGCAGAAAATAATTCTGCAGCTTTCTGTTTATATTTCTCGTTCTGCCCAAACCGTGGACGTGAGATAAAATCGCCGGCACTTTGGCGATTTTGCCTGCGATTGTTCCGTAAAAAGCCGCCTTGTGATGATGACAGTGCAAAATATCCACGCCCTGTTCCTCCAGAATTTCGGCGAGCCTCAGGAAAGAAAAAGGAATTATCGGCAGTCGGGATTTTTGCGTAACAAAGAAAACTTTTTTGCCGTTCTGCTCGAGAAGATTCGGCGCATCGCTCGTCTTTGTCAGATAAATCCCGATGGTCTCGTATTTATCAGGATTTATGCCGCAGATTACGGGAATCACTGATGGGATGTTTCCGCCAAATGTCGGCCAAAGTCTCGCTATGATGATTTTTCCGTCTCGCATAGCATCTCAGCGTCCGGCGTACATCTGCTGATAATACTGCTGATAATTGCCGCTGGTTACATCGGCCAGCCATTTTTTATTTTGCAGATACCAGTCGATTGTATTTTTTATTCCCTGCTCGAATTTTGTCTCGGCGCCCCAGCCGAGTTGATTGTTTATTTTCGATGAGTCTATCGCGTACCGTCTGTCATGGCCGGGACGGTCTTTGACGAATGTTATCAGCGATTCGGGTTTTCCGACAGCCTTGAGTATCGTCTTTACCACTTCGAGATTTGTTTTTTCATTGCTTGAGCCGATATTGTAAACCTCGCCGGGTTTTCCGTCCGCCAGAACTTTCCATACAGCTTTACAGTGGTCTTCAACGTGAATCCAGTCGCGAACATTCAAACCGTCGCCGTAAACAGGCAGCGGTTTATCATTCAGGGCATTATTTATCATTAGCGGAATCATTTTTTCAGGGAATTGATACGGCCCATAATTATTTGAACAGCGGGTTATATTATAGTTCAGCCCCCACGTATGGCCGAATGCCTTTACGAGCAAATCAGCCGCCGCTTTGCTTGCCGAATAAGGCGAATTGGGAGACAAAGGCGTCTCTTCAGTAAATTTTCCGGTTGGACCAAGCTCGCCGTAAACTTCATCGGTGGAAATTTGTATAAAACGCTCGATTTTTTTATCGCAGGCCGCTTGCAGCAGCGTGAGCGTGCCGGCGACATTTGTTTCTATGAAGATTTTAGGACTTGTGATTGAACGGTCAACGTGACTTTCTGCGGCAAAGTTGATAATCGTCTGGATTTTATGCTTGTCGATTAGTTCCTCGACCTTTTTGCCGTCGCATATATCGGCTTTGACAAAAATGTGATTGGGATTTTTGAGAAAGCCTTCGAGATTTTCAAGATTGCCCGCGTAGGTAAGATTGTCCATATTAACAATGAAACAATCGGGACTGTTGGTCAGAACCCATCTGACGAAATTGCTGCCTATAAAGCCCGCACCGCCTGTAACAAGAATCCTTTTCATCCCGCACCTTCTTTGTATTCTTTTAATCTGTGTTTCATATTATTGATATTTCCATCCGATTCTTCTTCCGATTCTTTAAAATCACTTGAATACTTGAAGGTGCGGGATTCATATCGTTTCCAAAAACCTTTCAAGTGGCCTTTGCCATTCTTCTATCGGTTTATCAAGCAATGCCTGTATTTTATCACAGCAGAACCTGCTGTTCAAAGGTCTTTTTGCGGCGGTTGGGAACTCGTCCGATTTGCACGGCAGGATTTTTGTGTTTAGTTTCAGTTTTTCAAAAGCGAATTTTGCCGCATCGTATCGGCTGGCAAAGCCTGCCGCGGCGTAATGAAATATGCCCTGCGGTCTTTTTGCTGCCAATTCAACAATCGCCTTTGCGGCTTCCTGTGTCGAAGTCGGCGAACCGAACTGGTCATCGACAACTTTTAAAACATCTTTCTGTTTGGCCGGCGAAACGAGCTTGGTTATGAAATTGGCGCCGTTTTTACCATAAGTCCACTGAACGCGGATTATGGCAAAATTATTATGATTTTTTGCCAAAAGCGTCTCGCCTTCGAGCTTGCTTTTGCCGTAGATATTTATCGGATTAGTTTTATCTGTTTCAAGGTAAGGTGTTTTTTTTTCTCCGTCGAAGACAAAATCGGTGCTTATGTGAATGACATAGATATTATTCTTTCGGGCTAACTGGGCAAGATTCCCAACAGCCTCGGCATTTACTTTAAATGCCTGCTCGGATTCGGATGCAGCTTTTTCCACGTTTGTATATGCTGCGCAGTTAATAACGACATCTGCATTTTCGACGGCCTTTTCAAGCTGGTTTGTATCTGTTATGTCGAATTGGGGCAAATCTAAAGCTGTTAAATTATTATTGGCGCATAAACAGCGGATTTCAGAGCCGAGCATACCGTTTGCGCCGAGAAGAACAATTCTTTCAGGACGGATTGTCATTTCGGCGGGTCCTTGGCGACTAATTTATTTGCGACGCCGAGAGATTCGAACGTGCCCGCATCCGTCCACCAGCCGGGCAGCATATCGTACTTGAGTTGGCCTCGGCCGATATATGTATTATTTACATCTGTGATTTCCAGTTCGCCCCGGCCGGAAGGCTTCAGTGTTCTTATTATTTTGAAGACGGAATTGTCGTAAAAGTAAATTCCGGTAACGGCGTAATTGGTCTTGGGGTTTTTCGGTTTTTCGAGAATTCTGGTTACGCCGTTTTTGGAGACTTCGGCGACGCCGAATCGCTGGGGATGCGGAACTTGTTTGAGCAGAACCCTTGCACCTTTTTCCTGGGCGGCGAATTTCTTAAGGTATGGTTTCAGCGAGGCTTTGAAGATATTGTCGCCGAGAATGGCGGCAATGCCGCAATCGTTTGCGAAATTCTCCGCAAGGGCAAGTGCCTGGGCGATACCGCCGGCCTGGTCCTGAACTTTATAGGTAAACCGGCAGGAAAAATCTTTGCCTGAGCCGAGCAGGTTCACGATGTCTCCCATATGGTCAACGCCGGTTACGATGAGGATTTCTTTAATGCCTGCCGAGACGAGCTTTTCGATGGGGTAATAAATCATCGGTTTTTTACCGACGGCCAGCAGATGCTTGTTTGTAACCTTTGTCAGGGGCATAAGCCTTGAGCCTGTCCCGCCGGCGAGCACTACACCTTTAATATCCATAAAAAATCTCCTTTTGGGTTGACGGGATTTTATACCTGTTTTGCTCATAAGTCAATTAAAGGCTGTTTTGACTGTCATAGAATTTGGATATTGCCGACAAAAATCCCCAATATCAGTACTGAAAACCGCATATTTATTATAGGAAATTTGCTTGCTTTGCCGATAATGCTTTAGTATAGTACCTCTCAAGTTGCTGTCGAACGGGGTAGCAATAGGATTGTGGGGCCGGTAGTATCACGGCATAACCGGCTCAAGCCTCCGACAGAACCCAACCGGCTTGTATTGAATGGCCACCGTGAAAACTAAATTGAAAATTTGGGATTTTATATTGAAGAGCTGTTTTGTCTTTAATACGCAGTTTTTTATGTTTAATCTTAAGTATTTGACTTCAAGAGACTTATACCCGGTGGTGTAATTGGTAACACAGAGGCTTTTGGTGCCCCCATTCTAGGTTCGAGTCCTAGCCGGGTAGTTGAAAATATTAAAAACAAAAGGCGATATATTATGTCTGATAAAGTTGCGATAATTTTGGCCGCCGGCGTCAGCAGCCGGATGAATACCAAACTGCCCAAGGTCTTACACGAGGTCTGCGGCAGGCCGATGCTCGCTTATGTAATTGATGCCTGCAGGAAAGCGGGTATTGAAAAACTGTACGTGATTGTCGGATTCGGCAAAGAACAGGTAATTGAATACTTTAAAGATGATAAAAATATTGTTTGGGTTGAGCAAACCGAACAAAAAGGCACCGGCCACGCTGTAATGTGCTGTAAGAGCCATCTGGCCGATTTTGCCGGCGATACGCTCGTTATCTGCGGCGATATGCCCCTGATTAGGGCCGAAATAATAAATACTCTCATTGAGAAACATCAAAAAGAGACTTCCGCCGCGACTTTGGCCACAGCGATTCTCGACGACCCGAAAGGTTACGGCAGAATTATCCGCGACAGTTACGGAAATATTCAGGGTATCGTCGAAGATGGCGACTGCACCCCGATGCAAAAGACTGTCAGGGAAGTCAATCCGAGCTATTACTGCTTCAAGAACAAAACGCTTTTCGAAACACTCGAAAAGATAACGCCTGACAATGTAAAAAATGAATATTACCTGACCGATGCTCTGCATCTGATTATCGCGGCAGGCCATAAGGTTGTTGCTGTAACTGCGGTTGCCGCCGAGGACGCGATGGGCGTCAACAGCCGACAGCAGCTCAGCGAAGCGGGCAAAATTATGCAGCAGAGGATTCAGGACGGATTTATGAAAGCCGGTGTAACGATTGTTGACCCGCCCAATACGTGGATTGATGCAAGGACGCAAATCGGACAGGATACGGTCATCGAGCCGTTCACATATATTCACGGCAGAGTAAAAATAGGAAGTGCCTGCAGAGTAGGGCCTTTCGCCTATCTTCGCGAGGGCACAGTGCTCGGAGATGATGTGGTTCTGGGCGTATTTACCGAAGTGAAAAATTCATCGCTTGCCGACGGCGTCAGGGCAAGACATCACAGTTATATAGGCGATGCGAATCTGGGCAAAAACGCCGACATAGGCGCAGGCGCGATAACGGCTAATTTCGACGGCAAGAAAATTAACGAGACCAAAATCGGCGATAATGTTTTCATCGGGTCGGGTTCGACGCTCATTGCTCCGATTGATATTCCGGCAGGGGTAAAGATAAAGCCCGGCTCAGCGGTAAATTCAGGCAATATTGAGGAAAATAAGATTTAAGGGATTGACGATGCCATTAAATAAAAGCATAAAGATTTTCAGCGGTTCGAGTAATCCCGAACTTACGGGGAAAATATGCGATTATCTCGGAGTTACTATCGGCTGTGCGAAAATCGAAAAATTTCCCGATGGAGAAAAAATTATCAAATGCACCGACGACGTCCGCGGCAGGGATTGTTTCGTTGTTCAGTCCTGCAGCGACCCTGTCGATGCCAGTATTATGGAGTTGCTGATTTTTCTCGATTGTCTCAAACGCGCAAGCGCAGCGAGAGTAACAGCGGTTATACCTTATTTCGGTTATGCCCGCCAGGACAGGAAAGACGAAGGCAGAACGCCGATAACCGCCAAATTAGTCGCAAATCTGATAACAACCGCCGGCGCCGACAGAGTGCTCGCGATGGATTTGCACGCCGCCCAGCTTCAGGGATTTTTCGATATTCCCGTTGACCATCTCTTTGCTGAGCCGGTGCTGACGAGATATTTCAAGGAAAAGAAAATCGATAACCTGACGATTGTTTCGCCGGACACAGGAAATATCAAAAGGGCCGCAAGATATGTCGCGCATCTCAACGGAGAGCTGGCGATAATCCACAAAAGACGGATAAACGGCAGTGAAGTCCAGTGCGGCGAAATCATCGGTACGGTAAAAGACAGAAATGTCCTGATGTGCGATGATATGATTACGACTGCCGGTACGATATGCACCGCCGCAAAGCTTGTCAAGGAGCGGGGCGCAAAGAAAGTTTTTGTCGGGGCGACGCACGGCCTGTTCTGTGATAAAGCGGTGGAAAATATTGCTAACTCGCCGATTGACGAAGTCGTGGTTACCGATACAGTTCCTTTAAAATCGAATATAAAGGAACTCGCCAATCTCAGGGTGCTCACCGTCTCTGATATTCTCGGCGAGGCGATAAAACGAATACACAAAAATGAATCTGTTAGTGCATTGTTTAAATAGAATATTTTTATATCAAAACTAAAGCTGGAAAATGAGGTAAAGGAAAAATGGTATCGAAAGAGTTAGTTTTAAAAGCTGAAATACGAAAAGAAAATGGCAAGAAGCACTCGGCCAGACTTCGCCTGCAGGGCAAGATTCCCGCCGTAGTTTACGGCCACAAGCAGGAGCCGCAGTCCATCGTCCTTGATTTGCACGATTTTACCGAAGGACTGCATCACGGACACAAACTGTTTGATATCGAAATCGGCAGTAATAAAGAAAAGCTGCTTGTTAAAGAAGTGCAGTATGACCATCTCGGCAAGAAGATAATTCACGCCGATTTAATCAGAGTTGACCTGAGTGAAAAGGTCGAGGTCAGTGTTCCTCTTGTATTTAAGGGCACTCCGGCCGGCGCCAGCGAAGGCGGAATACTCGAAGAACACCTCGACAGTATCGAGATAGAATGTGCCGTTACCGAGATACCCGAATCGATTGATGTTTCGGTAAAAGGTCTTAAGATAGACGAATCTCTTCACGTTCGCGATATAGCTCTTCCCGCAGGAGTCAAACTTGTTACAGACCCCGAGCTGCTTGTAATTGCCTGCAGTAAGCCAATCGAAGTTGCTCCTGTTGAAGAAGCGGCCGGCGCTGAAGAGCCGACATCGCCTGAGGTTATTACGGAAAGAAAACCGAAGGAAGGCGAGGAAGAGGAATCTGAAAAGAAGGAATAATGTTTTTTGCGAGCCGGAAAGCCTTAAATGGACGAGATTAGTTTAATAGCCGGCCTTGGCAATCCCGGCAGGGAATACAGCCGGACTCGTCATAATATCGGGTTTGAAGTTGTGGACAGGCTGGCCGAAAGGTTCGACGCCGAGCTGAAAAAAGGCAAGTTCGGAGCCGTCTTCGGACAGGCGAGCTTTGAAGATAAAAAGTTAATATTGCTCAAGCCGCTGAAGTTTATGAATAACAGCGGACAGGTTATCGCAACTGCCGCAGGGTTCTACAAACTGGAGCCGAGGCAGATTCTCGTGATAACCGACGATTTGGCTCTTGAGCCGGGCCTGATAAGAATCAGGGCTTCGGGTTCGGCAGGCGGCCATAAAGGGCTGGCCGACATTATTGAAAAGCTCGGAACCGAAGATTTCAGCAGGCTAAGGGTCGGTATCGGCGACAAGGGCCTGACGGACGGAAGGGATTATGTGCTTTCTGAGCCGAGCGATGCTGAAAAAGAGCTTATCGACAAAGCCGTTGCTGAAGCTGTCGAAGCAGTCGTTTTTCTGCTTCGTCAGGGCGTCGAAGCGGCGATGACGAAATTTAACCGGAAAAACACGGCAAAAGAAAAATAATATTGTTATTTGGATAATGTGATTAAGGAGATGTTAATTTGGAAACCGTAACCAAACGATTGTACGAGGGGTTGTTTCTCGTTGATTCGGGCGAAGCCGCTGCCGACTGGCAGGGCATAAATGACCACGTAAAGAAGATACTCGAACGCAGCGAAGCCGAGATAGTCAAGATGAGCAAGTGGGACGAGCGTCCGCTCGCATATCCGATTCTGGGCAGGAAAAGAGGCACTTATATCCTCGTTTACTTCAATGCTCCGAGCGGAAAACTGACTTCGATTGAACGCGATGCGCAGCTTTCGGAAAGGGTTCTTAGAATCCTGATTCTCCGCGGCGACCATCTAACGCCTGAGGATATCGAAAAGGATACTCCTGCTGTGCGTGCGGAAAAGGGACAGCCTGTCAGCGCTCCTGTCGAAAAAATCGTCGAAGAGGCGATTGCCGAAGACAAAGATGATGAAATATTGGACGTTGATGAAAAGCAGGATTAGTCCGGAGTTTCTTACGGAAAGGATATTGTTATGGCGAATTTTAACAAGGTGATTCTGCTCGGCAATCTGACGCGGGACCCGCAGCTTTCATATTTGCCCAGTCAGACAGCGGTTGTGGATTTCGGACTTGCTATGAACAGGAAGTGGACCGGACAGGACGGTCAGCAGCGTGAAGAAACCTGCTTTGTCGATTGCAGAGCCTTTGGCAAAACTGCTGAAACAATCAATAAATATTGTAAAAAGGGCAATCCTCTGCTGGTAGAAGGCAGGCTTACGTTTGACAGCTGGACCGGAAAGGACGGCACCAAACGCAGCAAGCATAGAATTACAGTAGAGAGTTTTCAGTTTATCTCGTCAGGCGGCCCAAGGCCGGCGGCGGCCTCGGGCGGTACCGATGAATCGCAGATTCCATCGGCCGATGCCGGAGCCGACCAGACCGGCGGGGACGATATACCGTTCTAATTTGAAATTTGAGATTTGAAATTCTATTTTTTTAGGAGTTATTTAAGTGAGAAGTCAGAGCTTTAAGAAAAAAGGCCCTAACAAGCCGATGAAAAGAAAAAAACGCAGGGAAAACACCAACCAGCAGAATCAATGCAGGTTCTGCAGGTCTAAAACACGGTACATCGATTATAAGGATACCGAGATTTTAGGCAAATTGCTTACTCACAGGGGCAAGATTTTCTCGCGCAAACGCAGCGGAAACTGCGCAGGCTGTCAGCGGAAAGTAAAACTGGCGATAAAACGCGCACGTTTTATGGGTCTGCTGCCGTTTACAAGTTAATCAATGGTCTTTTTTAAAATATAACTTCCGACTGATTAGTTATTGGAGATGTTAGTATGAAAGTTTTACTGTGTGAAGATATTGAAACCCTCGGCTGGTATGGCGATGTGGTGGATGTCCGCGAAGGATACGCCAGAAATTATCTTCTGCCGCAGAGATTGGCAACAATCCCGACAGAGGCGAAGATAAAGGGAATGGCCGACGAGAAAGCCAAAAGGGCTGAACAAAGAAAGGGTGTTATTGACAACTTCAACAAGGCCGCCGAGGCCGTCAACGGCGCCGAAGTCGTTATCGCCGCCAAGGCGAACGAGCAGGGCCACCTCTTCGGCTCGGTTTCCGAAAAGGAAATCGCCGTCAACCTTCGTCAGCAGGGTTTCGAAGTGGCTGACAAATTCGTTCAGCTTGACGAGCATATAAAAGAAATCGGTGAACGTACCGTTAAACTCAGGTTTACAGTCGATGTTACAGCTTCTGTAAAAGTTATCGTAGTTCCGGAGACGACTGATTCAGAAATAACCGATGGCTCAGAAAGTCAGACAAAACCCGAATAAAAAGGCTCAGCCGGCCGCAAGGCCGGATAGCTCTTCAGCTTCGCAGCTCGTCGGCAGAACAATGCCGGAGTCTCTTGAAGCCGAGGCCGCCGTGCTCGGTTCGATGATACTCGACCCGGAATGCATCGGTCAGGTCGTTCAGCATATTACGGCAGGCGCTTTTTACCGTATCGAACATCAGATGCTCTTCGATGCGATTGTTTCGCAATGGGAAAAGAAGAACGAGAAATTCGACCTGCTTCTGCTTAGAGATGAACTGAAGAACCGCAAACAGCTCGAAGAAATAGGCGGCGCCGAGTATCTTGTCAAAATAGCCGAGGCTGTACCTTCAGCAGCCAATGTTGAGCAGTATCTGCAGATTGTCAAAGACAAGCAGATGATGCGCGAGCTTATTGCCGCCGCAGGCGAGGTGCTGACCGAGGCGTTCGAGGATGTTGGAAACGCCGCTGAAAGACTCGACAGGGCAGAGCAGAAAATATTTAATGTTACGCAGCAAAAAGTAACCGGCTCAGCGGTATCAATCAAGGAGCTTTTGACTGAGGCTTTCGAGGCTATCGACAAACGGGAGGGCCACCACGTAACCGGTTTGCCGACCGGCTTTGCCGAGATTGACGACCTGACGTGCGGACTGCAGAACGGTGAAATGATTATCATAGCCGGCAGACCGAGTATGGGAAAAACGAGTTTCGCTATGAATATCGCCGAACACATCGGCGCAGATAACAATATTCCAGTCGCGTTTTTCTCTCTTGAAATGAGCCGACAGCAGCTTGCCGAGCGTATGCTCTGCAGCAGGGCGCTGATGGATTCGCAGATTGTCCGCAAGGGTATGATTAACGATTCCCAGTA
This sequence comes from Planctomycetes bacterium HGW-Planctomycetes-1, assembly GCA_002839495.1. Lineage (GTDB taxonomy): Bacteria > Planctomycetota > Phycisphaerae > Sedimentisphaerales > UBA12454 > UBA12454. Next base: position 58,121 of record PGYD01000002.1, read on the forward strand.
TCAGGAGCTTGTGCACGCCGCAAGCGAACTGAGTGAAAAACCGATTTATGTCGATGATACGCCGGGCATAACGCCGCTTGAACTTCGCGGCAAGGCCAGAAGACTGCGCAGCAGATACGGAATCAAATGCGTTTTTATCGATTACCTGCAGCTTATGAGTATGGGCGGCAGAGTCGAGTCCAGACAGCAGGAAGTTAGCGAAATAAGCAGATACCTCAAGGCCCTGGCGAGAGAGCTTGAGGTGCCTGTTATCGTTTTAAGTCAGCTCAACCGTTCGCCGGAAGGCAGAGAAGGACACAGACCCCGAATGAGCGACCTGCGTGAAAGCGGAAGTATCGAACAGGACGCCGACGTTGTCGTGCTTTTGCATCGCGAAGATTATTATCATCGCGGAGAACCCGACTATCAGGAAAGCAGCAGTGCCGAAATAATAGTCGCCAAGCAGAGAAACGGCCCGACCGATACAATCGAACTTAACTTTAACGGTGTATATACCCGCTTCGGCAACAAGGCCAGGGTTCAGGAGCCTTTTTAATGCCGGTGCGTGACCGATAAAACGGATTTTTACAAGAAAGGGATTTTATGCTGAATTTCAGAAGCCCTCGTAAATCTTGCGGACTGACAGGGGGACTGTCTTTTATACCGGTTTTGCTGTTTGTTTTTATCTGTACCACGCAGGCGGACCCGAACGCTCCCGCCCACCCGCCGACAGCTGTAACCTTCGAGGGCAGGGTTATAGACAGCGTCGATGCGCAGGGCAATGTGTTTGTCAGCGAGGAAAAAATACTGTCGATGGCAAGAAGCAGAGCTGGACAGATGTTTAATGCCGCCCAGGCTCAGGACGATGTCAGCAGAATAGCGACTATTAAAGGCGTCGAACTTGCGTATTACAGCACCGAGCTTGTCGGCGAAAAGGTAAAATTGATTTTCGTAATCAAGGAAAGAAGCGTTATCCGTCAGGTCTCGTTCACCGGCAATAAAAAATTCAGCGGCAAGGTTCTCACAAAGCAGCTCGGATTTACAAGAGGCGATTATCTTGATAAATTCGCCGCCGGCGCAGGAGCGGAAAAACTTACCGAATATTATAAGAAAAAAGGTTATCCGTTCGCAAAAGTCAGTTTCGACGATTCCGGCCTTTCGCAGGGAAGACTGCACTACGTTATCGAAGAGGCAACTTTGGTCAAAATCCGAAAAACGCGTTTTGAGGGAAACGCCTCGATAAAAAACAAGGAGCTTAAAAAAGCGGTAAAAAGCAATCCGCGGACATTCGGCATCTTTCAAAATCATTTCAAGCAGAGTACTCTCGACGACGACCTTGTAAAAATCCAGCAGGCGTACGACTCGAGGGGTTATCTTGATACGAAAGTGGACGCCGACACGAGTTTTACGAAGGATAAAAAGGGTGCGGAAATTACCTTTAATATAGAAGAAGGAAAACAATACGACGTTGCAAAGATAGAAATTTCCGGCAACGAATTCATTAGTGATGCGAATCTTGCTGCCGATTTCAGACTAAAAGAAGGACAGTTTTACAGCGATGAAAAAGCCGAGTATGACAGGGACGAAATACTTAAGCAGTATCGTCAAATCGGATTTATAGATGTTCAGGTAAAATCGAGCAGGCAATTTACCGCGGACAATAAAATCAACGCAAGATTCGATATAGAAGAAGGTCCGCGATTTAAAATCGGCAGGATAAATATCTCCGGCAATAAGGCAACACAGGACAAAGTTATTAGGCGGGTTCTTGATTACCCGAACTTTGTGCCGGGCCAGTGGTATAACGCTCATATTGCAAAAGGAGACGGCGAAGGCGCTCTTGAGAAAGACATCAAGTCCGGCGTATATGCCGAAACGGCTTCTATTACTCCGGTCGGCGAAGTCAGCGGACAAAAGGATGCTGAAGTCAGAATAACCGAAGGCAAAACCGGCTCGATTCTCTTCGGTGCGGGCGTCAGCAGTACCAACGGTCTCATCGGACAAATGGTATATGAGCAGAGAAATTTCGACGTAAAAAAATGGCCAAAGAACTGGCGAAAATTCTTTTCCGAAGACGCCTTCAAGGGCGCAGGCCAGCGGCTGAGAATCGCCGCCGAGCCCGGCACCCGGGTAAGCAGATATTCTATAACCTTTACAGAACCCTATCTCAAAGACAAACCGATTGCTATGACTATTTCCGGTTCCAATTGGACAAGAGGAATGGAATGTTATGATGAGACAAGGCAAAAGGGCTATCTGGGCTTTACAAGGCGGATGAAAGAAGGAAAATACAGAACTCTTGCCTTTCGATTCGAAAATGTAAGCGTAAATAGTCTCGATGACAATGCGCCAAAGGAAATCGTCGATGTCAAGGGCAGCAATCTTCTCGCCGGCATAAGAATAGGTTTTGGCAGAGATACTACTGATAACAGGTTTATGCCCACAAAGGGAAAAAGTTATGAATTCGGCTACGAACAGGTAGGGGGAGACCATACATTCGGCATTATCGATGGAACGCATCGCTGGTATAAAACTATTCGCGAGGATATCGCCAGACGAAAAACCGTGCTCGAGACAAAAGTGTACGCCGGCGTAATTGTCGGCAATGCCCCGCCTTTTGAAAAATTTTACGGCGGCGGCATCGGCAGTATAAGGGGTTTTGATTACCGCGGAGTAAGTCCTCGCTCAGGGCCGGACAAAGACCCTGTCGGAAGCGACTGGATAGTAACGGCCAGCAGCGAATTGGTCGTACCGCTGACGAAAGAAGTTTTGTCCGCGCTTTTCTTTGTAGATACGGGAATGGTTGAGACCGGCGGAGTGAGAGCTTCTGCCGGCATAGGTATTCAGATTATGGTCCCGCAATGGTTCGGGCCTGTGCCGATGAGATTCGAACTGGCGCATCCGTTTATGAAAAACGGGGACGACGATACGCAGGTGTTCAGTTTTTCAGCCGGAGCGCTGTTCTAATATGATATTTCTTTGTTGATATAAATTAAGAAAGGATTGTTATGAATAAAAAAAATCTTATTATTGTTTCGTTTGTAATAGCAGGTTTAGGGTTGTTTATTCTCGGCGCCGCAAAGAGCAAGATTGTATCGCCGGCAAAAATCGGCATCGTGAGTATAAAGGAAGTCTTTGACAAGTGTACTATGAAAGCCGAAGTGGAAAAAACCCTCTCCGATGAGGGAGACAAACGCTTTGCCGAGCTTAAAAGGCTTGAAGAGTCTATAGAAAGCGGCAAAGTAACTATGAACAAATTTAAGGAAGGCAGCCAGGATTATCTGGACACCCTCAAGGAACTTATGATAAAGCAATCGCAGCTTGAAGCTCAAAAAGAGTTTTATCAGCAGGAACTTGGCCTCAAGGAAATGCGAAACAAAGAGGATATTTACCGCAAGATTCTTGAAATTATCGCGAAAGTAGCCAAGGAAAAAGACCTTGATATAATTTTGAGCAGGGACGATAATTATCTTAGTCAGCCCGAGTCTGCGGCAAATCCGCCCGCTCAGAATCCAACCGAGCTTATTTTAACGACAAAAACACACAAACTGTTCTATTTCAATAGCAGCCTCGATATTACCGAAGACGTACTCAGTGCAATGAACAGCGCGAAGAAAAAATGACCGACTCGAAGAAAATTACCGTAAATGAACTTGCGAATATTTTAAAAGCCAGGCTTATCGGCTCCGGCTTAGCCGAAGTCCGCAGAGTTTCAGTTTTCGATTCTGCCGGCTCCGACAGCGTCGCTTTTGCTGCCGAGGATAAGCTTCTCGAAAAAATATCGCAATGCAAAGCCGCAGCGGTAATTGTGAACAAAGAAGTCAATTCGCCGATACCTTTGCTCGTTGTTGATAATGTCGAGCGGGCATTAATAGAGACTTTAAAGCAGTTTATGCCGCCGCTCGGCAAACCTGCCGCCGGAATACACAAAACCGCGGCGGTTGAGCAGGGGGCGACAGTGGATAAAACAGCTTCCATCGGTCCGCTTGCCTGTATCAAAACCGGCGCCAAAATCGGCGAAAGAACCGTTATCGGCGCAGGCGCCAAAATCGGCGAAAATTCGGTAATCGGAAACGATTGCAGGCTTGAGGATAATGTGGTTGTGTATCACAATTGTTCTATTGGAAACAACTGTGTCATCGCCGCGAATTCTACAATCGGAGCAACCGGATTCGGATATTATTTCATCAATGGCCGTCATCAGTTAATCCCGCATACCGGCTCTGTAATTATCGAAGACTGTGTCGAAATCGGAGCGAACTCCTGCATCGACAGGGCGAAATTCGGAAATACCGTAATAGGAGCGGGAACAAAAATAGACAATCTCGTTCATATTGCTCATAATGTCATATTAGGGAAATGCTGTCTGATTGCCGCGCAGGCGGGAATTGCCGGCAGCACCAAACTCGGCAACGGCGTTGTTCTTGCCGGACAGGTCGGAATAAAAGACCATATAACTATCGGCGACGGGACTCAGGTCGGCGCTCAGGCGGGCGTTATAAATGATATCGGGCCGAATATAAGGGTTGTCGGCTCACCGGCTATAGACGCCAGGGAATTTTTTAAACAGGTGCTTCTTGAACAGAGGCTGCCTGAAATGAGCAAACAGTTGAAACAGCTTGTAAAAAGAGTGGAAGAACTTGAAGCCGCAAAAAACAATAGCTGAACAGACCCAAATTTCCGGCAGGGGAATGTTTGGCGGACAGGAAGCAAAGGTGCTTTTCCTTCCCGCCGACGTCGATACCGGCGTTGTCTTTGTAAGAAAAGACACGCCCGAGCCGGTGC
>PGYD01000025.1 GCA_002839495.1 Planctomycetes bacterium HGW-Planctomycetes-1
GAAGGAAGTTTGAAAATGATTCATAAAAAAATCTCCGAAGTTTTGGCTGTAACTTGTTTGTTTGATGATAGTTACATAATAACCGAAATGGAGGAGATTACAAGAAAATAATGAACTTAAGTCATTATTTTGTATATAGTTATGTATTTTACAGAAGGCTTGAATTGTAATAATTCAAAGGAGATGTGTTTTATGGATAAATTGCCTAAAGTAGCTTATTTTTGCATGGAATTCGGACTGCATGAAGACCTTAAAATTTACGCAGGGGGACTTGGAATCCTAGCCGGCGACATATTGAAGACGGCCAAGGATTGCAAATTTCCTTTGGTGGGTGTGGGAATTTTATGGAGACAGGGTTATGTTAAACAGTTAATAGATGAAAATGGTAAACCCTGTGATTGTTATCCTGAGTATTCCTATGACTTTTTAGAAGATACCGGTGTTATCATAAGTGTCACAATACGCGGAAGACAGGTAAAATGCAAAGTTTGGAAATGCACAAATTTCAATAATGCTCCGCTATATCTTTTAGATGCCAATATTCCGGGAAACAATGAACCTTTTCTTACAGGTCAGCTTTACGGATGGTTCTCCGAAGAAAGAGTCGCACAGGAAATGATACTTGGTATAGGTGGTGTTAGGGCTCTAAAAGCTTTAAAAATAGATATTGACGTCTACCATTTTAATGACAGCCATCCTATACCTGCTGGTATTGAACTGGTAAGAGAGAAGATGAATAAAAAGGGGATGAACTTTAAGGACGCATGGAAAGAAACCAGAAAGCAAATAGTATTTACAACACATACACCCATTATAGAAGGAAATGAAGTCCATAACCATGAACTTCTTAAGTACATGGGAATGTATAATGGTCTTACTTATAGCCAGATGTCCCGGATAGGAGGAGACCCATTCAGCATGACTGCTGCAGGATTGAGGATTTCAAGAAAAGCCAATGCTGTTAGTAAGCTCCATGGAATTACGGCGAAAAAAATGTGGGCCAAGGTTCAAGATGCATCGGAAATTATATCAATAACAAACGGTGTACACAACGGAACCTGGCAGGATAAAAGGGTGCTGAAGGCGTATTCTGATAAATTGGATTTGTGGGCGCCTCATTTATTGCTAAAAAAGGAAATGCTTGAAGAAATATATAATAGAAACAATATCAAGCTTAAAGAAGATACGTTAACAATAGGATTTGGAAGAAGAGCGGCTCCTTATAAAAGAAGTGACCTGATATTTAAAAGACCGGAAATAATCGAACCTTTATTAAAGGGTGGAAAACTGCAGTTAATATTTTCGGGAAAGGCATATCCAGGCGATTTAACAGGAAAAAATATAGTTGCCAACTTATATGGTATGACAAAGCGCTATCCTAATAATATAGTGTTTCTGCAGGACTATGATATCAAGATTGGTAAAATCCTTACAAGAGGATGTGATGTGTGGCTCAATAATCCCATAAGACCCATGGAAGCATGTGGAACATCAGGTATGAAAGCAGCAATGAACGGGGTTTTGAATCTAAGCGTTCTTGACGGTTGGTGGCCGGAAGGATGTGAACATGGCGTAAATGGCTGGCAGATAGGTAACGGTTACGAAGGAAAGAACCATAAAAGAAACGACTCAGAATCATTATATAAAGTTCTGCTTGAAGAAGTAATCCCGACATATTATAATAAAAGGGATAAATGGGTCAGCATGATGCGTTCGAGTATAGACATGTCGAGTTCTCAGTTTTCTGCAGAAACGACGCTAAAAGAGTACTATAATCTGATATATATGTAATAGACAATGGGTATCATGCAATTCAGCGACATCGGTAAAATGTATGAGATTAAAATGAAAAAAGAGTGGGTTGTATAATGGCAAAAGATACTATTAAAGAGTTACGAAACAAAATTATTTATGAAGTTTATGTCAGAAATCATGGAGAAACCGGTACGTTTAAAGATGTTTCAAGAGATTTGAACAGGATTAAAGAATTAGGTGTAGATATCATATGGTTTATGCCTATTCATCCAATTGGTGAAGTGAACCGAAAAGGGAATTTAGGATGTCCGTATTCCATAAGAGATTATACAAAGGTCAATCCTGAATATGGAACGGAAGATGAGTTTAAAAAGTTAGTAGAAGAAATACATAATCATGGTATGAAAGTTATGATTGATGTGGTTTATAACCATACTTCTTATGACTCGGTATATCATAATAATCATCCTGATTTTTTTTATAAAACATTAGAAGGCAACTTTGGCAGTAAAGTTGATGAATGGTCTGATGTTATTGATTTGGATTATTCAAATACTGATTTATGGAAAGAACAAATTAAGACACTCAAAAAATGGGCCAAAATGGGTATTGATGGGTTCAGATGTGATGTTGCCCCATTGGTGCCAGTTGAGTTTTGGATTGAGGCAAGAAAACAAGTCAAAGAAGTCAATCCTGATATAATATTGCTTGCCGAAACGGTCCATCCTAAATTTGTAAAGCATCTCAGGGATTGCGGTTTTTATGCAGCTTCGGATTGTGAGATTTATGAAGCATTTGATATAACTTATGACTATGATACTCATACCGAATTGTTGGATTATTTTAACGGTGCAGGTTCTTTAGATAAGCTTTTAGAGAGAAAAAGAATTCAAGAATATATTTATCCTGAAAATTATGTCAAATTGAGATTTTTGGAAAATCATGATAACCCTCGAGCAAAATCAATAATTCCAAATGATGAGCTGCTTAGTGTATGGACCGGCTTTTTATTCTTTGAAAAAGGTTCTGTTTTACTCTGCGCTGGCGAGGAAGCAAAAGATTCAAATACTCCTTCTTTATTTGATGTGGATAAAGTGAATTGGGAAAACCTTTCCGGTGACTATGTTGAATTGATTCAGAAATTATCTATTATTAAGAAGGATAAAATTTTTGCATATGGAAATTACAGAATTCACAAACCCAATGTAAACGGAGTTATTTATGCAACATACACATATGAAAATAAAATTATGATTGGTGTTTTTAATGTTGAAAGTAAAGTGGGCAAGCTTGACTTGACAGCAGAACCTATTGGAAAACTAAAAGCATTAAAAATCAAAGATGGCAAGTATATAAATGAAATAGATGGGTGTAATATTGAAGTTAATAATAATAAAGTAAAATTAATATCAAAACCAATAATATTTAGTGTAGAAAATAAATAAAATACTCAAACTGTGAGGTTGTCCCCATGCGCTGGACAGAAACACCGTTAAGTTAAGGTGGACCTGTTCTCACGGGTCACGGTTAACCGGCTCTGGGCGAGGGAGCCCGGAGGGCGACCGAGGCCAGAGCCGAGGTGACGGCGGACCGCCCGCCATCTGTCTTTATCATAGCAACATCACTTTCTTTTGCTTATATAAACCTCAAAAAAAACAAAGTGCGACAACCGAGCCCGTCACCAAGGAATAAAAGGGGGAAATCAACGGTATCGGTGACCTTCCCCCCAAAAACTGTACCAGTTGCGATTGGAGTACCGGCATGATAAAACCTTAAAAAATCAAGTGGTTTTTGCTAATTTTTACTTAATTTTTATAAACATCTAACAAATATAGTGTTAGGAGACGACTTTTTTTATGAACTGATTGTTTATTTTCCGGCCGGACAAACGAAGGCCGGAGCGGGGTTTAAAGTTTACAACGCTGAATGGTTCGTATATAATGACAGGCTAAACGGATTTGGAGCGTAAAACTATGCGCAAAAACGGAGTTATTTTATTAGCGGTATTAGGGTTAGCTTTTATTTGTTTCGCCGAGACCTGGCACCTGAGTAAAAATCAGGAATGGCAGAAACTGGCCGAGACAGAGGACAGCGCATTGCTCGCATCTGTAGCGGAGGCGAAACAGTTCGTCTCGACAGGCCAGACGGCAAAGGCAAAAAGAGCCTTCGATAATCTGAAAAAGGGTTATCCGGAATTTGCAGGCGCCGATTTCGATGCTTTCGTAAAAGGCGAGATGCTGTACAGCAGACGAAAATATGTCGAGGCCTCGCGGGCCTACGATGATTTTCTCGAACGCTATCCGACAAGTATGTTTTACCAGTCGGCTCTCGAAAGGCAGCAGCAGATATCAACGGCTTTCCTATACGGACAGAAAAGAGTCGTGTTAAAGATTATAAAATTAAGCGCTTATGAAGAGGGCACCGAGATAGCGAACAATATCGCTGACAGGGCGGGCGATTCGCCTGCCGCTAAAAAGGCGCTCGAAACTTTGGCGATGTCGAGAGAGCAAAGAGGCGTTTACGAAGAGGCCTATCAGGCGTGGTCGAACGCGGCGAGCCGATGGCCGACCGGCGAGATGGGGCAAACGTCTTTGATGGGAATGGCTCGAAGTCTCGAATCGGCCTATAAAGGCCCCGCATTCGACGGCAAGATTTTAGCGAGCGCGAAAAGTTATTATTCCGAATATATAAAAAGATACCCAGAATCGGCGCAACAGCTTAAGTTGACCGAAAAAGTAATGGAACTGGATGAGAAGCTCGTTCAAAAGGAATTGCTGATTGCCGATTATTATGCCCGAACCGGCAGTACGGCGGCGGCCGATTTTTACTACGAGCAGATAATAGCCGACTGGCCGGGATGCGGGGCAACCCAAACGGCCCGTGAAAGACTGCCCGAAATTAAAAAGAAACTCGAAAGGCAGGCTCTGCCAGCCGGAAAGAAAAAATTCAATTGGAAAGGTCTGTTCTTATGAGAAAAAGTCATAAGTGCATCTGTCATAAGTGCATCAGTCATAAGCGCATTAATTGCTCTTGTGCTCTTGTGCTCTTGTGCTCTTTTTTACTCTTTGCCGGCTGCCGCGGATATACCAACCAGCCGTTATATACAGATTCGGTGCAGAGCATTTTTGTCGAGATGTTCGATAATGCGACCTTTCAAAGAGACCTCGAATACGACCTTACGAACGCGATTGCCAAGCGAATCAACACGGAGACGCCTTACAGGATAGTTTCGGATAAGAGCAGGGCTGATACCGTATTGAGCGGCAAAATAACCGGCATAGGCAGCGCCGCCTTAACGCTGGAAAGAGAAACCGGAAGGCCTTTGGAAAATCAGGCGGAGGTTACGGCGGTGTTTAGCTGGAAAAACCTTAAAACGGGCGAGTATCTTATTGAGAACGTCTCGGCCTCTGCGACAGCGACATATTCGCAGTTTCAGCAACAGGGACTCGATTACGCGTCCAAAACGGCGGCAAACAAACTGGCCGAAAGAATCGTAGAGCAAATGCAATTAACGTGGTGAAAACATAAGTTTAGAACAGGCGGTCGATAAGCTGTTTTATTTTTGCCGGGGGCCTGACCGCAAACATCACTATGCTGAACGCCGCGATAATCATCGTCGGTATTACAAATATCAGAAAATCCGCTTCCGGATAAACCAGCTTTTCGATGTAATGAATTACGAACGAGCCCCTATATGTAAGTTCGGGACTGTGCCTCCCTTTTAATTCATTTTCGAGGATGGTCAGAGGACAATATTCTCCCAATATTGTCAAAACGGCGACATAAATTATGCCGCCCAGATGAACGGTTCTGAATATCCACCTGTCAAAAAATGCGCTCCATACATCCGCAGTATTTCGCAGGATATAAACCGCCCAGGTACTGCAAATCGTAAGGACAAAGCCGAGCAGCATAAATAATATCCATACAAAATGGATAACAACGATTAAATCGGCAAAAATTTTATACAGCATCTCAGGCCTCGAATCGCGCCTCAAAACCACCAAATTATACTCTTAAAACATCGCTTTATCAAAAAGTTTTCACAGGACGGCGGATAGAGTTTATCTTATGTTCACATAAGAAGTTAAGCCCGTCTTTTTAAAAAATACAGGTTTGCAAGCCTCCGGCTGTTCGTATATAATAGCGGTGAATATGAAAGAGAAACAAAGACAAGATGTAAAAAAGCCGTTGGGACCGCCGGGCAAAGGGCCTCTTAAGCCCCGCTCAAGTCCATTAAGCTGGCTTCTAATAGTTCTTGCAGGCTTTATGTTTATACATCTAATAAGCCAATATCAGGGACGCAACGAAATCACCAACGATGAATTCACAAAATACCTTGCCGAGAACAAGATAGAAAGCGTTGAAATCGCGGACAGCGAGATACGCGGCAGATTTAACGCCGCGGGGATAAGTTCCCGCCAGCCGAAAGAACCGAAAACATTCACAGTCGGCTATCGGCCTGATATGCTGCCGATATTAATTCCGGAACTTCAGGCGGCACAGGTCAAATGGACCATCGCCAAGCCGCAGATATGGCTGTCGATTTTGAGCTGGATACTGCCGCTGCTGCTGATGATAGCGTTCTTTTACTTTATCTTTGTACGGAATGTACGCAACGGGCCGGGCGGAATGCTGATGAGTTTCGGCAGAAGCAAACACAAGATGCACAGCAAGGAACAAATGAAAGTAACTTTCGACGATGTTGCGGGCATCGACGAGGCAAAAGAAGAAGTGGCAGAAATTATCGAATTTCTGAAACATCCTAAAAAATTCCATAAAATCGGCGGCAGAATACCTCGCGGGGTGCTGCTCGTAGGGCCGCCGGGCTGCGGAAAAACCCTGCTGGCAAAGGCAATCGCAGGACAAGCGAATGTGCCGTTCTTCAGTATATCAGGCAGCGATTTTGTCGAGATGTTTGTCGGCGTCGGCGCATCGCGAGTACGCGACCTGTTCAAAAGCGCAAAGGACAATTCGCCCTGCATCATATTCCTCGATGAAATCGACGCGATTGGCAAGAAGCGCGGGCCGGGATTCGTAAGCGGCGGACACGATGAAAGAGAACAGACATTAAACGCTATTTTAGTTGAGATGGACGGCTTCGATACGAACGACCAGGTTATCGTAATGGCGGCCACGAACCGAGGCGATATACTCGACAAAGCATTGACCCGGCCGGGAAGGTTCGACAGACAGGTTTATATACCGCTGCCGGACGTAAAGGGCAGGACTGAAATACTCAAGATTCACGCCAAAAAAGTCAAGATGAGTCCGGATGTCGAACTCGAAAGGATAGCAAGAGGAACGCCGATGTTCAGCGGCGCAGACCTCGAAGCGATAATAAACGAGGCGGCAATATCGGCCACGATGAGCAATAAGGATTTTGTCGAAACAGAAGACCTCGAAGAGGCGCGGGATAAAGTCCGATGGGGCAGAAAGAAACGCAGCAGAGCGGTTGACCAGGAGGATAAAAAATTAACCGCTTTTCACGAAGCGGGACACACGCTTGTTCAATCGCTGCTGAAAGATGCCGACCCTCTGCACAAGGTGAGCATAATACCGAGAGGGCCTATGGGCGGAGCGACATTCTCGCTGCCGGAAAAGGACAGGACGCATTATACGAAAAAATACTGTATGGCTGAATTACAGGTTTGCTTCGGCGGACGAATAGCGGAAGAGCTTTTCTGCGACGATATTTCGAGCGGAGCACAGGCGGATATCAAAATGGCGACATCGCTTGCAAGAGAAATGGTTCAAACGTGGGGGATGAGCGCCGAACTGGGGCCGATTGATTACAGCCCGCAGACGCAGGAATCATATTTCGGACTGGGCGGACAGGAATATTCCGAAAAGACGGCGGAAACTATCGATGTCGAGGTCAAGAAACTTATCGATATTGCCTACAAAGCCGCAAAGGAAATAATTCAAAATAACCGCGAGAAATTGCAGACAATCGCCGATGCACTGCTGAAATACGAGACGCTCGACGCCGCCGAGGTGAAAATTATACTCGAAGGCGGAACCTTAAATAAGCCTACTGTCGGCGATTTGCTCAAGGTCGAACAGGAAAAACAAAATAATCCGTCTGTTGATGGTTAACAAATGATAACTACTGCGGAAAAACAGATTGCCGCCAAACCTTTTGTTAAATGGGCCGGAGGGAAAACCCAACTCTTAGAAGAGATTGAAAAACGTCTGCCAAAAGGAATTTTAACGGGGCAAATTACAAGATATATTGAGCCTTTTATTGGCGGCGGTGCTGTTTTTTTTCATATAGCACAAAATTACCCTAACATAAAAGAATTTTATCTATACGATATTAACGATGATCTTGTGAATTGTTATAAAGCTGTTAAAACAAATGTCCGCGCTTTAATCAGAGAGCTTAATAAGCTTACGAGGGAATTTTTGCCGCTAAATGAGACGCAAAGAAGAGAGTTTTATCTCCAAATTCGAAGTAAATTTAATCGAACTAAACATAAAAACAGCATAAAATCGTCCGCAAAATTAATTTTTCTCAATAAGACCTGTTTTAACGGACTTTACAGGGTAAACAGCAAAAACGAATTTAATGTTCCTTTCGGTGATTATAAAAATCCTAAAATCTGCGACGAGAAAAATCTTTTGGCCGTTTCAAAAATTCTGCAAAAGGCGGAAATAGTTTGCGGCGATTTCACAAAAAGCAGAAAAAATATAAATAAAAATTCCTTTGTTTATTTAGACCCGCCATACAGACCATTAAACGGCACGGCTAATTTTACAGCATATTCAAAAGACAGCTTTTCCGAGAAAGACCAGATAAGGTTAGCAGGGTTTTGCAAAGAAATTAAACAGATTGGAGCAGAATTTCTTTTAAGTAATTCAGATCCTAAAAATGAAAATCCTGAAGATGATTTTTTTGAAGAAAATTTCAGAAATTTCAATATATGCAAAGTAAAAGCAAGTAGAATGATAAATTGTAAAGCAATAGGGCGCGGTGAAATAAATGAACTTCTGATTACCAATTAAAGTGGAGAGTTTTTAAAGGCATGGAAAGAGAAGAAGCAGTTATAAAAATTCAAAAGCTTGTCGGCCAAGACTTGCGAAAACTGGCAGATAAATATGAAGTTACGGTTTTCCGTAATGGCAAGAAAAACAAAGGCTGGGTAGGTTATGTAATAGAGAGATATTTAGGATTGCCAATCAATTCTTCACAGTCTCCAAATTTTGGATCCTGAGAACTAAAAACTATTCCGCTCAAATACTTAAAAAATGGGAAACTGACCGTGAAAGAAACGATGGCAATCACGATGATTGACCCATACAACGTAGAGCATACTGAATTTGAAAATAGCCACTTGTTGGCGAAACTAAAAAAAGCTGTTATTGCGGCTCGCATTTGGACTGGCCAAAATGAAGAAAGTTCTATCTTGTATAAAGTAACAACATCCGATTTAGGCGATAAAGAACTCTATGAACATATAAAAGAGGACTATAATACTGTTCGTAATGCAATAATAAATAGAGGATTTAAGTCCTTGACCGGCAAGATGGGATTGTCTATTCAGCCTCGAACAAAAGGGGCGGGGCATGGAAGTACGTCTCGGGCATTTTATGCCAGAACCGGTTTTCTTAAAGAATTTATATTTCCAGAGCTTTGAACATTCAAATGAACAAAACTAAATGCATAGAATATTCACCTGAACACACTTCTATCTGGTCATTTCCGGAGCGAGGAAATTGGGCAACACATAAACCTTCGTATCGCGGAAACTTTGCACCGCAGATTGCAAGAAATATTATAGAAATGTATTCACAAAGAGGAGAAACCGTCCTTGACCCTATGGTCGGGGGCGGAACGACACTCATTGAAGCAAAATTGCTTGCCAGAAACGCGACCGGGCTTGATATTAGTTCCAAAGCAATAGAAACTACAAAAGAGGCGTTAAAATTTAATCACCCTTCTGTTAGCGAACAGCTTGTTAAAAATGGCGATGCAAGAGATTTATCTTTTATAGATGATAGCTGTATTGATTTAATCCTTACGCATCCACCATATATGAATATCATCAAATACTCTAATGATCAAATTGATGACGACTTATCAAATATCGGCAATATGTCGACATTCTGCGATGAAATGGAGAAAATAGCAAAAGAACTTTATAGAGTATTGAAACCTAATAAATTTTGTGCGATACTTATAGGCGATACAAGGAAAAACAGACATTTTGTGCCGCTTGCATTTAACGTTATGCAACGGTTTTTAAAGGTTGGATTTATTCTGAAAGAAGATATCGTCAAGATTCAGCATAACTGCTCCTCTACAAAGCGATGGGTAAATAAGGCTCAGAATGATAAATTTTATCTTATTATGCACGAACATTTATTTGTTTTCCGGAAACCTGTAACAAATGAAAATCTGGGCAAAGTACGATATAGTTGTCTGATGAGGGAAAAGTGAACAAAAAGTTTTTGCTATTACTGCTGACTGCCGCGGCGGCAGCGAATTTGTTTCTATATCCTGCCGCAGCAAATGACCAAATCAATGATGATTTCGCCGAGGTAAAACTCGTTCTGCAATACGAACAGGCGCTGCCGGATTCGAATAACGCAATCGAAATAAAATTCAAACTTACCGACGACTGGCATTTTTACGCAGATGAAAAGACGACGCCGGACGGAATGAGCCTAAAAGTTGTCGCTGGGGGCAAAGGACTTGTTTTTTCCGAGCCTGTTTTTCCAAAGGCACAAATTTATTTCGATAAATTTACAAATCAAAAACAGGCTGTTTACAGCGGTCAGTTCAGCGTTTACGTTCCTTTTAAAACAGAGGCAGCCGAACAAACTGCTGAAATAAAAGTTTCAATAGACGGCCTGGCCTGCTCACAGCAATTGTGCAGCAAGGCCTCTTACGAACTTTCAAACAAACTGGTGATTTCAAAATCGGCGAAGATGGACAAAGCTGCGTTTGAAGAACCGACTCCTGTCGCTTTCGCTCCAGGCTCTGCCGGCGAGGCTAAACATATTGTTTTGCCTCTGGCGATATTGGCGGGCGTTTTGCTGAATGTAATGCCTTGCGTCTGGCCGATTTTGCCGATTATCGTAATGAGGCTTGTAAGTCAGGCGGAAAAAAACAGAGGCAAAAGTATTCTTCTCGGCCTTGCGTTCGCATTAGGCATCGTTCTGTTCTTCGCCGCTCTTGCGGCGGTGAATATAATTTTAAAACTCGGCTTTGGACTGGGTTTTCAATGGGGCGACCAGTTTAGAAATCCCGCCTTCGTTATCGGTATGGCTCTTTTAATGGTTGTGCTGGCATTATATATGTTCGGTTTATTTACGTTCAGTATTCCGGTATCGGTAGGCGGCAATAAACAAAGCGGCGGTTTCGCAGGTTCGGTCGGGATGGGATTTTTGGCGGCGGTTTTGAGTACGCCTTGCAGCTTCGCGATTTTGACGTTCGTTCTTGCCTGGGCGCAGACACAGCCGATTCCGCTTGCGACAATTACAATCTTGCTGATCGGCGTCGGAATGGCTTTGCCGTATATAATATTGACAAGTATCCCAAAGCTGCTCGAAACGATACCAAAGCCGGGCAGGTGGATGGAGCTTTTCAAGCACGCTACGGGTTTTATCCTGCTGGCTATCGGCGTTAAATTGCTCGAGGCGATACCGGAGGCAAAATTTATAAACGTCCTTTATTATTCCATCGTACTTGCCGTCTGCATTTGGATGTGGAGCGTATGCGTAAGTTATAACACACCTGCCGTTAAAAAATGGATAATAAGGTTAATAGCGGTCGGGCTTGCGGTTTTCCTCGGCTTTGCTCTTCTTGCCGAACAGGAAAAAGAACTTATCGACTGGCAGGAGTACGATTCGGAAACTATCGCCTCGGCACAGCGGGACAATCGTCCGATACTTATAGAATTTACCGCTGATTGGTGCCTGTCGTGTAAGATTTTAGATAAGACGGTTTATTCAAGCAGAGAGGTTGCCGATTTGCTCAAACAAAAAGGAGTGCTAACGATAAAGGCCGATACAACAGGTTATGATTATCCTGCGGCAAAGGCGATGAAAGAGATTTACAACGAACCTGCGGTACCGGTGAGCGTTTTGCTTTTGCCGGGCAAGGAAGAGCCGATTAAACTTCGCGGCAACCTGATAAAAAGCGAATTGATGAAAAACTTGCAAAGTCTTACAGACGTGGAAAAATAATGGCAAAAAAAGCTGCCGTTAAAATCGATAAAGAAGAAGCGAAAGAACGAGTTGCGGCTATTTGGCCGATACTGAAAAAAGCCTATCCGCAGGCGAAATGCGCACTGGAACACAGCAATCCGCTTGAACTTTTGATTGCTACGATTCTTTCGGCGCAATGCACGGACGTAAGGGTCAATATCGTAACAAAGACGCTCTTTAAAAAATATAAATCGGCTAAAGACTGGGCGAAAGCACCGCTCGAAGAAATCGAGCGGGATATAAAAAGCACGGGATTTTATCGCAACAAGGCTTTGAATATAAAAAACGCCTGTCAGAAAATAATTGACGATTACAAAGGCAAAGTTCCTGATACAATGGACGAGCTGCTGACGCTGGGCGGGGTCGGCAGGAAGACGGCAAACGTGGTTTTGGGCAATGCGTTCGGCGTTCCCGGCATCGTTTGCGATACGCATGTGATAAGATTGAGCAGACGGCTGGGGCTTTCGGCGAATTCGGACGCTGTAAAACTCGAATTCGACCTTATGGAAATTGTGCCGAAGAAAAACTGGACTCTTTTCAGCCATTTGATAGTCTTTCACGGCAGGGACGTATGCCAGGCTCGAAAACCGAAGTGCGATAGTTGTCAGATTGCAAAATACTGTCCGGCAGCGAATGATCCTAAATTGTGGTAAAAGAAAGGTGATAATAAAATGGACGAAAAAATAGCAAGATTCGGCGTAGCAACCGAAGAAACGTGGCGGGTATTCAGAATTATGGCGGAGTTCGTCGAAGGTTTCGAGGAATTAGCCACGACGGGAGCCGCCGTTTCGATTTTTGGCTCGGCAAGAACGCTGGCGGACGATAAATATTATAAAATGGCAGAAGAAACCGCAGCGATTCTGGCAGGCGCAGGCTTTGCGATTATTACCGGCGGAGGCAACGGAATTATGGAGGCGGCAAATAAAGGAGCCGCCCAGGTCGGCGGAAAAAGCATCGGCCTGAATATCGAACTGCCGCAGGAACAGAAGCCGAATGAACATCAGAATCTTTCGCTGCACTTCAGATATTTTTTCTGCAGAAAAGTGATGTTCTTAAAATACGCCAACGGCTTTATAGTTTTCCCCGGCGGATATGGTACGATGGACGAATTCACCGAGGCCCTTGTCCTGATACAAACCTTCAAACAGGCGTATTTTCCGGTGGTTTTGATGGGCAGCGAATACTGGGCGGGACTGGTGGACTGGATTAAAAAAGATATGCTGGGCAAGCACAAATTTATCGATGCGGACGATTTGAAGGTCTTTTCCGTTTGCGACGACCCTGCCAAGGCGGCCAAGATAATTATCGATTTTCAGAAATCCGGCAAGAAAGGCGGCCTGCAGGAACCGGGCGGCCTGAAAAAATTTCAAAGCCCCTGCCAAAAATAAGCGGTCGTTGAAAAAGGCTCCTAACATCTTTTTTATATATCAAAGTGTTAAAGGGAGAAAGCAAAGAATATGTTGCTTATTTACGTAGAACTCATTTGGATTTTATCTATTGTAATATTAATTATAATAACATTTCGCCGCTCATCAGTCTTTAAAAAAACTTGTATCCCAAATAAGATAACTTTGCGTGCTATCTCTCCAATTAGAATAGTAATTCCTGCTAGGAATGAAGCTGAAAATATTAGCAAGTGTTTGTTTTCTTTACTGCACCAGAATTATCCTGCCCAAAAACTAAAAATTACAGTGGTAAATGATAATTCGACAGATAATACTGCGGACATTGTTTGTGATATTGCAAAGTCTAATTCTCAAATCGAGTTGATAAATGCAATGCCACTACCTAATGAGTGGACTGGCAAAGCTTATGCGTGTTGGCAAGGTGCTATTAGGGCCGATGAAGAATGGTTGTGTTTTCTTGATGCAGATACAATTTCTGAGCCATCACTTATTTTGTCATCAGTCGCTTTTGCACAATGCCATAATATTGACTTGTTGACACTGCAACCTTTCCAACAATTAAATACTTTTTGGGAAAAAGTAGTTATTCCGCTTGTGCTTTTTATGATGGGACTATTAACAAATATACGAAATATTAATTCTTCAAATAAATCAGATGTAGCCGCTAATGGACAATTTATACTTCTACGTCGTGATGTCTATATGGCTATTGGGGGGCATTCAACTGTTAAGCATCAGATAATGGAAGACGTTAGTCTTGCAAATATCGTTAAGAAGGCAGGTTTTCGTATACAACTATTAAATGGTAATAATCTTATAAAAACTCGAATGTATACTGGATTAGGATCAATTTGGGGAGGTTTCTCAAAAAATATCGTCGACTTTGTAAAAAATAAGTTCTGGGCTTTGATAGGAGCTATCTGGATTTCTGTTTTATTTTGGTTGTCAGTTATATTGCCAATATTGGCTTGTATCTATGCAGATAGAGAATCTGGTACGGACTCAGGTGTAGTTTGTTTATATTTAAGCATGATAGGGTTAGGATTATTACTTTTGCTGGCTATATATTTGAATTGCTCGGTATTTAATATACCCCCAAAATATGCTTTTTTAATGCCACTGGGTTTTAGTATTTTATTTGGTATTGGTATTAACAGTATAAGGCAATATATTACAGGGAAAATCGTGTGGAAAAACCGCACATATTATTATAATAGGAGAAAAACATGAGTGAAGATATTCTTGAACCGATAAGAACGGAAATATCATTTTTTATGGATAAATCGTTTCAGTTTTCTTTTGTCTATATCGGGGCTTTATTTGCGATTATTGCGGGCGCTAAATTAGAAATAATAAAGGAAATAGCCAACATTTTTTTTGATTGTAATGTTAGGCTGGTCATCGTGCTAAGCGCCCTGATTCTCAATTTTGCATATTTAATGCTATCAAGTTCGTGTTTATTTGCGATGGTCAAGAGGGCTTATTTTATTCTTAATACAAATACAAATAATAGTGTTGTAAAAAATTGGGAAATATTCACAAGAAAAAGTAAAAATGGTTTTGGAATTATTAGATGGAATATAGACAACTATTTTTTCGTGGTGATATTATTAGTAGCCTTAACATCATCAATTGTTTTGTTCTGTATCGGATTCAATGGTAGTAACTATAATATTAAGGCCACTTTAATTTGTATACTTATGTTTTATGCTTTCCCTATATGGTGTTTGATCGAGGGCCAAAGACTGAATAATGAATGTCATAAAATCATAAAGGAAATAGAGGAAAAGAAGTTATAATAAATATGTGCCACCAGTCGGCGGCCAGTTGCCTATCATTCGCTTGGTATTCTGTTTTGGAATTTAGATTTCATACTTTGGATTTATCTTCTATGTGTTTTATCTTCGGTCTCCTGCAGCTGTTTGAGCAGATAATTTTTGTCCGGCCCGCCGAGATGCTCCCAGGGCAAAACCTCATCAGGCTTGAATTCCTTTGCCGCAAGCTGATATAAATCGAGGCCGAATTTTTCAAAAGCGTTTTGCCACACATAAAAATTGAAATGCTCATCCCATAAATCGAACTTTGCCCCGTTTTTATAGGCATATTCAATCACATCGGCCAGTTTTCTGTCTCCCCTGCCGATGGCCGATTCCAAAAGGCTTCTCTGGATATGATGAAATTTGAAATTTAAAAATCTCGCATTTAATTTTCTTTTTTCGTCAAAAATTATATCTTTGGCATTTCTAAAATATTCCTCGCTTTGCTGGGCGAGCCGGCCGAAAGGCGTGTGAACCTTGGGAACAAACCAGCTTACGGCAACATTTATATTGGCGACTCTGCCGCAGATTTTTTTTCTTAATACCGCAAGCTCGAAGGAAAGCCTGACTATATTTTTTATATCTTCTTCGGTTTCGCCGGGCAGGCCCGTCATAAAATAAAGTTTTATGGTTTCAAAACCCTGCTTGTAGGCCTCTTCAATAGCGGCAAAAAGATTTTCGTCCGTTATGGGCTTGTTGATAATTTTGCGGAGTCTTTCGCTTGCCGCTTCTACCGCGATTGTCAGGCCGCTCTTGCGAACCGTTGAGGCAAGCTTCGGCAAAAGTCTTAACTGAACATCCACCCGCAGACTCGGCAGAGAAATCCCGACTTTTCTCGGTTCAAAATACTCTTTAAGCATTCCTACGGCCTCTTCGAGATAGGGATAATCGGCGGTTGAAAGGCTCAAAAGGCTGATTGTATCGAAGCCTGTCGCCGCGTAGGCCTTTTTCGCGATTTCAAAAATCCGCTGCGGACTGCGAAACCGCACAGGCCGGCGGCAAAAACTCGCCTGACAGAAATTGCACCTGCCCGGACAGCCGCGCATAACTTCGATACTGATTCGCTCGTGAATCGCCTGCGTAAAAGGCACTATTGGTTTTTCCGGCACAATCGAACTGTCGAGGTCGTCAACAACGGCATCAGAAATTTTCGGGCGTGAACTGTCATAAAGCGACGGTATATAAAGAAATGGAAATTTTTCGGCGGCTTCTGCCAGAATTTCCTGTTTTGGTGTATTTTTGCTTTTACGTTCAATCAGAAATTTTGCAATTTCAACAGCCGCGTCCTCGGCCTGGCCGAGCAGGAACATATCGAAAAAATCCGCGACAGGTTCGCAGCAGTTCGCCATTCCCGCCCCGCCCAATATCAGCGGCTCGTTTGCGTCTCTGTCTTTACTCCGCAGCGGAATGCCGGCGAGGTCGAGGGCATTCAAGACATTGGTATAACACAGTTCGTTTGTAAGACTAAAGCCCAGAACGTCAAAATCCGCGACTTTCGCCTTTGATTCGAGGGTATAAAGCGGTATGTTTTTTTGCGTCATTATCTCCTGCGCATCGGGCCAGGGTAGAAAGACCCTCTCGGCGGCGACATTTGGCGGCCGATTTAACGCCTCATATACAATCGCCATTCCTGTATGGCTCATTCCAATTTCATAGACGTCTGGAAAGCACAGGGCGACCTTTAAATCGCAGGTGTTGAGGTTCTTTTTTATCTGGTTGACTTCGCCGCCGATATAGCGCGACGGCGTTCTGATAAACGGCAAAAACTGCTGTTCGACCGCATCTGTCAAAATTGTAATTTTTTTATTCTTCACCATAAGTATTTTATCATTATAATACGAAATCAGTACTGTCCCGTTAACTTTTAACAGTTTTATTATAACATTAAATAAGCAAAAGACTTAAAACAAATTATGACCTGTATCGATTTCAATTTGAC
>PGYD01000026.1 GCA_002839495.1 Planctomycetes bacterium HGW-Planctomycetes-1
AGCAGGAACCTCGCCGCCGCTATGGGACCAGCCCGAACAGCCGTTTGAGCCGCCGCAAAACCGCGAGCTCGTATTTGCAAGTAAGGGAGAAAACCATGTCTGAAAAAATTTATGTCGGTATCGATGTCTCAAAAGACACATTCAGCGTTGCATCCTGTCCAAATGTTCTAAAAACTTCTCTGCCCAACACTCCGCAAGGTCATAGTCAGCTTTGCAAGCACCTCAAAGAATTTCCAATTGCCATCGTTGTTATGGAAGCCACTGGTGGTTATGAAAAACCAATAATCGCCGAACTGCTCGAAGCTCAATTGCCCGCAGTTGTAGTCAATCCTCGTCAGGTTCGTGATTTTGCACGAGGTATGGGGCAGTTAGCCAAGACAGACTCGATTGATGCGGAGGTTTTAGCTAAGTTTGCCCAATTGGTACAACCTGCTCCCAGAGGCCATAAAACAGCTCAAATGACCGATTTGGCTGAATTAGTTCATCGTCGCAGACAATTAAATAATCTGCGTACGCAGGAATCTAATCGTTTGGCAATGGCCCATCATCAGAAAGTTCGCAAGAGTGTTCAGCAGGTAATAAAGGTTCTTGACCATCAAATTGCACAGATAGATGAACTTATCAGCGAGCATATTAAATCGGATGATAATTTTAGTCAGAAGGACAAAATCCTTCGCAGCACTCCTGGCATAGGTCCTCAAACCAGCGCAATGTTATTGTCACAAATGCCGGAACTTGGCGAGCTTAATCGTCAGGAGATAGCATCACTGGCAGGCCTTGCCCCATTCGATCGCAGCAGCGGCAAATGGATTGGCAAAGGTCATATCTGGGGCGGCCGCAAAGATGTTCGCAGTGTACTTTATATGGCTGCATTATCAGCACGGAATTGTAATCCTGTGATACGTCGATTTGCGCAGCGATTGGAGGACGAAGGCAAAGCGTTTAAGGTGGTTATTACAGCCTGTATGCGTAAGTTGTTGATAATACTCAATACGATGATAAGGAATCAGACAAATTAAACACAGCCGCTCTGTGGCTAAAATATATTTACTATTTCTCCGTGGCAAAAATCAAATATTTGCCACGCTTGCCCCGAAAACGAGCTTCAACGCCCTGAATAAATCCGCAAGCTGCACCTTATCAGTTTCGAGTTTTTCCTTGCCCTTGCTCGTAATGGAATAGTATTTGCGTTCTCTGCCGGATTCAGCGGTCTCCCATTCGCCTTTAATCAGTTTTTGTGCTTCGAGGTTGTAGAGCAGGGGATAAAGCGTTCCCTGACCCAAAGTGAGAATTTTTTGGCTTTTGTTTTCGATAACCTCGGACAGTTCATAGCCGTACATCCTGCCGCGCGAAAGTATCTCAAGAACCACCACGGGGGCTACTCCTTTTAAAAGTTCACGTTCAAATTTCATATTTATGCTCCTGTAAAATGTTATCTTATCAATATTATGTAATACAAAGTATGTAATGTCAAGCATTTTTTTAAAATTTTTCACTATTTGAAAATAACCTGTTATTTGCCTGATTTAAGGGGTTATTTTGCGGAAAACTATTGCGGATTCCTGTTGCAAATCGGCGGTTTTGAGGCTATAAATAGGTTTTTAAAGGAAAAAATGGAGTTTTTATTTGAAGATTACCGACTACAGCCCTGTTAAGAGTGCACATCAGTTTATTGTTCCGATTGGCAGCAAAAATATGGAAACCAAATCGCCGGCTTATGGCAAAAAGTATCATTTCATCGGTATTGGCGGTGTCGGCACGAGTGCCCTTGCCGCTGTCTTAATGAAGGAAAAGGCCCTCGTCAGCGGCTCAGATATGCAGGATTCGGTTTTGACTGAGCGGCTTTCAGCTGGCGGGGCGGCCGTTAAAATGGGCCACAGCACAACTAATCTGCCGGACGACATCGACGGCGTGGTCATTTCCGCCGCCGTCAGGGACGACAATCCCGAACTTCTCGAAGCAAGACGCCGAAAGATAATGGTTTATAAATACGCCCAGATGCTCGGCCTTGTTATGGACAGATACAAAGGCGTCGCAATCGCCGGCACTCACGGCAAAAGCACCACGACCGGCTGGCTCGTTCACGTCCTTCAAAAGCTCGGCATCGAGTCCAATTTTGTCGTCGGCGCCGACATCACCCAGCTCGGCTCGTCGTCCGGCATCGGAAGCAGCGAGGTCTTCATCGCCGAGGCCTGCGAATACGACAGGAGTTTTCTAAACCTGCACCCACAAATAGGAATTATCCTCAATATCGAGCATGACCATCTGGACTATTACTCGGATATCGGCGAGATTGTCTCCGCTTTCGGCGATTTTGCCAACGGCATAAAAACGGACGGCGTTCTCATCGCAGGCGGTGATGACGCCAATATCGCCAAACTGCTTCCTGCATTGAGAGACAGACATATTTTGACTTTCGGCCTGAAAGATACATTTGATTATTCCGCTTCGCAGATAGAATTTTTCGCCGACAGGACGGAATTTACCTGCCTAAACGGCGAAAAAGAAATCGGCAGGACGTCCATAAAACTGCTCGGCGAGCATAACGTCAAAAACGCCCTTGCCGTTATCGCCGCTGCCGAAACGCTCGGACTTGACGGCAAAGATGTGCTCGCCGTCCTCGGCGAATTCGATGGTATGGACAGAAGGCTTATGAAAAAAGCCGTTCTAAACGGCATTACAATTTACGACGATTATGCCCATCATCCGACCGAGATTAAGGCCAGCCTAAAGGCTGTGAGACAGAAATACGACGGCAGGAAAATCTTCTGTGTTTTCCAGCCCCACCAGTACAGCAGGACAAGATTTTTGCTCAGAGACTTTGCCGAAAGTTTCAAACTGGCCGATATGACCATTGTGCCGGACATCTATTTCGTCAGGGACACCGAAAAATCCAAAAGCGAGGTCAATTCGCAAGTCCTCGTCGATGCGATAAAGCGAAAGGGCAGCGAAGCGGTATTTATCGGTTCTTTTGAAAAAATTTGCGAATTTCTAAAAACTAATGTAGAATCCGGCGATATATTGATTACTATGGGAGCCGGAAATGTCTGGAAAATTGCGGATGAATATATTCACTGGCTTGGAAAAAATCGTTAAAAAGGGCTATCCTCTCGGCCAAAGCACGTGGTTCGGGCTCGGCGGCAAAGCGGAGTATTTTATCTGTCCGCAAACCGTTGCTCAGCTTTCCGACATCGTCAAACGCTGTTCGGAAAACAACGTGCCGATGAGGGTTCTCGGCTTCGGCTCTAATCTTCTCGTCCGCGACGAAGGCGTAAAAGGAGCCGTCATAAAACTTGACAGCGAAGAATTCTGCAAAGTCAAACACGACGGCCTTGTCCTCACCGCAGGCGCGGGCGCCGATTTGGGCAAGCTCGTGCTCGATTGTGTCCGCAGGGGTCTGGGCGGCATCGAAGTCCTTGCCGGAATCCCCGGCTCTATCGGCGGGGCGGTCAGAATGAACGCAGGCGGTATCTTCGGCGACCTCGGCTCATCTATAGAATCGGTTACACTGATGGACAGCGAGGGAAATATTTTTGAAAAAGCAAAACCAGAACTGTCATTTGATTACAGGCAGACGAATATCACGGTAAAAACTATTCTTGCCGCCAAGATGAAATTATACGAAGCCGACCCTCAGCAGCTCCTCAAAACCGTTAAGGAAGTCTGGATTTACAAAAAGAACACACAGCCGCTTAATACCAGAAACGCGGGCTGTGTCTTCAAAAATCCACGCGGTATGAGCGCAGGGGCGATGATTGACCGAACAGGCCTTAAGGGCACGAAAATCGGCGGAGCGGTCGTCAGCGAAAAGCACGCCAATTTCATCATTGCCGAAAAAGGCTGCAAGAGCGGCGACGTCATTTCGCTGATTGATACGATAAAGCAGCAGGTAAAGGAAAAATTCGATGTCGAACTCGAACTCGAACTCGAAATCTGGTAAAAATCGTTAGTTGGTTAATATAAGGAAGTAAAGGATTAAAGAAGCAGGGAAGTAAGGGGGAAACTGACGAAAGCATTCCTTACATCTTTACTTCCTTGTTTCCTTACTTCTTTTTAAAAAGATTGGCATAATATAAATGGATTTTAATACATCGGGCGGTTTAAAAGTTGCGGTTTTGATGGGGGCTGTCGGTTCGGAACGCCAGATAAGCCTGGCCAGCGGAAAAAGTATCGCCGATGCCCTCAGGAAAGCCCCAAATCTTGAGATAATCGCCCACGATTTTCTGCCGGACAAGCCCTGGATTTTAGACGACAAAAGCATAGACATTTTTTTCCTCGCCTTCCACGGCGAATTCGGCGAAGGCGGCGATATGCAGGAAATCTGCGAACGCAAAAAACTGCTCTTTACAGGCTGCGATTCCAAATCCAGCAGATTGGCATTCGACAAAATGGCCTGCAAAAAAGCCCTCGAAAAGTCGGGTATTCCGACCCCTCGTTCGTTTGAAATAAGAAATCAGCGGCAATTAGCCGATATAGCTCCTGCAATGAAAACTATGGGCGAAAAATTCGTAATCAAGCCCATCAGGCAGGGCAGCAGCGTCGGAATCCAAATCGTCAACGGTTTGGAAAATGCCGAATCCGCCGCTGAGGAATGTTTCGCTCAGTTCGGCGATTGTATGCTCGAAGAATTTATAACCGGCAGAGAAATTACCGTCGGCATCATTGAAAACACAACGCTGCCCGTTTTAGAGATTAAAACCGTTCATCAGTTTTACGATTATGATGCCAAATACAACGACGATAACACCCAATATTTGTTCGATACGATTGACGATGCCCAAACTTTGAATAGAATATACGATACAGCCCTGAAAAGTTTTAAAGCTCTCGGCTGCAGAGACTTCAGCAGGGTCGATTTGATTTTAAGCGGCGACGGAACGCCTTACGTTATAGAAATAAATACGATTCCCGGTTTTACGAGCCATTCGCTTTTGCCCAAGGCCGCCGCAAAAGCCGGTATGGATATGACACAACTGTGCCTGCGAATTATACAGGCCGCTCTCAACAGGAAAGGTTAAATTTGGCCGCCAAAAACGCTAAATCATGGTTCAGCTTCAAAAAAAAGCTCACTAAAACCGAAAAGAAACAGCGCTCTCACGCTGTCCGCAATACGCTTCTCATATTTGTATTCATCGTCCTTGCCGTTGCTCTCGTTGCCGGTTTCATTTTTATGGACAGGTTCGTAAAGAAGGCCTCCGGCCCGGCCGCAAGGTCTCTCAATCTCGAGCTTCTCGATGTTCCCGATTGGCTCAGCCCGCAGCTTCAAAACCGCATTGTCGAAACGGCGGGCATAGGCGGCGTCCAGTTTCTCCTTGATGAGAATACTGCCAGACAAATCGGCGAAAATCTCCGCACGCTCGCCTGGCTCTATAATGTTCGGGTAACGGTCGGTTCGGAAAACATAATTGTAAAAGCCGATTACAGAAGGCCGGTTGCGCTGATAAAGGCTCAGGTTGGCCAATATTTCGTAGATGCACGGTCTGTTGTTTTGGATTATGTTCCTGTTGATAAACTTATAATACCTGAGATTACCGGCGTTTCAGCCTATATGCTTACTTCGCGTTCTGTCGGTGAGAAGTGGCAGGGTGCCGATGTTGCCGCTGCCATTGAGCTTATTGAGCTTTTGGCGAAGATGGATGCTCAGGTTACTCCGCAAAAGCCGCTTCTTGCCGAGATAAAGGCCGTAGATATGAGTAATTTTGACGGCCGCAGGAGTTCTTCTCAGCCGCACATTGTTTTTTATGCCAAGGACGATACGGAAATAAGATGGGGCGCAAAGAAGGGCGATTGGAGCAAAAACCTCGAGGCAAGGGATGAGGAGAAGCTGACGATTCTTTATAATACTTTTACTGAGTTTGGCACGATTCAGATTAGAGCCGCTCAAAAAGGAAGTTTCATCGACCTGACAAAATCCAAGACTCTGTCATTGCCGATTGATAAATACAAGCAATAAAAACGGGCGCAGAGCCCAAGTCGCAGCACAGGGAGTTTAAATTTCGTTTAGCCGTCGCCGGCATGGCGGCGTTTTAACCATTTAATGGCTACTATCTTGAATATTTTTCTAATTAAAGCATTAAGATTCAGACCAATCCCACAAAAATTTGGTTTGATCTCAATAATATCTTCATGTTTACTTTGTGAGTCTATGTTTTGGCCATCTGCCGTGGTTACAGAAAAAACCCCTTTCAATGCTTCTGAATGAATCATCATTATTGTGCCGTGCAAATCGAACACGGCTTTTTTAAAGTTATTTATATTGGTACAAAGGTACCCGCTTTTTGATTTTTAATTTGTCATTTTTATTTTTTATTTTTTATTTTCTTACCGTATTTCATATTCTTCTCCACTAATTTTTATTTCTTTACTGAAACCCTTTGCGCTCTCAAACTCGAACCTCTTACCCGCTTCGACAACAACGCTATCTTTATCTATCCTGATGGTAATTTCCTTATCCGGCTCTCTTTTATGCAGGATATTGGCAAGCGTGAACGATTTTTCAATGCCGTCGCCGCGGGCGTAATTAGCAACCTCGTCCGGCTGCGCCAATCTTTTATTATCGTATATAGATTCGTTCGGCATATCTTTAAGCCATTGATAGCATTGCTCTATTGTTTTATCTTTGGTATTCTCTATTGAGATGGGACTTCGCTCGCTCGCCGATTTGACAAAAGGCCGCCAATCGCAGCTTTCCATATCGCGGTATGCGTAAAACGCAAGGTCTGCTGTAATATTTTTATCTCTTATGCTCCGCAGGTAATCGATAATTTGTTCTCTGGACATATCGGGCGAGATTTTTATCGGCTCGCTTGGAGTATAATTTTTTTCTCCCAAAGGCAGTTTCGGCTCGATATGCAGAAAATCGTAAAGCTCATTAACGAATTTCTCGGCATCTGGAATATAGTCTGACAGGACTTTGGTTAATTCATTTCTGCCTGCTTCGGTGTTTATATCGGGCTTTTTCTTTGCCATATATTCCTTAAACTGGTCGCAGCGAATTCGGTTCGGAAAAGGCTCATTTGAAAATTCTCCGTCGAAAACTTCTTCGAGCAGTTGTTTATGCGTGCAGTCGGCAACCTTCACCGGCTTTAGGTGTTCGTATTTGAAAAGGTCCTCTGCTTTGATAAACTGTATATTTGAATGACAGTATCGGCAGAACTGGAAATGCTTTCGGTAATCAATATTGGCCCGAAGGAAATTAACCATCATATCAGTTAACAGTTCCGTCTTCAGGAAATTTGCCAGTTTGCCGCTGAAACTGTCGTAGATATTTTTATCGATTGTGGCGTCTTTATAGAGGCAGTGAACAAGCCCGCTTGAATGGGCAACGATGGTTATTTGTTCGTTTCTCAGTGCCCGCTGGGCCTTATTGGAAAGTTCTGTGCCGTTGAACCACATCGCTTTGGTAACAAGTCTTCTGTTATTGGTAATTACGCCGTCGTTGATATCGATGAAGTTTTGCGAGTGCAGCGGCGTAAGAACCATATAGATATCGTCGAGCGGGATTCCGCACACGATAACTGCCGCCGCCGCGTAGAGGGTCGATAATGAGACGCATTCGCCTGCTCCGCCTCTGTATCCGGGTTTGTGACGGAAGGCGTTCATAGCTTCGATGGTTTCGGTTTTCCAGTATGGGATTATATCGCTGTTGTATTTATCGAGTCCGAAGTGTTTTCGGATATCGACGTCGTAGTAGTAGGAGTCTCCTTCGTATCCGAACAATGCGTTGCTTTTGGAGATTTCCTCTGCTGGGAGGAATTTTTCGAATCTTTTGATTTCGGCGTTTTTATCGGTTAGTCCCCATGTTTCGAGGTCGAGGTTGAACTCGAATTCATCCATAATGAATTGTCGCAGCCGCATTAGTTTTTTGTATGGGTCTTTATTTTCCAGTTTTTTGAAGCAGGCCTCATCTCGCCATTTCCAGACGGTTGGGCTCATTATATTGGCCAGTAGAAGTGAATACATTAGCTCTGGAAATACGAATATTTCCATATCGGCCAGGGTGAATGCTGACGAGTATTTTTCGAGTTCTATTTCTGTCATTTCTGTATCCTGTAAGCAGACTAATTTTAGACTGTCCTTGTCAAATTGCAATTCTTTTAGTGGTTATTTAAATTGTCCCTGCGCAGTTAGGGCTTGATGCTCATCAAAATTTAACACTACAAACCCCTCGTGGTATTTTTTCGCTGCCTCATTATAAGCTTTCGTCGCCTTCGATTTTACTGTCGAAACACACAGCTGCTTGCGGTTTTGTTATTCGAGTTGTTGATTGATTCTATCCAGCACGATATTTATAGCGATAAGGTAGGCCTTCGCGGCCGCTTCGAGCATATCTATTGAGCAGGCCGTCGTTCTGACCTGCTGGTTATGGTATTCGACGGTCGCGTTTACCTGTCCGAGCGAATTCGTTCCGCCGCTTATCGTATGAAACTCGAAATCTTTCAGGAATATTCTTATTCCCGTCGCCTCCGAGATAGCCGAGCATATCGCATCGGTCGAGTTGTATCCGCCGGCTTCTGATGAGATTCTTCTTCCGTCCGGCGAATTCAGTATAACCTTTGCCGCCGGCATTACGTTCGGCCCGATAGTTATCATAATTGAAACGAGGTCCCAGCCGATTTTCGGCTGAATATGTATTTCGTCCGCTATCGCCTCGATTTCCTCCGGATAGATTCTCATTTTCAATTCGTAAAGATTTTGGACTCGCTGATAAGCATCTTCTGTCTGCTGTTGCGAAAATTCCCTTCCCATCGCCGCGATTTGCGCGTGCACAACTTCCGGAATCGGCGGGTTATTGCCGTCGAACAGCGGATTGTCAGGGTCTCGCAAAACCATTTTCAAGCTCCTGTATTTCAAAAACAATTTATCAGAAAAATCGACCGATTGCGACAAAAAACTCTATTTTTTATCGTCCTTAAATTTCTTGCCCGAATCGCCTGTTAGGCGTAAAATAACAGCCTTATGCAGACTATAGATAAGCTCGAAAAGATTGACAAGACTTTAAACGGCTGCTGCCTGACCATCGGCAATTTCGATGGCGTCCATCTCGGCCATCAGGCCATACTCCGCAGAGCCCGTCAAATCGCCGCCCAATTCGGCAATTGTCCGGTTGTCGTGCTGACTTTCGACCCTCATCCGGTCGCAATTCTTCATCCTGAGCAGATGCCGCGAGTTCTGACGCCTTTACTGCTGAGAACGGCTTTGCTCGAGGCGGCAGAAGTCGATTATCTGGTTGTTTTAAAGGACAGCTACCAGATGCTTACGCTCTCGCCGCAGGATTTTGTCGAAAAATTCCTGATGAAAACCATCTCGCCCAAGGCCGTTGTCGAAGGCGACGATTTTCATTTCGGTTACGGCCGCAGCGGTGATGCGAAAACCCTCGTCCAGCTCGGCAAAACCTTCGGATTCGATACTGCTATTGTCGATGCCGAGCGTATGACTATCAATAATAAATCAGCGCGGATTTCAAGCACGCTGATTCGTCATCTGCTTCACAAAGGCGCTGTTGCCGATGCCGCAAAGGCGCTTTCCCGACCGTACCGTCTTATGGGCAATGTCATTAAAGGCCGCGGCAAAGGCGCAGAACTCGGTTTTCCGACGGCGAACATCGACCCGCACGACCAGATTATTCCTGTCGATGGTGTTTACGCAGGTTTTGTCTCCGTTGCCGATACGCTCGAAGAACTTTGCATGGCCGAGCAGAAAATCCCGGCCGTTTTCAGTCTCGGCAGGGCAAAAACTTTTGTCTCGAAGCACCCTTTGCTTATAGAGGCGCATCTTCTCGACAAAAAAAGCGAAAATTTATACGGCAAATATCTCGCGATGGACTTTATCGATTTTATCCGCACCCAGCAGAGATTTAAATCGCCGAAAGAACTGGCCGAGCAAATTGCAAAAGACTGCCGAAAAGCGGAAAATATATTAAACAGTTAACAGAGCCTGGAGCGAAAGCGACAGGAGCGAAGTTCGGAGCGAAAGCGACAGGAGCGAAGTTCGGAGCGAAAGCGACAGGAGAAATTAGAAAAATGAATTATCCATTGGCATATTTGATAACTTTTACAACCTATGGTACTTGGCTGCATGGTGATAAACGCGGCAGTGTTGACAGAGACCATAACGAATATGGGAGTGATTTTTTGTCGGAGAAAAAAGAGTTTGAGCGGCAAGATTGTAAACTTTTGAAAAATGATAGAGTTTTGCTTGACGAAAATTGTAGAAATATCGTATTAAATGCTGTACTTGGCCAATGCGATTTTAGGAACTGGTTTGCTTATGCGGTACATGTGCGAAGTAACCATATTCATATTGTTGTTTCGGCCTCGGAAAAACCTGAAAAAATAATGTCTGTATTGAAATCTTATTCAACGAGAAATTTGCGTGCTTTAGGCGTTAATAAATTGAAATTTTGGACAACGCATGGGAGTACAAAATATTTATGGACAAAAGAAAAACTTGATGCTGCGATACAATATGTTAGAGATGGACAAGGCAGAAGGATGGCTTATGGTTGTACAAAAACAACAGAGCCTGGAGCGAAAGCGACAGGAGCGAAGTTCGGAGCGAAAGCGACAGGAGCAACCCTCCCTGTGCGCTATCACTTGGGCTCCGAGGAGTTGTTAAAAATTAGTTCTTTTTAAGGATTTATATGTCTATTACAGATGATTTCAAAAAAGCGATTGATTTGATGAATGCCAAAAAGAATTGGCTCATTACTTCTCACACCCGTCCTGACGGCGATGCGGTCGGCTGTATAAAGGCGTTATGCAAAACCGCAAAGCAGCTCTCAAAAGCCGTCCAGCCGATTTTGCTCTCTCCGCCGGCCCGATGGTACAATAATCTCTTCAGTCCGCCTGTTCCGGTGCTCGGAAATGATATGAAAATCGAAGACCTACAGGTCGGCGAATACGACCTTGTTATAATCGTCGATACGAACAGCTATGTTCAGCTTCCCGAATTCGACAAATGGCTCAAGACCTCGAAAATCCCCGTACTCGTCATCGACCATCACGTTACAGGCGACGGTTTGGGCGATGTCGAGGTCATCGACGATACGGCGGCGGCAACCGGCGAAATTGTCTATGACCTGCTCAAATTCGCAAAATGGCAAATCACGCCTGTTATCGCCGAAGCACTTTTCATCGCGATTTCAACCGATACCGGCTGGTTCAGATTCGACAATACCGACAGCAGGGTAATGCGAAACGCCTCGGCTCTTATCGAACTCGGAGCAAAGCCGTCCGTTGTCTATCACGAAATGTTCCAGAACTATTCGCCCGAAAGACTCAAACTGCTTGCCAGAATGCTCAACAAAATAGAGCTTTATCACGATGGCAAAATCGTTTTGCAGTTTATCTCTCGCTCCGACTTCGAAGAGACCGGCGCAACCGGCTCCGATACTGAAGATTTCGTCAATGAATCACAGCGAATCAGCACTGTCGAGGCAGCCGCTCTGTTTGTCGAACTTAAAGACGGCGGTTTCCGCTGCTCGCTGCGAAGCAACGGCAGCGTCGATGTCCAGAAAATCGCAAAAGACCTCGGCGGCGGCGGTCATAAAGTCGCATCGGGCGTCAACCTAAAAGGCCCGCTCGAAAAAGCAAAGAAACTTATTCTCGACGAATTTGAAAAGGCCTTGCTGAAAAAGTAATATAATTTTAATTTCTCGCAAATTTGATATATGATATTAGCCTGTAAATTTTGATGAACTGCTAATGGAGAAAAATCTTGGGAAAAAAAATATATGTTGGAAATATAAGTCCTGATGCCGACAGCGAAAGCCTGAAAGCCCTGTTTTCGGTATTTGGAAAAGTTGAAAAAGCCTATATAGTTGCCGACCGCCAAACAGGCAAAAGCAAAGGGTTCGGCTTTGTAGAAATGAGCAGCGATGCAGAGGCCAAAGCCGCCATTGAAGCCCTGAACGGTAAAAGTTGCGGAGGTTTCACGGTTAAGGTCAACGAAGCCAAGTCCGGATAAACCTTCCTGTTTTGCCTAAAAACCGCATTTTCTCGGACGTTTCCGCTCGAACACCTCTTTTGGCAAAAATCCCTTGACTTTTAGTGTTAAAACAGGTAAGATGATAGTGCATTTAAATGGGGATGGGAAAACACAATTTTTGTCGTATGTAAGTCTTTATTTTTGACAGGGCAAATACTGTTTTTTTTAAGGGCGACTCGAAAATAATGTTTATTTCGAAGAAGCGATTTTTTATAGCGTTCATTCTCTCGGTTGCGATTGTCTCCGGCTGTTTTGCCGATTATATACACGATATTGATGTGAACACAATTTCCGGCACTTTAACAGGTCCGTTGTACACATTAGACTACAAATATAATATAGGGTTCAGCAATCTCGAATTGAATGTTGAGCTTCGGCTGTATAAGAGAGGTCTTGACCCAGATTCGTCTTTAGCACAGTCTTGGGAAGCCGGCATAGAAAATTTTTGGAACGGTAAATTTGATATTTATGATAAAAGCTCTCGTTGTCGTTATCGCATTAATTTTGACGTCGTTTTTTGCAGCCAATTGACAAGCTCGGTTCACAGTAAAGTAGATTGGGACATCGCCTCTGCCAGCAGGGATGTGGCGCATAACGTTGGACATCTGCTCGGTTTATATGATGAATATGATGGCCCGTTGGTTAATCCCGAAAATCCGGTTTATGACAGCACGAGCATTATGAGTGATATCGGCACTACAGTCTATAAGGAGCATTATAATGCTTTTTTGGATTGGCTGCTGCTCAAACCGGATGCAGCCGACCGAAATCTTTACCTTGTTACGTATGACCCCGATTGGGTCAATCCGCCGATTCCGGAACCTGCGACCGTGTTTCTGTTGGGGTTGGGTTTATTCCTATGCCGCGGAAAATTATCAAAAACCTAATCCTGATGAGCAAATTTCATTTCTTGTTCTAAAACCCCCGTCTTTTTATAATAGACATTTTGCCTCTTTTTTGTCAGGCTTATTATGCCTTTATGGCTCTAAATTATTTAAAATAATCTTCTTGACTATATATTGAAACGCAGATATATTTGCCAAATTGCAATGTGGTTGGAAATCTCATAGCACAAGTCCGCAATAGCCCTTGGCGACGGCGGAAATGGTGGTGGAAGAGTTTATTCGGAGAAGAATTGCGAGAAATTTTAAAAATCGTTGATTTTTGTCCTTGACTGGCGATGTGTAAATAATTACGATTTCGCGTCTATCAGAATGTCGCTGACAGTTAAGTACAGCGGCATTTTTGTTTGCCTGTCGCGTTGACGCTTTGGCATAGACGGGCATCTTGCTTCGCTGAAGCTTTTAGGGCACAGCCCTTCGTAGCTTTAGCGAAGAAGGGTTCTTTAAAAAGTTTTAAAATATGGTTCAATTGAGTCTGAACAACGGCTTTGGCGAAACCAGTAAGTATGATTGGTTTTGGGCTCGTAGCTCAGTTGGTTAGAGCGTGCGCCTGATAAGCGCAAGGTCGGAAGTTCGACTCTTCCCGGGCCCACTGGCTTAGAAAGTTCGAAATTCGAATATCTAAATCCGAAACAATATCAAATTACCAAAGCTCGAATGTTCAAAGTATTTTGAATATTTAAAAATTAGGTTTTTGAGTTTGTTTAGGATTTTGGATTTCGTGCTTCGGATTTCCGCCGCAGCGGTCTCGGGGATGTAGCTCAACTGGGAGAGCGCCGGCTTTGCAAGCCGGAGGTTGCAGGTTCGATCCCTGTCATCTCCATTCTGCATCGCCCCTAAAGGGCTAAGCAGAATGCCCTTCGTAGCTTTAGCGAAGGAGGGCATCAGTAATGCTCTTTTAAAAGTAAATAGCGTAGATGTCTCAAGGTGGGTTGTGGATTACATATACACAACTTTCACCGAGCGCCATTATGAAAAACCTCAATCAGTTTTTGATTGATATGGTCAAGTTACTAAGGGTGTATGGGGGATGTCTAGGTGTCGAGAGGCGATGAAGGACGTGGCAGACTGCGATAAGTTCGGGGCAGGTGTCTAGCAACCGTTAATCCCGAAATGTCCGAATGGGGAAACCCGTTTCCAGGAAACTGGAATCATCTCCGGCTGAATTCATAGGCCGGCAGAAGCGAACGCAGGGAACTGAAACATCTAAGTACCTGTAGGAAAGGAAATCAACCGAGACTCCGTTAGTAGCGGCGAGCGAAAACGGACCAGCCCAAACCGACCTTCGGGTCGGGGTTGCGGGCATCGGTTAGGAGTTACAAAGGCATCGCAAGTTGAATCAGCTGGAAAGCTGAACCGTAGAAGGTGATAGTCCTGTAGATAAAAGCGAGAGCCCTCCGTTATACCGATGTTCCAGATTAGCACGGAGCCCGTGAAACTCCGTGCGAAACTAGGGAGACCACTCTCTAAGGCTAAGTACTACTCGACAACCGATAGTGAAAAAGTAGCGCGAGCGAAAGACGAAAAGAACCCCTATTAGGGGAGTTAAAAGAACCTGAAACCATACACTTACCAGTTGTGGAAGGGCTATGCTGCGATTCGTCGCAGAATGCCTGCCCACGTGCCTTTTGCATAATGAGCCGGCGAGTTATCGTTTGTGGCAAGGTTAATCCGTTAAGCGGAGTAGCCGTAGCGAAAGCGAGTCTGAATAGGGCGAATTAGTCGCAAGTGATAGACGCGAAACCACGTGATCTACGCATGGCCAGGTTGAAGGGGATGTAAAAATCTCTGGAGGACCGAACCCACTAACGTTGAAAAGTTAGGGGATGAGCTGTGCGGAGGAGTAAAAGTCTAATCAAACGTGGAGATATCTCGTTCTCTCCGAAATAGCTTTTGGGCTAGCCTCGAGTAAATACTTTGCGGGGGTAGAGCTACTGAATGGGGATAAGGGGCCACCAGCCTGCTTTCCCCAACCAAACTCCGAATACCGTGAAATTTACCTCGGGAGTCAGACTGCGGGTGATAACATTCGTGGTCAAAAGGGAAACAACCCTAACCGCCAGCTAAGGTCCCGAATTCAAGCTAAGTTCATAAGGAAGTCAGATTGCACTGACAGTCAGGATGTTGGCTTAGAAGCAGCCACCATTTAAAAAGTGCGTAATAGCTTACTGACCGAGCAGTTTGGTGCCGATAATGAACGGGAATTAAGCTTGAAACCGAAGCTGCGGATTTTAGATATTGCCTTCGGGCAGTATCAAAGTGGTAGGAGAGCGTAACAGTCAGCGTAGAAGCGATACGGTAACGAATCGTGGAGCGGCTGTTAGTGATTATGCCGGCATGAGTAACGATAAAACAGGTGAGAATCCTGTTCGCCGTAAACCTAAGGTTTCCTGGGGAAGGTAAATCCGCCCAGGGTTAGTCGGCCCCTTAGTCGAGGCTGAAAGGCGTAGACGATGGATAGCAGGTTAATATTCCTGCACCATGTTGGTGGACGTAAGTAGTGACGCATTTTTGATGTTCATCCCGTGATTAGTCGTGCGGGTTCCGAAAGGTCGAGGTCGTTTTTGATACCGAAGTGAATTTAGAAGATGCCGAGAAATAGCTGCTTGCGGTTGAATCCAATGTGACCGTACTAAAACTGACACAGGTAGGTGAGGAGAATATCCTCAGGCGCTCGAGATAACCGTTCTTAAGGAACTAGGCAATTTGACCCCGTAAGTTCGCAATAAGGGGTCCCTACAAGACCGATGTAACAGTTGGTCTTGAGGGCGCAGTGAAGTGGCTCTGGCGACTGTTTATCAAAAACACAGTTCTGTGCTAACACTTATAGTGGATGTATACAGAATGACGCGTGCTCGGTGCCGGAAGGTTAAGGAAGCCGGTCAATGGGAGTAATCCTGTGAAGCTGGCGACCGAAGCCCCGGTAAACAGCGGCCGTAACTATGACGGTCCTAAGGTAGCGAAGTTCCTTGTCGGGTAAGTTCCGACGTGCATGAACCGCGTAACGACTGGAGCAGTGTCTCAAGAACGGACTCGGTGAAATTATATTTGTGGTGAAGATACCACATACCCGCAGCAAGACGGAAAGACCCCGTGAACCTTTACTGTAACCTGGTACTGACACCTGTCATATCATGCGTAGGATAGGTGGGAGGCTTTGATCTGGCGTTTCCGGACGTCAGGGAGCCAACGTTGAAATACCACCCTTGCTATGTTAGTTGTCTAACCATATTCCGTGAATCCGGATATGGAACAGTGCTAGGCGGGCAGTTTGACTGGGGCGGTCTTCTCCTAAAGTGTAACGGAGAAGTTCAAAGGTACCCTCAGCGTGGTTGGCAATCACGCGTAGAGCGCAAAGGTATAAGGGTGCTTAACTGCGAGACTTATAAGTCGAGCAGATGCAAAAGCAGGACTTAGTGATCCGGTGGTTCTGAGTGGAAGGGCCATCGCTCATCAGACAAAAGGTACTCTGGGGATAACAGGCTTATCGCACCCGAGCGTCCATAGCGGCGGTGCGGTTTGGCACCTCGATGTCGGCTCATCACATCCTGGGGCTGAAGGTGGTCCCAAGGGTTCGGCTGTTCGCCGATTAAAGTGGTACGCGAGCTGGGTTCAGACCGGCGTGAGCCAGGTCGGTCCCTATCTGCTGTGGGCGTAGGAATCTTGAGAGGATATTTCTCTAGTACGAGAGGACTGAGAAGTACTGACCTCTGGTGCACCGGTTGTCCTGCTAAGGGCACAGCCGGGTAGCTAAGTCGGGAAAGGATAAACGCTGAAAGCATCTAAGCGTGAAGCCCACCTCAAGATTAGGATTCCTTTGCCGCACCTACTTTGCTCAGCAAAGTCAAATTCTAATATCTAAATCCTAAATTCTAAACAAATTCAAAATTCTAATTCTCAAATGAACTAAACGGCTTTAAACGTTTGAGTTTTGGTAATTCGATATTGTTTAGTATTTAGAGATTAGGATTTAGGATTTGAATTTTTCTGGTTGAAGTAGGTGCGGCATGAAGAGCCGTCGCAGACTACGACGTTGATAGGCCGGATGTGTAAGGCGAGTAATCGCTTCAGCTAACCGGTACTAATGCTCGAACGCTTGACCATATCAATCATTTACTGATTATTGGTTTTTTTCAAAACGCGCTATTTGAACATCTACGCTATATGATATTAAGCGGCGTAAGCCGCTAACAAACTTCCTGGTGACTATACCGGCAGTGAAACGCCTGATCCCATTCCGAACTCAGAAGCTAAGCCTGTCGGGCCAATGGTAGTCCTTTGGGCGAGAGTAGGTCATCGCCAGGATTATAAGGGCCGGCGTTCTAAAGACGTCGGCCTTTTCCTTTTACCCTGAGCGACCCGTCCTGAGCATCGTCGAAGGAAGTCGAAGGGTTTGCGTAAATTTTCTTTGACACGGATTAGCATGGGATTTACACTGCTTTACGTTGTAATCGATAAAAATTTTAAAAGAGGAAAAAGATTATGAGACATTTTGATACTCCGGAAGAGTTTAGCCAATATATCACTGAAAACAACTCTTCAAAAAAATTCCTTGATAACAGGGTGAATAGAAACTTATCACAGAATTCCTTCAAGAACTTTATTAAAACATATCAAAAAAACAAGAGATCTGCGTTTTCCGAAAGGGTATTTGCTTGTTGGATAATGGATGAACACATGTCCGGAAAAAACTTTAAGGTACTGCCTACAGTTCAGGATGATATAAAAGTTCTTAATGGCACTGTAAACAAAAGGATTGATTTTTCTTACGAAGGCACAAAAAGGCAAAGGAAATTTAAGGTATTAATTGAGTTTAAGTGCAACATAGACCTTATAGAAAAAGACTTGTACAAGTTCTACCTGATCCCTCGTTGCGTTAAGAAACTACAGATTATAAAGTGCCTCTTCATCTGGGAGTGGAAAGATAATTGGACAGATAAAAATGGACAGCCTTCTTCCTATGCAAAACTCCTCGAACATGCCCAAAGGAAAGGTTTTCTTAACCAGTATTTTTATTTTTCCCCCTCCATGACCTTCCCCCATTTACTGTACCACTATGAATTAGAGTATCCAGCGTTAATTAATCCTGCTTCCACAGGTATACCTGTGGAAAATTTTACGCTTTCC
>PGYD01000137.1 GCA_002839495.1 Planctomycetes bacterium HGW-Planctomycetes-1
TCGTGTTCCCATTGTTTTGCCTCCGACAAATATTATCCTTTGCTGGCATTATCGGCAAAACAACAGGCTTATCTTCATATTATTAACCATGACAGAGTATTAGTACCTGCTCGAAAACTTTGCCGACCTTGCCGCTTTGCGTCTTCTTCTGCGGTTTTTCTCCGACGGCTTTTCATAGTAGCTTATCCGTTTGATGTCGCGAATAATGCCTTCTTTTTCGCACATCTTCTTGAAGCGTTTAACCATCTGTTCTACTGACTCGCCGAGACGAGATTTAACCTTAATCATAAAAACGGGGTCCTTTTCTTGGGAAAAACCACAAATTTAATCCACTACAGAAGTACAGGATAATAGTGATTTCTCGGCCTTTTTCAAGTCAAAAATTAAACAAAAATGTCTTATTTTGCGGCAAATTGCCGAAATTCAGGTATTTTGACGCCTTCAGCAGCCTTTTGCCTATAATACCGATATCGTCAATCGAACAAATTTTTGCCGCTTTTCTCCTTTCCAAGACCCTCTCGACCGTTGTCAGGCCAAGTCCCGGCACCCGTAAAAGCTCGTATTTTGTTGCTGTATTTATACTTACGGGGAAAAATTCAGGATGTTTCTGTGCCCATATTTCTTTCGGGTCTGTTTCGATGGATAAAAGACCTGAACTGTCGTATATAATATCCGATGGAGTAAAGCCGTATTTACGGAATAGAAAATCGACCTGATATAAGCGGTGTTCCCGCATAAAGCCGTCCTGCATATCGGTATTTTCGCGGTTTTCAGTATTGCTATGCTGGTATATTGAAAAATAGACCCGATTTAGTCCCATCCTTTTATATAGTGCCTCGGTGTAATTTATAATATGTTGGTCAGTCTCACCGGCGGCACCGACGATAAACTGTGTAGTTTGTTTTACCTTTCGGCGGCTTTGATGGGTGAGTCTGCTGATGAGTTTCATTGGTTCGACTATATCGCGGAGAAAATCCTTTTTATTGGACAGTCTTTCGAGGAATTCCTTGCCCGGTGTTTCGATATTCAATGAGACGGCGTTTGAGACGGATATTGCCTTTTCTATCGCGGCCGGACTTGAGCCGGGTAGGATTTTCAGGTGGATATAGCCTTTAAATTGGTGTTTTTTGCGGAGAATCTCGGCACAGGTAATAAGTTTGTCCATTGTTGCCTCGGCAGTGCCTATTACGCCGCTGGATAGAAACAGGCCGAATACCTCGCCTTTATTATAATAGTCCAGAAAGGTATTTACGATTTCTTCCGGTTTAAGCGTACAACGCCGGATATCCATATTGCTGCGAAGAGGACAGTATTTGCAGTCGCTTGAGCAAACGTTTGAAATAAGGGTTTTGAACAGCATCGCGGTGCCGCCGTTGGGCAGCGTTACGGGGTATATCCATTTGCCGCTTCTGTCGCGGGTTCTTCGGTCGAATTTATTGCTTCCGCAGGCACAGGCAAGGTCGTATTGCGAATCCCGACTTAAAAGCTGAAGTTTTTCAAACGTGTCAGGTTTTGAGGCGACAAGCATAAACTCCAATATAGGCATGGGGTTGAATTTGGCAAGGGGGTTAAATGAAAAATTTTAATTTACTATAAGCCACTTCATAATATCCCAAAGCCTAAAGCAGTAATTTTCGAAGTCCGGAGATAATTAGTTGTTTAAGGCAGAATTTTGGGTATATTTATATAAGGAATTTGAAGGAGTTTAAGAGATGGAAATAAATTGGGAGAACATTGCGCCGCTCTTGGTCTCCGTAGTTCTTGGCGGAATAATCGGTCTCGAACGGGAACTGCACGGCAAAGCGGCCGGTCTTCGCACAAATACTTTGATTTGTCTTGGCGCCTGTATTTTTACGGTTATCTCGACCAGTATTAGCGGCTCTGAGCCTGGCAGGATAGCAGCACAAATTGTAACGGGTATCGGTTTCCTCGGCGCCGGGGCGATAATCCACAGCGGCATCGGCATACAAGGCCTGACGACCGCCGCTGTTATATGGGTCGCTGCGAGTATCGGAATGGCCTGCGGTATAAAGATGTATTCTCTTGCGATTGCCGCCACGATTCTGGCCTTGATTGTACTGCGGCTTCTGCCACCTTTTGAAAAGAAAATCAGCAAAGGCCAAAGCGAGACTCAATAATTTAGAAAAAAGCCGTTATTGTAAAGAGCAGCCAGATAGCGAGGCCAATGAGACATTTCGCACCTGTTCCAAAAATCTGTCCCAATCCTGCCCCAGTTGCGGTTTTGAGCGATTGTTTTAATTCTTTGCCTGCTTTTCTTTCAGCGATTAAAACCATTATCCCCGCCCCTATCGAAGCGCCGAGCAATGTTCCGAGAATCGGGATTGGAATTAGTATAGTGCCGAGGATTGCCCCGATTATTGCGCCGATAATCGCTGAGGCCATTGTATTTTTTCCGCCGCCGGCAGCTTTTGCC
The DNA here is from genome assembly GCA_002839495.1 of Planctomycetes bacterium HGW-Planctomycetes-1. Taxonomy (GTDB): domain Bacteria; phylum Planctomycetota; class Phycisphaerae; order Sedimentisphaerales; family UBA12454; genus UBA12454. Next base: position 2,435 of record PGYD01000137.1, read on the forward strand.
CCGGCACAGGCCCCAAACTCGTACAAAATCATTGGCTAACTAATACTTTTAGAAAGTAATTAGCCGTATTAGCGTAAAATTAGCGTTTCCTGCGAATCAGCGCTAAACCAAGACTAAGAAGGGCAATCGTTGCCGGCTCGGGAATGACTTGCACCACGCCAGTCAAGGAATCGACGCGGAAGGTCCAGTGTTCATTTCCTGGTGAGACCGTGAGGAGAGCGTTGAC
>PGYD01000138.1 GCA_002839495.1 Planctomycetes bacterium HGW-Planctomycetes-1
CGGTGAAACGGAGGCCGCTCAAGCTGCTGTTGATAAATTGCTTGCCAGATACCCTAAAGATGAATCCATGGCAAATGCTGTCCGTCAGATAGCAGATGCGTACTGCAAACAGAGAAACTATGACAAGGCCGGCCAACTCTATCGATACGTTATCGACCTGTCAAAGGCAAGGCCTAATACTAAGCAGGCGATATGGACAAAAACGAGCATGGCAAAGTTAAATGTCCTGCTTGGTAATGATGCCGCGGCCCAGACAGATATTAATAACTTAATTGCTGATTTTAAAAACCATCCGGATTTACCTCAAGCCGTATTTGGCATAGCAGAAACATGTTATGAGAAGGGATTGAATGCAGGCGTTGAACAAGAGGCCGGCAATAAGGTTTTTTTGAGGAAAGCCGTCGAATTGCTCGATGGTATGACTAAGCAGGATATTTCCGACAGTATGCTGAAGGCATCAGTTTTTTATGTAAAGGGGCTTAGCTGTCAGGCTGCAGGCGATTATGCAGAAGCGGCCGAGGCTTTCCAAAATGCGTATCAGGCGGACCCGAAGCATCAATATGCGGATTATTGCCTGTTTGCGCGGGGGCATTGTTATGAAATACTTTTGCATAATAAACAGATTTCAGAAACCCAGGCCAGGCCTATTATTAATTTACAGTATACCAGATTGCTTGCGGATTGTCCGCGAAGTAAATACGCACAGTATGCAAGTGATTGGCTACAGAGCAATCGATAGAGAAGGAGCGGTAATTATATTAGGAGAACGTAATGAATACTTTACATAAATATTTTCCGGCGTTTGCAATAATCATAATTGGTGTATTTTTTATTCAGGCGATGGCTTGTCCTCCTCCGCCTCCTCCGCCTCCTCCTCCTCCTCCTCCATCAAATAATCCGCCGGAAGCTAATAATTCTCCGAGTGTCGAACAAAATAACGACCCGGACGATCCGAACAATGCAGGCGGAGACCCAAATCAACCGACACAAGGTAACCCAAAAGAGGAAGACCCTGTGGGAGGCGACCCGGTTCGTCTTGTTAACGGAAAGTTCGCTTATTCGGCGACTGATTTGGTTATTAAAGGCAGAAAGTTTGATGTTGTGATTCTAAGGTCTTACCAGAATGATTTTACTGCGTATGGGACAGTTAATTTTATAGGAGGCGGTTATGATAAGGACGGCTGGATTACTCAGTATCAGTGGGTATTTCCACCGGAGGCTTATGATATTTCAGGGGCAGATACAAATACGCCGAGCTGCAGATTTACAGTTCCAGGCATATATCACTGCTCATACAGGGTGAAAGACAACCGTGGGGCGTGGTCGCAGTTTGTCGATTTTAACACACCTGTTGGTCCGGACGGTAAATCAGGCCGTTTCGGCTACAACTGGGATATGAATTACAATCTGAAAGTACTTGAGGTAAATGAAACTTCAATTATTTTTTATGACGGTCGGAACCACAGAGTTGCTTATAACAAAATCAGTGGTTCAAAATATACCGGCCCAGCGCATATTTCAGATTACTTTTTAAAAGAAGATGGCCTTTTTACGCTATACGAAAAAGGCGGAATGAAATATGGATTCGATTCCGACGGCTGCATTAGTCGCATAGAGGACTTGTCCGGCAGCGCAATCAGTTTTTCCTATACCGGAAGCGGCCTGTATAAAAAACTGACCGCGATAACGGACGATTTGAACAGGAATATTACGCTGGTTTATAACAACGATGGTTTGCTGTCAACAATTACCGATTTTGCCGATAGGACTTGGACTTATACATACGATTCGGCGACGAATAATCTTTTGGCGGTAACCACTCCGGCGACAAGCGAGCATCCGAACAGCTTAACAACGACATACTCTTATGATTCAAGGCACAATCTCCGGAATATTACCGATGCCAACAGTCAGGTTTGGCTGGTAAATTATTATGACTGGCTCGATAGAGTTGAGACTCAAACTATCGGCGATGCCAATTATATATTTAATTACGACCCCAATAATGGCAGAACAGCCGTAATCGACCGAAAAGGAAATATCAACACTGTTTATTACGATTCCCTTGGCAATACTGTCGGGTCGATTGATTCGAACACTGCCGGATTGGATGACCCCTATAGTTATACAACTGCTTATGAATATGACCCGGATGTTGAAAAAATCAGCAGAACGTTATTCCCTAAAGGCAACTGGGTGGAATATGAATATGACGGAAGGGGAAATGTTCTGCGTATAGTAGTCGAGCCGAACGATGGCGATGCGAATATTATTACTTCCTATACTTACGAGCCTAACTTCGATTTCGTTGCGACTATTACCGATGCGGAAAATAACACAACAATTTTCGACTATAACGAATCGAACGGCAATTTAATCGGCATTACATATCCGAGCGTCGAAACTGTCGATGGAAACGTAACCTCCGTTATCAGCCTTACTTACAACGAACACGGGCAGATCGAAACCATAACTTCTGTTGACGGCATAAAGACTCAATACCTGTATTATGATGACAGTAATGCCGATGATCCCAATTGCGGCAGACTTTGGAAAATCGTTGTCGATGCTGATGAGACCCAAGGCCTTAATATCACCGCCGAGTACAAATACGATAAATACGGCAATGTTAGTAAGGTCAAAGACGCCGGCGG
>PGYD01000139.1 GCA_002839495.1 Planctomycetes bacterium HGW-Planctomycetes-1
GTGAAAAATGGAAACAATCGAACATAGATTTAATTGGTTTTTTGATATTTTTGCCGGGGCAGACAAACAGCGGCTTGACAAGATTATCGACAGATACACCGACACCGCTGACAAGACGGCGCATCGAGTCGGACGTTCTAAGCCTTCGCATCCGCATACGTACTGTAGGTCTATCGTTCATATAAAGCATTATATTTATAAACAGCGTCCATTTAAAGTGCCAAATTCAATCGCCCCGTTCGCCTATAAATATCCAGCCGTCTTCTCTCGAGGGCTTGGCCGCCGAATCCCACCGATATGATGTTTCTTTCATAGAGAGCATTTCTACCAAACCAATTTGCCGGTAGCGCGGAAGAATATATGAGTCTATCCATTTTAAAATAGTTCTGTCTGTATCCTCCCAAACCAGCCACGAGGGAAAAACCTTCACTATTACCGCAAACCGCGGGTTATCCGCCTCTATCAGATTAATTATTTCATGCTGCATCTTTAACGCATAAGGCTGCGGTTCCATCAACGGATAAACGTAGATATAAGGAGTTGCTGAACGTCTTTGAGAATAGAAGAATATCTGAGGCTCAGAGCCGAACACAGCTATCTTGTCTTCCTTATTCGAATTGGCCTTTATATATTCGGCTATCTTTAAAATCTCCGGAAAAGGATTTAAACCAAAGCCGATTCTTGATATTTTAACAGGGTCCGATTCGAGCAGATAATCTCTCTGGCTGTAAAAACTCTGAAGCCAAATCGCCAAAACAATCAATATCGCGATAAACTGCGTCCGCCGTTGCGATTTTATAACTTTGCCCAGCAAATCCCGTATCGCGATAACGCCGACGGAACCAAGTATGCAAAGTGCGGGAAGAAAAAGAAGAAAATAATGACGCCTGAAGTAAAAACCCGGACATACCGCCAGAAAAGAACATATAAAGAAAAAAACGAGAAATACCCATTGTCTGCGAATCTCTCTGTTCCAGATAATGCTTAAAAATCCCAGCAAAGCCGATAAACACAAAAAGATTGACGCTGAAAATATATCGCCCAAAACAATCTTCAGTACCTTAAAGCCCGTAAGCGGAGATATTATGCTTATATAGTGCCGTGAGTATTCGAATGTCCAGAACCAGAATTTCCCGAATACGCTGCACCGCCATAAAATCAGGCACGTAATCAAAAAAGGTAAAATTGCACAAAAACCATATACTAAACTTACAAATATAAGACGCTTCCAATTCAGCGGCCTGTGTTTAATCTCCCGCCAAACAAGAAATAAAAAACCGAAAATTATAAACGCCGCTCCGTGCTGCTTCATCATAAACGCTATGCCTAACAGCAGACCCCCTGCTGCCAGCGAGAGTGTTTTCTTCGATTCGGTAAAGTTCACCAAAAGGAGTATTCCAGCTATCGCGAGCAAAACCACGAAATTTTCCGCATTCGCCGTTGCTTTAATAGCGTTGCTTATGGACATAAGCGCGAAAAAAACCGCTGCCGCCGCCCCTGCAATCGGCCCGAAAAATTTTTTAGTCAGCAGAAACAGCAGTACGATTGTCGCGGCGTTGATAAATAACACTCCGAGGTGGATGCCGGATGCTGTCTGGCCGAAAATCGCCAGAATGACCGCATAAGCGGCGTATATACCCGGCATTTTCATATTATAAGCCAGAGAATACGGCGGGACGCCCTGAAGCATTAACTGGCCGGCGTAGGCGTATTCGCCTTCATCGCGCTCGAGCGGAACGGATAAGGTACGGATTCTGATGATTATTGTGATGGATACAAGCGATACAAAAAGCAGGACTAACAGGATATTGAAGATATTGATTCGTGAATTCGAGAATTTCCGGATATTTTGCTCCACTTCTCGGCCCTGTTCCTCATCTGAATTTACCAAAAACTTGCAAGCGGCTCTTATCAAACTTACAGGCGGCGGTGGGATTCGAACCCACGAATAATGGTTTTGCAAACCATCGCCTTGGGCCGCTTGGCTACGCCGCCAAAAAAATAAATCCGAAATACAAAACCATAAATCCGAAACAAACACAAATTACCAAAATTCAAATGTTCAAAACTCCAAAACCTGCGGTTTCGAACATTTATAAATTCGAGCTTGTTTCGATATTCGAATTTCGGATTTTTATCAAAAATGGGCCGGGTTGGAATCGAACCAACGAAGGCTTGCGCCAACGGGTTTACAGCCCGTCCCCTTTGGCCGCTCGGGCACCGACCCATCTATAAAATTCGTACCCCGTTTATCGGTTGCGAAGCTCACTGCGGCTGTCGTTCAACATTAAGCATAAAAGCACAACTACTGCAACCACAAAAGGTTATGCAAACGTTATTTGTCAGCCTTTTCTCAAACTATGCAGCATAAAAAATTATACTAACAAAAAAGAAACAAATTGCAAGAACTTTAGCCACAAAGGCGCAAAGAAATAAAAATGTGAGGAAATAGGGAAGTGGGAAATCAGGTTATCAGGAAACTAGGGTAATCGATGCGCAACTTGCGGGCATGAGTGGAAATGATTTAAAATTTAATATTGAATATTTAAGGCAACCTCTAAAAATGTCATTGCGAGGACCCCCGCTGCTGTCTTGCCTGCCGCCTCGACTCGCGTCGAGAGACGCGGAGGCAGGCGACAGCAAGA
>PGYD01000140.1 GCA_002839495.1 Planctomycetes bacterium HGW-Planctomycetes-1
TTGATAATACTCAATACGATGATAAGGAATCAGACGTTATGGACGGAAGAAATAATTCTAAAAAATCCTTGAAATTAAACACAGCCGCTCGGTGGCTAAAAAAGCACCATAAAGTCCGGTAAAATCCCGCTTAACCCCGCAAAAACAAGACCTTTATGATAGACAAAGGTGTCTAAAATTAAATTTTCAATTCAAACTCTGCCTAAATTGACATTTGAGTAATAATCTGTTAAAATATATAGTGTACAAAGCGGTTATATTTGTTAAACTTTGTGTAGAGCTAAAGTTAGCAGAAATTTGTTTGGGGAAAGACAATGAGAAGATTTTTGACGGTAATTTTGCTTGTGGCGGTTTTGTCGTTCGTAGCTATGTTAGCTGTTGGTTGTCATGGTATGGGTGAGACTGCTGCTGAGCGGAGTGATGATCATGCCAGACAGACTCGGCTGAATGGTTCTATGTTGGTTGACGACATTGATACCATTTTTGGCCTTAAGCAGCCGAGCAAATTGAGTGAATTTACATCGAGATAGAATATCGGCATGGATGGCTGTGCCGGATATGATAAAAAACGGATTTTGAGGCTAAGTGGTTTTGAACGCGATTCTTGAATATTTCAATCGTCTCGCAACGTACAATCCTTTAATAGTTTTCATTGAGCTTTTGCTCATTGGCCTTGTTGTCTACTGGGCCGTAAATTTCCTCGAAGGAACCAGAGGCGAGAGATTGTTTCGCGGGATTATAATTTTGCTGCTTGCCGGGTCGATGATTCTTAAACTGGTGATAGCGAGATTCGATTTTGCAAGACTTCAATATCTATACGGGTTCTTCCTTATACTGGTTTTGATTATAGCCGTGGCGGCGTTTCAGCCGGAAATCAGGAGAATGCTTATCCGGATAGGACAGGCAGGCAGCTTCGGCGGCTCATCACACCATCAACTCGCCCAAACCGTAGAGGAAATCATAAGCGCAGTCAGCGCACTTGCCGAGAAGAAAATCGGGGCAATCATCGTTATCGAACGAAAAGTGGCTTTAGGCGAATTTACCGAAATGGGAGTAAAAATCGACTCCAAAGTCAAAGCCGCCCTGCTCAAGACGATATTTTATCCCGGCACCGCACTGCACGACCTTGCAGTAGTGATACACGGAGACCGAATCGTAGCGGCACGAGTACAACTGCCACTTGCAGAACTCGGGGTCGCCGGCGGAGCATTCGGCTCCCGACACAGAGCGGCAATGGGCATTACCACCGGCAGCGATGCAGTGGCCATAGTAGTCAGCGAAGAAACCGGAACAATAAGCATAGCCGAAGATAGCCGACTCGATAAACAAATAACCGAAGAAGAACTGCGAAAAAGACTGACAAGCATTATCATCGATGCCGAACCGATGCAAACCAAACCCCAAAAAGAGAAAAGCACGGCAGAGTCCGGACCTGCAGGCGGAGCATAAACGAATGTTCGAAAAAACCAAAAAAGCACTGCTCGTAGTATTCATTACCTGCCTGATATGGGTATGGGCGGATTTGAGTCTCGATAAAGACCTTGCCGACCAAACCGTAACAATAACAGTAAGCAGAGCCAACCCGCGACTCTGGGTAACTATCGAAGGCAAAACGGAAATACAAATCAAAGCCGACTTAAAAGGATCGGCCAGACAAATCGGAGAACTTATCAGCAGAATGGAAGCGGGCAAGGAAAAACTCGAATTTGCATTCGACGCCGAGAAACAAAATATGGCCGCCGAGGGCGAATATACCCTGCCGGATGTGCGGAGATTTCTCGCCGAGAGCGATAAAGTACACGAATACGGCCTCGCGGTAAAAGCAGCAAGACCAGACAGACTGCAAAAAATCAGGGTAGTAGAGCTGAAGGAAAAAACACTGCCGATTAAATGCGTGGACGAATCCGATACCGAAATACCCGGCGCCAAGATAACGCCGAATATTATCGCAATGCTTGCGCCAGAACAGATAACGGAGGCAAGAGTCAAACTAGTTTCCGTAGCGGAAAGGAAACAGGCCCGCGGCGGAGCAATCGATAAAAAACCCTACATAGAACTCGCCAGGGGCGAGGTAAGATACTCCGATACGGCCGTCAGGGTCGAACTGCCGCTGACCGGCGAAGATATGAAACAATATACGCTTCGCGGTACGCTCGGATTCGTATTCAGCGCAAACCTTATCGGCAAGTACGAAGTCGAATTTATCAAACGGCCAGAGATAGGCAGCATTTCAATTCTTGCCACGCCGGAAGCGAAAGAGGCATACGAACAAAAACAATTCGAGGTGCTGCTAACGCTGCAGGACGATGACGTGGGCAAGCCGGAGGTAACCCGCCAGATAATTTATAATTTTCCCGCGCAGTATGTTCGTGAAGACAAGATACGGCTTCGGGGCGAGCCTGCGGAGGCGACATTCAAACTTGTTCCGGCAACAATGACAGACCCGAACCAGCCGCTGCTCGCAGAGTAAGGTTTACACGGATTATTTTTAGCCACTAAGCGGCTGTGTTTAATTTCAAGGATTTTTTAGAATTATTTCTTCCGTCCATAATGTCTGATTCCTTATCATCGTATTGAGTATTATCAACA
>PGYD01000027.1 GCA_002839495.1 Planctomycetes bacterium HGW-Planctomycetes-1
TTGATTTGCTGAAAGTTTCGCCGCGGAGAAAATTACCCGCCCCAACAACAACGGCGATTTGAGTGCCAAGACCCTGAATCTGCTGAATTCTCTCGGCAATCGAGGCGAGAGATTCACCTTCGATACCGAATCCGCCGCTTTTACAAAAGCTCTCACCGCTGATTTTCAGCAGGACACGTTTGTATTTCAATTCGCCCATCCGTGTGTTCCTGTTTCTTTACGGGGCTTATTATATTATCCGATTGCGAATCGTACAAATCTTTTTATTTTGGCTGTTCCGCCGGCCGCTTTGGCAGCGTCGGTAAGTACTTTCTCGACAGAGACTTTCTCATCCTTTACGAAACCCTGAGACAACAGACAATTTTCAGCAAAAAACTTATTCATCTTGCCGTCAACAATTTTATCGATGATATTCGCAGGCTTATCTTTTACCTGGTCGGCGGCAATGGCTCTTTCGCGTTCGATTACATCGGCGGCAATGCCGGACTTATCCAGCGAAAGCGGATTGACGGCGGCGATGTGCATCGCGATATCTTTGCCGATGAGTTTGAACTGCTCATTGTCGGCAACTTCCTGCGTGCTCGTTTCAAACTCAATCATAACGCCTATTTTGCCGTTGAAGTGAACATAAGTAGCTATGCTTCCGGCGCCTTCGATTTTAAATTTAGCGAAACTTCCGACCTCGGTTTTTTCGCCTGTCTTGCTGACACATTCGGTTATTATATCGGAGAACTTCTTTCCGTCTTTTTCGGCGCCGAGCAGATTTTCAACACCGTCCGCCGCTTTGCAGGCAAGCAGATAACCGCCCATTACATCGGCAGTGGCGACAAAAGCATCGGTCTTGGCGACAAAATCAGTCTCGCAGCAGAGTGTTGCCAACGCGGCCTCTTTGCCATCGGGACTTGAAATGCATATTACCTTGCCTTCGGTCGCCTGCTTGTCCGCCCTTTTGGCAAGAGTCGCAAGTCCTTTTTTCCTTAACGAGGTCATCGCATCTTCAAGGTTTCCGTTGTTTTCCTCAAGGGCTTTTTTGCAGTCCATCATTCCCTGCCCGCTCATTTTTCTCAATTTTACAACTAACGCAGCATCTATTTCTGCCATTTTAGACAATCTCCTGAATATTAAATTTAGTATTTACACAAAGGCCGCACCTTTTACCGCGGTACGGTCTTTTTCGCAGCGCCCAAACTTATGCAGATTGGCCTGTCGTCGGGGTCTGTGCGGGTTCTTTTTCCGCTTCTGCGGCTATTTCAGCATCTGAGGCCCTTGCAAGAGAACGTCTGCGGACGCGGGATTTTCGGCCTTCTTCGTCCTTGGCTGCCGCCTTGTACATAGTTTTGCCCTCGGCAACCGCCGAAGCAAGCTCGCCGAAAATAATATCTATCGCCTTGACCGAATCGTCATTGCCAGGTATCGGAACATCGACTAAATCCGGATTCGAATCGGTATCAATAATGCCGATTGTCGGAACTCCCATTTTTTTGGCTTCACGAAGAGCAAGAATTTCTCTTCTTGCATCAGCAACCACAATAACTCCCGGTATCTGGTTCATTTTGCGAACGCCCTCAAGATTCGATTTGACCTTGCGAAGCTCGCGCTTGAGCGTAGAAGCGCGTTTTTTGCTTTCGGATTCGATTGAGCCGTCCGTCGCCATAGCTTCAAGCTCGTCAAGTCTTTGAATTCTCGAGTGTATAGTCCTGAAATTCGTAAGCGTTCCGCCCAGCCAGCGTGTAGTAACATAATGCATTCCGGTCGCCTCGGCGGCGGCTTTTGCGGCCTTTTTCGCCTGCCGCTTGGTGCCGACAAATACGACGTCTTTGCCGCTTGCAACGATATCGTTCAAAAGCTTCTTGGCAAGAATAATGCCCTTAAGCGTTTCGCGGACGTTGATGATGTGAACCATACCCCTGCGGGAATAAACATACGGTTTCATCTTGGGATTCCACCGACTGACAGTATGCCCGAAATGCACACCGGCACTAATTAAATTACGAGCCAAATCATTAGCCACTAAATAAGACCTCCAAAAACATTAATTCTTTCTATTATTATTGACGCAAAATTAGAGAACAGAACACTTTACTTGAGAGCGGCCATACTGTCAAGTTTTTTGTCGGTTTAATAAAAGACCCAAAAACTCCTGTTTGCTTGTTTTTTTATATCATTTTTCTATTGAATATAAATAATGCCTGAAATAGAATATAATTACTGTCTATATAACAGGTTATATAATAGAAAACGGACTGAAAAATGGCCGCTAATTCGGAAACCGAACGGGACCCGCTGGTAAGTATTGCCTCTGCCGACAGTTCTGCTTTTTTGCTCCTGTACGACATATATTACGAGAAAATATTTAATCTATGTCTTGCTCGCCTGCACTCCAAACAGATTACCGAAGATATGACCAGCGTAGTTTTTGTCCAGGCAGCCCGAAATATCCGGCGTTTTCGGGGCAAAACAAGGACGGATTTTATCAACTGGCTCATCGCTATCGCGACAGACCAGATAAACCGCAGTTTAAAAGACAAAGAATTCGCGGAGCTTGTAAATAAACTGCCTATCGATGCAGCCATAACGCCCGATGCGGGGCATAAAGACAAATTTCGCGCAAAGATACTTGCAGCATTCGACTCGGCTGACAAAAATATCAGCAGGATATTTTTGTATTCCGTAATTGCCGCGGCGGTTCTAATTATAGCCGGTATTCTTCTACGACCTGCCAAATCCCCCCTTCAACAACCTGCCGCACAGCAGCAGAAAAAAACAACCGCTGCTCCTCCGGCCCCGATAATCGAAATAAAATCGTCACAGGAAAGCCCGAAGTCGCGGCTCGAAATGATAGAACAGCTCGCCGATGAAGAAAATATCGATGAGCTTTTGAAGATACTTCGGCAAGGCGACGCTGCGTCGAGACTGCTGGCGGCAAAATACCTCGCAGAGCTTACGGACTCCGACGCCGCTGAAATTCTGAAACTCGGCGCCCTGCCGGAACGGGTTGATGAAACAAACATTGTCGGCGGGATAGTAAAAAATCAGTATTTCGAACCTATACAAGGTGCGGAAGTAAAAGTGCTCGCGGATACCGAAACTGCGCGTAATCAGCTTGTCGGAGTGTTTAAAACGGATGTAAACGGCGTTTGGCGATGCGAAAGTTTTCCGCAAAACGCGGCCGGAGCGTCTATAATAGCGGCGCATCCGGATTATATTCCGATGGAAATTTACCAGCAGGCTGCAATCGAGCAGTTAAAAAACTTTTCATTCGAGACCATTCTCGAAAGCGGTGTTACGGTTGTCGGCAGAGTTATTGACCAAGAGCAAAATCCTTTGCAGGCAACGATAATCAAGGGGCCTTTTGAAAGCGGCGGCGAGAATGTCCAAACCTGCGACGCGGACGGCTGGTTCCGTTTCGATAATGTTACGCCGGGCGTCGAAGTCTTTACCGCACAGTATTCCGGATTCAGGCCGCTGGTACTGCCGGTCGAAATTAAAGCGGATATGCCGCCTGTTATTTTTACTCTCGAAACGGGACACATTATTCGCGGAACCGTCATCAATACCGACAACTTTCCTTTGGAAGACGCTGCTGTTAAAGTTTCATCATGGCAGGGAGTCAGGTCTTTAAACTTCGAAACAAAAACAGATACGAATGGATACTTCGAGTGGCTGGACGCTCCGGAAGACGAGGTTTTGTTCGATATACACGCTGAAGGCTATATGAGTATGCAAAAATTTCCAATGAAAAGCGGAGACGATGATTATGTAATTACGCTTTCGATGCCGTCCACAATCGGCGGCAGTGTAACCAGCAGCGAACCGGATATACCGGTAGAAAGGTTTAAGATAACAGTCGGCTATTACTTCGACGATACCAACGTCTCATGGCAGGAATCAAGCTCATCGACATTTTCCGAAATGAACTACAGACTGATAATAACCGAACCCGTTGATTTTCAGTTAAAGGTAGAAGCAGATGGGTTCGAGCCTGCCGAATCGCCGGTTTTCGACCACGAGCAGGATATTTTCTACTATGATTTCGTTCTTGAGCCGATACAGACGCTGCCCTGATAAAATTTTCCTCTGGACATCCTATTCAGGTATAAAAATGTCGCAAACCTGCTTTCGGCGTTAAAAAATATAAATATGATGCAATATCCCGAAACCCCTAAACGTCTATATTAGTGAAAAAACGAGAAATGGCCGGCCCAGAGACAGTTAAAGACATTGTTTTACTCGCCCGCAGAGGCGATAAACAGGCTTTTTCACAACTGGTTGATATGTACTCAAGTCGTTTGTACGGCTACTTTTATAGACTGACAGGCAACAGGGACGAGGCAAACGAACTTCTCGGCGAGCTCTTTTTAAAAATGGTGGAAAAAATCGGTTCCTGCCGGCCGGAAACCTTCAAGGCCTGGCTCTTTAAAATGGCTTCGAATCTGTTTACAGATTACTTACGGACCAAAAAACGGAGCCAAAAAATGCTTTCGCATATCGAAGAACAGGTCCGGACTGAGGCACAAATGCCCGAAAAGGACAATTTTTTGGCCGATAAGCTGGCAAGACAACTGCGAAAGCTCGAGCCTGAAACAGCCGAAATTATCGTTATGCGTTATTATTCGCAGCTCAGTTTCGAAGAATTGGCTCAAGTGCGAAAAGAACCTATCGGCACTGTGCTTTCAAAAGTGCACCGCGGACTTAAAAAACTGCGGCAGTTAATGGAAAATTCAGATGACTGAAAAGAAAAAAGAAAATATCGACAATTTATTATCTCGATTCTATCGGGCCGATGAGCTCGAACAGATAAAAATCGACCTGACAGAAGCGGACCGGCTGTTCGAAAAATATCCTGCTCCGCAGGTTTCGCAGGAAGTTATCGACGAGATTAAATCGAAAATAAGCCGAAGGCAAAGACGCATCGCTTATTCATCTGTTCTTGTCAAAACGGCAGCAGTAGCGGCGATTGTTATTATCGGCGCCGTACTTCTAATACAGAATATAGAACAAAGGTCTGTAAGCCGTACTCAAAACGGATACGAGGCGGCTCTGGCAAAAGTTGATAATAATATAGCTTCGCTCGAAAAGGAGATTGCGCTTCTCAGGGACGAGCTTATCGCTATTCGCCTTAACGAAGATAACGGCACAAATGGACGGCTCGCCGAGGCGATTAATAATGTTGACGCTGAAATAATAGAAACTGAAAGTTTATTTTGGAAAGGATAGAAAAAATGAAAACGGCTGTAAAAATAATGCTGTTGTCTTTGCCTGTTTTTCTTCTCGCCGTTTATGCAGTACAGGCTCAGGATGTAGAAGCTGAGGCTCCGCCTGCGGCGATGTCAGAACCTGCAGACGATGAAAACCGGCAAGCAGAAATGCAGGGCGATGACTACTTTGAAAAACTTCTCGAAAAAGTCAAACAGGACAATCCGGAAGAAGCCGCAAGGCTCGAAAAACTCCGCAATGAAGACCCAAGAACATTTCGCAGGGAAATGAGAAATGTTATGAGGCAGCAAAGACCGTCGATGGATTCTCGCCGAGGGGCGGATATGGAAAGCGGTACGGAAGGACATATTGGAATGATGAGCCGGGAGAAAGTACGCGAGCGTATGCAGGCAAAAGAAAATGAATTGCTTAGCTGGCTCGAAAAGAATGAACCGGAAAAGGCAAAAGAACTGGCAGCTTTGAAAACAGCGGACCCGCCGGCCTATAGAAGAAGAATGGCGTTCGAGACGAGGAATTATCGCCAGATTATCGAAGCAGAGCAAAGCAATCCGGCTCTGGCCGAAGTGCTCAAACAGGATGTTGTATTGAAACAGAAACGCAACGAACTGCTCGAAAAAATCAAAGGCACAACCAATGAAAAACAAAAAGCATCGCTGACAAAACAGCTAAAGGAAGTAGTCGAGCAAAGATTCGACCTGATTGTCCAGAAAAAACAGCTCAAGTACGAAGAACTTCAAAAAAGACTTGAAGATTTGCAGCAAATCGTGAATAAAAGTCAGGCTGAACTTGAAACGTTGAAAAGCAAAAAGGCCGAGCAAACCGAAAAACACCTCGAGGAACTGCTGAGCCAATCGGAAAGAATCGACTGGGACTAAAAACCCTTAATACGGTTATTCGAAAAGCCCTTTCGCTCGAAAGGGCTTTTTTTATAATCTGCTTTTCATTTGTTCGAGTTTTGTCGCTTCTTCGAGGGTCTTTTTTTCTTTTTTCGTCAGACTGGCGATGCCCTTTTCGTTGACCTTGGCCAAAATTCTGTCCACTTCCTTTTGAAGCTGCCAGTAAGCCTCGAACTTTTTGTTCCAGTCGTCGGCGCCAAAAGAAGCCCTGCTCCTGTTTTTCCATTTGGGCCAAAGATATACATATCCCGCCCCTGCTACCATTCCGGCAAGATGTGCCACATCGCCGCCGGCGTTTGCCGAACCGATAAATATACTCAATATATAAACTAATGTAAGTATCATTGCTGCCCGGCGAATAGGCATCGGAAATATAAAAAGAACCACAATAAACTGCGGGAAAAGAATCGCACAGGCGGCAAGCATTCCGAGAATAGCGCCGGAAGCGCCGATAAGGATTCCCCGGCTGACTATGCCGGCGCCTGCGAGAAGAAGATAAAATACGCCGCCCGCTACGCCGCAGAGAAGATAAAAAATAAGGAACTTTTTGCCGTGCCAGAACCGCTCGAGCGTCGGCCCCAGAAAATAAAGACCGAGCATATTCAAAATAATATGCCAGGCGCCCGTCGGGTCGTGCAGAAATTGATAACTAATCAATCGCCAGAGCTGAAGCGAACTGAGAACGCTGGTCGAATCGACGCTGAACCACTCGTAAATACGCAATCCCAAAGGTTTTACAATAATGCATATCAGAAATACGCTGATATTTATAATCAAAAGACGCTTAACCACCGGGGTTAACTGCGGAAATCTGAAATGCATCTGCGGCTGGCTCTGCCGGTCTTCGTAATCCGGCCGGTAATAGTCTCTGTCGTAAACGCTCATATATTATCCAAAAATTATTGTCTTATTGTCTTTTCTCCTATAATATCGGAAAGACCTTATTGTTTTCAATCGGAAAACTTTAAATGACCGATTTTGATTTTATTAAAAAAGAGCTTGCGGAGCTTGAACAAACAGATTTGTTCAGAGCCCCTGTCTGTATCGACTCTGCCTGCGATACCGTAATACGCATCGCAAACGCCGAAAAAACGCTGTTTTGCAGCAACAATTACCTTAATCTCGCCGGAAATCCTCGGATTATCGCCGCCGCAAAAGAAGCGATGGACAAATTCGGCTATGGCTCGGCTGCATCGAGACTCATCAGCGGCACAATAAAACCGCATATCGAACTCGAAAACGCCCTTGCCGAAATGTTCAATAAAGAGGCCGCCATTGTCTTTCCTTCGGGATATATGACGAATCTTGCCGTTTTGCAGACCATTCCGCAAAAAGGCGATTTAATCCTGCTCGACAAGCTCGACCACGCCTCGATTATCGACGCAGCCAAAGGAAGCGATGCGGAATTCAGGACCTATCACAGAACGCAATTCGCCTTTGGCGAGACTTCGCCTGTGGGCGGGTTCGGCAGGCTCGAAAAATTTCTTTCTTCAGAAGATTTCAACCGTAAATTCATCGTTACCGAAAGCGTTTTCTCGATGGACGGCGATTTTGCGGATTTGAAAAAACTTGTCGAGCTGAAGAAAAAATATAACGCGTATTTAATCATCGACGAGGCGCACGCTTTCGGATGTATGGGCAAAACCGGAACAGGGCTGGCCGAGGAACTGGGGTTGCTGAACGAAATTGATATTGTCATCGCGACATTGAGTAAATCGGCGGGATGCAGCGGCGGATTCGCCGCAGGCGCTCAATGCGTAATCGATTATCTGGTCAATAAAGCAAGGCCGTTCATTTATACAACGGCGCCTTCGGTCGCCAATTCCGCCGCAGGACTCTGCGCGGTTGAAATAATCAAAAACGCACAGGATAAAAGAAAAAGATTAAAAGAAAATTCCGATTACCTCAGAGAGAAACTTAAAAATCTCGGCCTCGATACGGGCGCAAGTACAAGCCATATAATTCCCATTATCATCGGCGATAACAAAAAAACACTGGAGATTTCTAAAAAACTTTTCGAGAAGGGATTTTTTGTTGTCGCGATTCGTCCGCCTACCGTTGCCCCCGGCACTTCGAGATTGAGAATTTCAGTTCAATCCGACCACACAAAAGAGCAAATCGACGGTTTGATTGACGCTCTAAGACAAATCCTCAACGGATAATTTGTCCGGCTTCATTTTACCGAAAATCCAGATAAGCAAAAACCCGCCGATTACCATTGCGATGCTCAGATTTTGTGAAATCGTAAGGCCGTTGGCCTGATAGGGATTGTCGTCCCGTATAAATTCGATAAAGAATCGCATAAATCCGTAAACTATAAACATCAGCGCAAATGTAACGCCGGGCCTGAAAAACGCCGAGGTCGTCTTTTTCTTTTTCTGCTGCTCGATACCGTTTTTGCGGTGAAGATAAAGCAGGATGCAGCCCGCCAGTGCCGAGAGCGATTCGTAAAGCTGTGTCGGACAGACTTTAAGAGCACTATATTCGCCGGCGGTTACCTCTAATCTTTCCTGCTCGGTCAATCTGTCGAAAGGTTTTAAATAATAATCGTATTTGTCCGATTCGGGGGCGGCAACCCATTCGTTCGCGTCGTTTATATAACCGAAAAATTCGGTCGGCAGCTCGATATAAGGCTCTTCTCTGTTTCGTGCTTTGTCAGGCCGGACCTGACCCTGATAGGACAAAGAGCCGTAAGGAAATTGTATCGAAACAAAGGCGCACGTCGGTCTGCCGTAGCAGCAGCCGTTTAAAAGACAGCCGAGCCTGCCGAAGACAAGAGCCAGCAATAAGCCGATTGCAAGAATATCGAGATACCTCCGGATAGGAAGCTTCTGACTCCAAAGATAGAACGCAATTACTGCAATCGCAAAAAATACGCCGCCAAGCAGTTCCAGACCCCCTTTCCAGACGGCGAAGAATTCGAGCAGCCCCTTGCCGCTGAACTGCTGCCGGTAGTGAACAACGTAAAAAATTCTGGCCCCGACAATGCCGGCGATAAGCGAATACAGCGCCGCTGTCGTTATATGCTCGGTGTTTTCCTGACCTATATCGCGTGAGAGTTTGCGGATAACGAATATGGCCGCGATAAAACCGATGACCATCATCGTACCGTAACTTTTAACCGTAAGCTCGGTAAACGGAATCCTGAAAAGTTCCGGATGCATAAAAACTTTAAATCCCTAAATGCTAATATCTAAATACTAAATAAATCCTAATAACCAAAACTCAAATTGGCCAAACCCGCATTTCCCGTTTTAAACATTTATATTTTAGATTTTGAAATTGTTTAGAATTTAGGATTTAGAGTTTAGAATTTTTCCTTAATACCGTTCTTTTCGTCGGCGACAATAACTTTCGGCTTAAAGCCTTTGGCCTCGTCAGGTGTAAAATACGCGAAGTTCATTATGATGATTATGTCGCCTTTTTTCATAAGCTTTGCCGCGGCGCCGAGAATAACTATCTTTCCGGAGCCTGCTTTTTCCGGCACAACATAAGTTTCCAGCCGGGCACCGTTATTAACATCGGCCACAAGGACAGATTCGTAAGGCAAAATACCTACCGCTTCCATCAATGCAGAATCTATACCGATACTGCCCGGATAATCGGCAAGCGAATCCGTTACTGTCGCACGATGAATCTTGCTCTTCAATATCTTTATCAGCATTTCATACCACCAAAGAATAATAATTGCATAAACCGTAGTATTCTAATAAAGAATCACCCGACATCAAGCATAATATTGTCAATCAGCCGGGCAGAGCCCAGTTTGGCCGCAGCGGCAATCAGAACTTTGCCCCTCGCATCGTCAATCTCATCGAGAGTTTTCGCGTCAACGATGCTTATGTATTCAACTTTGAGCTGTTTGCTTATTTTAAGAATTTTTTCCATTTCGCCGACAATTTCACTGCTTTTGCGCAGTCCCGCCCCGATAAGCATTTGAGCTTCCTGAAGCGAGGCGTATAACAGCGCCGCGTCTTTTCTTTCTCCGGCGCTGAGATATTTATTTCGGCTGCTCATCGCAAGCCCGTCTTTTTCACGAACCGTAGGACAGACAACAATTTTCAGCGGCATATTCAAATCTGTGACCATTCGCTGAATAATGACCGCCTGCTGGGCGTCTTTTTGGCCGAAGAAAGCAACGTCCGGCTGGACGATATTAAAAAGTTTCGCACAAACGGTAGCAACGCCTCTGAAATGGCCGGGCCTGCTTTTGCCGCACAAAGTCTCGCTGAGATTTTCAACATTTACCCACGTAATATTTTTTTCAGGATACATCCCGTTAGAGACAGCCTGTCTTTGGTGTTGCCCTAATTGATTAGAGTCAGACATTTCTGATTTGTTGTCTCTAACGGGATACATCTCCTTGTCCGTCGGCGCAAAAATAACATCAACGCCCAATTCTTTACAGGTTTTCACATCAGCGTCAAATGGACGCGGATATTTGGCAAGGTCCTCGCCGGGTCCGAATTGCGTCGGATTCACAAAAATACTTACCGCGACAAAATCAGTCTGTTTTTTGGCGGCCCTGATAAGCGAAAAATGCCCTTCGTGCAGAGCGCCCATCGTCGGCACAAGCCCGATTTTTGCCCCTGCCGATTTGGCCTCTGTAATAATCTTTCTTGTCTTGTCTATCGTGTCAGCGATTTCCATTTTTCAATCCCGCCCGATATAATAATTAATCTTTTCGCCGATTGTTTCGACCTGCGGCTTTTGGCGGAAATCAACCGTCTCGGCATCGAGCGTTATAACCGGACAGCCGCTGAACGTCTCGAAAAGTCTTTCGTAGCCGATATGCAGTTTTTCAAGAAAGCCCAAATCGATATTCTGCTCGTAGGGCCTGCTGCGCTGTTTTATCCGTTCGAGAGCCTTTTTCGGCGAAATTTTAAGATATACCGTTATCAGCGGCGCAGCGGTCGTTTTGCACATCGCCGCGTTAATTTTTCTGTACAGCTCGAACTGCATCGAATCGAGCCATAGACGGGCGTAGATCATTTCCTTGTCCATTATATAATCGCTCACCGCGACACCGCCGGGCGGAAAACTGTCGGGCCTTAACTGCTCGCATCGGCTCAGCAAAAAATACAACTGGCTGTCGAGCGCGAAAGATTTCTGGCCGGCGTAAACCTTCGGCAAAAACGGATTGCTGTCGTAAGATTCCTTTATCAGTCTAAAGCCCAGCAAATCCCGCAGTCCTTCGGCAAGTGTAGTCTTTCCGGCCCCTATCACACCCGCAATCGAGACAAGCTGCGGCCTGTCGGGGTCGATATAAAAATCCTTTCCGCTCAATCTGCTGTAAAGAACGGAAACGCTTTCCTTAAGAACAGGATAAACAAGCTCGCCGTCAAGCTCGCAAAGCCCTTTGAGTACAAAAGACCTCAAATGCATCTGCGGATGCGGCAAACACAGGTCTTTTTTGCGGACTTTTTTACTGCCGAATAAAAGTATATCGAGGTCAATCGTCCTGCTGGACCATTTTTCTTCCTTTTTTTTTCTGCCCATAGCCGCTTCAATCTTTTTCAAGACCTTTAAAAGTTTGTCGGCTTTCAAAGTCGTTCTGATTTCCGCGACGCGGTTGAGATAATCCCGCTGTTTCTTATCAGACAGCGGCTTTGTCTCCGTGATGCTGCTCGTTCGGAAAAGATTTATGTGCCTCTCGGCGGCGAGCAGTTCAATCGCTTTGCTGAGATTTTTTTCCCTGTCGCCGAGATTGCTGCCAAGGCCGATATATGCTGCTGTCTCACCGGACATTTTTCTTCCTTAAAGTTTTTTAAAGCGTTCCATCGCCTCTGCCACGTTTGCCGGTTCGCCGAACGCGCTGAGTCTTACAAAGCCTTCGCCTGCCGAGCCGAAGCCGCTGCCGGGCGTGCAGACGACGTTTGCTTTTTCGAGCAGTAAATCGAAAAATTCCCACGAGCTTTTTTTGTTCGGCGTTTTCAGCCAGACATACGGCGCATTGACGCCGCCGTAAACTTCGTGGCCGAGTTTTTCGAGTGTGCTTCTGATAAGAGCGGCGTTGGACATATACAGTTCGATTATTTTGCGAACCTGTTTTTTGCCGGACTCGGTATAGACCGCCGCCGCTGCCGCCTGCGAAATGAAGCTGGCGCCGTTAAATTTCGTGCAGTGTCTTCTGTTCCATATAGGATTGACTTCTACGGCCTTGCCGTCTTTCGTCCAGGCTCTTAATTCTTTGGGCACAACTGTAAATGCGCATCGAAGGCCGGTAAAGCCCGCCGTCTTGCTGAACGAACGAAATTCGACCGCCACTTCTTTGGCGCCTTCAACCTCATATATCGAGTGAGGGATAATATTATCGGATATAAACGCCTCATAAGCGGCATCGAATAAAATTATTGATTTATTGTCCCGGGCGTAATCGACCCATATTTTCAGCTGTTCTTTTGTGGCAACAGCACCGGTCGGATTATTGGGAAAACAAAGATAAATCAAATCCGCTTTTCCTTTCGGCAGTTCAGGAACAAAGTTATTATCGGGCGTGCAGGGCATATAAATTATGCCTGAAAACCGCCCTGTTTTGTCGGTATTTCCGCTTCTGCCTGCCATAACATTCGTATCCACATAAACAGGATAGACGGGGTCCGTTACGGCTATGACATTGTCGATGCCGAATATTTCCTGAAAATTGCCGGTATCGCATTTGGCTCCATCGCTGACGAAAACCTCGCTGTTTTCAAGATTTACGCCCCTGCTTTTGTAGTCATTGGCTATTATGGCCTCGCTCAGAAAATCGTAGCCTTGTTCCGGCCCGTAGCCTTTGAAATCGGCTCGGCTGCCCATTTGCTCGACGGCTTTGTGCATTGCCTCGATAATAGCAGGAGGTAACGGCTCGGTTACATCTCCAATTCCGAGTCTGATAATCTTCGCATTCGGGTTTTTTGCGGAAAATGCCCTTACCCTGCGGGAAATTTCCGGAAAAAGATAGCCGGACTGCAATTTCAGATAATTTTCGTTGATTTTAATCATAATTTTTCCACTAAAGTCAATAAAACGAACAGGTTATATTACGGAAAAAATAAGCCGATATATCCTGCGATAACGCATAAAGTGTACGTTAAATTACAAATAGTTTCGGGTACTGTCAATAAATAACGGGACTTCTTTTACCAGAAAGGGTTGCCGAAAGGACTATGCCGATGGTTTTAGCTTGCAATAAGGCTGAAAATCTGATAAAATTGGCGAACTGTTTGGGGCTCACGGAAGAGGTACACTCTGCCGCTTTAGCCGGCCAAAAGGATAGTCGGCGCATAGGCGGACAGAGCTTGCAAAACAGATTATTTTTGAAACGACTCAGCCTGATTAGATAAAAATAATGCGCTTAAAGTTTAATTTTTTTTGGAAAAAATAATTATGACCGGAACAGATAAAAAGGAAACCTGCCTAAATTTGTCAGGACGGAGCAAATTTACAATGAATAAGAAACTTATCTTCAGTCTCGTATTAACCCTTCTATTGACCACAGTCTCTACAGCGGCCACTCTGAATGTTCCCGGCGATTATCCGACCATTCAGGCGGCTATTAGCGCCGCCGCAATTTCGGGCGATACCATCAGGGTTGCCGACGGAACATACACCGCAGCCGGATTTTACAATATCGATTTTGGCGGTAAGTTGGTCACTGTCCGCAGTGCAAGCGGAGACCCTACGAAGTGTATTATCGACTGTCAGAATATCGCCGGCAGACGCGGTTTTTATTTCCACAACTATGAAACTCCGGCCGCCACAGTAGAAGGCATTACAATCAAAAACGCTAACGCAGGCGGTTTATATTACGGCGGCGCAATAGAATGTGACGGAGCATCGCCGACCATTTTCAATTGTATCATAACCAACAGCAGGGCTGCTTTCGGCGGCGCTATAGACTGTTTCAACGCCTCGCCCGTTATCAAAAATTGTATTATTACTAATAACACTGCCACTTATGACGGCGGTGCAATAGAGTGCAGCTACGACTCCAAGCCGCAAATTATAAACTGTCTCATCGCAAACAACACCGCAGGCTATTACGGCGGAGCTATCGATATCTATGATTCTTCTTCGCCGACTATCACAAATTGTACTATCGCCAACAATACCGGCAGCGGCGGGTTCGGAGGCGTTTATGCCTCTTACGGCTCAAGCTCAACGATTAAAAACTCTATCCTCTGGAACAACGGCGATGACATTTACGGACCGACAACTGTAACATATTCCTGCATTCAGGACGGCGATGCAGGAACGGGAAATATAAACACCGACCCAATGTTTAGAACGGGTCCGCTCGGAAATTATTACTTGAGCCAGATTTCCGCAGGCCAGCTCGCAGACAGTAATTGCGTTCGGAATCTCATAAGCGGAATAAGCGAAATAGGCGAAGCGAACAGTATTTATACAGGTGGAGATTTCACCACCAGAACCGACAAAACAAAAGACACTAACGATGTGGATATGGGTTTCCATTATCAGGGAGGCACAACTGCATACTCTACACTTACTACTTATGTTGACCCCGCCAGCTCCGGTACGATAGACCCCAACCACCCGGCAGGTCATAGCTATAAAAGATACAGTGAAATATCCATACAGGCGACGCCAAACAGCGGCAACAAATTATTCCGATGGATTGACGCAAACACCGCTACATATAATCCGGCCAATCCGAGCACATATAACACTACGCCGGGCACAAACCATACGCTCGTAATTACGCTTAACGCAAATAAAACCGTAATCGCGCAGTTCAGCTCGGTAGAGACTTACAAACTTATCACCTACGTTACGGGCGGCAACGGCGTTATTTCCGATGTTGACCCTGATGATTTCCCAGACCCCAATGACCCGAGAGCTTATTTCATACCGCAGGGCAATTCCGCCACTATAACCGCTCAGCCCGATGCCGGATATGTAGTAAAACAATGGCTAAAGGGCAATACAGCCACATTCGATATCAACAATCCGGCCACTTACGAAGTTATTCCCGGGGCTTTCGGAAATACATACACAACAACTATCGATGCTGATACTACCATCACAGTCGAATTTAAGTATCAGGAATATCTGCTTACTACCAGCGTTTACAATGGAAACGGCGCAATCAGTCCCAAACGCGGTTATTATCCGGCAGGAACAACGGTCAATCTGACGGCTGCACCGAATTCCGGATACAGGGTTAGGGCTTGGGGCGGAGATGCGGCTAATAAGCCTGCCTGGAATATTACGACAAACACAGTTGTGATGAACGGCCCCAAAGATGTTAATGTGGCATTCGAACTCGGACAAAGCAAACTAATTCACGTTTTCGGCGATGTGAACGGCATACAAAGCGCAATTGACGACGCAAATGACGGCGACACAATACGAATCCATCCCGGTACTTATACAGGGGTTCCGAATGGTTTCGAGGTAAACAAAGTCATTACTATCGTCGGCGACCCGGAAAATCCCGAAAATGTCGTCATCGATTGTGAAACTGAAGGAGGCTACAATCTCGGATTTATTCTCTCCGGCCAATCCGTCACCCTTAACGGCATTACCATAACAGGCGTCAGAAGCTCCTTGCCAATACCTTACGACAATTACGGCGGCGCAATTCATATCACAGGCAACCATACAGTCAAAAACTGTATTATAAGAAACGCTTTAGTTGAGATAAATCCGGTGACCGACGGTATCGCCGGCGGCGACCCAAATGACCCCAATAATCCGGATGCTAATGGCGGCAACGGCGGCGACGGCGGCAACGCAGGCGGTGCCGGCATATACGTTCATTCGGGCAATCCCTATATTCAAAATGTATTGATTGAAGACTGCTGGGCCATCGGCGGAAACGCCGGAAACGGCGCTTCAGGTTATTCCGACCAAAACGACTACGACAGTGACGACCCAAACATCATTTATTTCCCGCCCGGTATTGCCGGTTATGGCGGAGACGGAGGAGACGCATTTGGCGCAGGTATTTACGCTGAGGCAGGCAGTCCATATTTTATTAATGTAACTGTCAGAAACTGCGGCGTCCGTGCGGGCAACGGCGGAAATGGAGCAGATGGTTCTGCAGATGCCAACGGTGCAGACGGCGGTCTGCCCGGAAGGGCAAAAGGTGCAGGTATATCCTGCGCAGCCGGTTCATCTCCTGTCTTTTCCAACTGCGTAATTGAAGACTGTAACGGATTCGGCGGTCTCGGCGGAAATGGCGGAAATGCAGGACAGATAGTCTTTACTGGCGG
>PGYD01000141.1 GCA_002839495.1 Planctomycetes bacterium HGW-Planctomycetes-1
AGTAAAATATCTACCAGAGCAGGTATTTGTTCTCTAATTGCTTCATAAGCCTTTTTGAAATCCTTATTTCCTTCTTTTCCAATTTCACTTAAATTTTTGAGAGATGACATTGGGGTCAGACTACCATATAGAAGTCAAGAACTTTTTTTAAATTTTTTTCTTTAATGTTATTGAATACAATTTCCCCTTTCCCCAAGAATGTAGTAATTTCAAAGGCGTTTGGGGGTAAAGTTAATATTGTCAGATAATATCTTGACATAATTGCCAATAACTGATAAAATAATTGCGAGAGATAAGAGGTCCTTTCCGGTAATTTTCCCCAAAGGATCTACTCTGGTAAATACGGTTTTGCACCAGGCTACCAAATCGAGAGTTTGAGGAGGAAAGAGGACCATGCTGACCCACGGGTTTGCCCCATGACCTTGACGGATTTTCTCCTCCTCTTAACTCTCGCTTTTATCATTATTTAGCTACATCAAGACATATCCTCTTGTCTTTATTGATATATTATAAACAGTTGCGCCTTATTCAACTGATAATCAGTTAGAGTTTTGAATCTATATTAAACTCACATTAAGTGAGATTGTCTACAACAAGTTAAACTTTTCAACAAACTTAGCCAAGTTGGGCGTAATCAGGACCTTTTCCTGTAAGTACCCAATCTTGAAGTTTTCTCGAGGCCACCATATTTTCAAGAATGTTTCTAATATGAACCGGTTCTTTGGAATTAGACAGTCTGGTTCTGGTAAAGACAACATTAGTTCCAACAGACTCAAGTTTTGGCCTTTGATAGATAACTTTGGGAGTTTGAGTCTTCTTAATGTCTTGTTCAGGTTCGGCTGTATCGTTCAAATTCCTTGATAGCTCCATCGT
Organism: Planctomycetes bacterium HGW-Planctomycetes-1; assembly: GCA_002839495.1. Taxonomy (GTDB): domain Bacteria; phylum Planctomycetota; class Phycisphaerae; order Sedimentisphaerales; family UBA12454; genus UBA12454. Next base: position 874 of record PGYD01000141.1, read on the forward strand.
CTGAGTTTTCTTAGTGTCTTGTTCAGGTTGAGAGTCAATCTCTTTTTCTCTATGAGAAGGTTGCTTTTTCAATATTGTCTTTAATGTTTGTTCTGCCTGCTTAACTATTTCTTCAACGAGGCCTTTATCGTTTGTGTTTTGATGCAAGAAATCTTTTAGCTTTGAGATTGGGTCATTTTTTAGTATTTGACCTGTCCATGTAGGTGGTTCAAAAAGTGACCCATTTTCTACCATCCGAAAGGAATTGCGGATGAATTTGTTGGCAATAGCCACCTTAGCCAGTTGTTTCGCTTTACCTCTGGAGAGCAAGTTTAAATAGGTAGAGAGATAATAGTCATTACCCTGGACAAGGTTATTAGCAATGTTCATTACAGCGTATCTGCCATGATTTTTGCCTTTTTTGGTGATAGGACCATTTTCAAAAGATACCTTGCCGGTCTGAAACTTTTTAGAGGCAATGCCCAGGAAGGCAGTAATCTGTTTAGGAGAAGAGAAGTTGTCAAAGGGACCTATTTCCGCGGCATATTCACTGGCAGAAGGGACATTTATCCAGGGGATGGAGAGGAACAAAAGAGCCGGATTTTGTGCCAGATATTGGGCAATAGAGATATGATAGGAGCGAATATTCTCTTTTGAGGTAAGAAATCGCTGCCATTCTACATTGAGTTGTTGAATCTTGCTCGGGAAGTCCTGGGAAGTCGTGATAGAGGTCTTAGCCCATATCAGGACTTTATCAGCCAAATCACCCGGTCTCTGGACCTTTGCCTGAGTTAATTTTTGAATCAGAGATTTACGATTTAGATTGATGAGTTGTTTTGGAGAATGAGCAAGTTGTAAAATCACCGGTGGTGCGTTATGTTCCCAGAAACTACCAAATAGCTCCTGGAAACCGGGCATTAACTCGTGTAGAAGGTCGGTAATTCTGTTTTTAGCTTGGGTTTGAAGGTCTATCTCATTGCGTTTTGCCCTGGTTAGAGTTTGCCAGTTTTCATAGGAATTGCTTAAAGGTGGTGAGGAAGAAACCCAACCGTTAACAAATGCCTGTCCAATGGCACAGAGGTCAATAGAATCGGTCTTAGACCAATTTAGCTGTCCCTTACGAAGATGGTAAGTGCTGTTAGGGAGAACAAAGGTAACGGGTATCTTTGCCTCTCGTAATCTGTTAGCCAGATTTTTATGGTAGTTACCAGTATATTCCATAACAGCATACACCTTTTTGAGTTTAAATTTGTCTATTACCTCAAGGGTATGAGCTAATAGAGTCTGAAAACCTGTTAATGTGTTGGGTATTTGAAATTCGTCCCTAAGGATTTTGCCGTAATAGTCACAAATAACTATACAATGCTTATCCTTATGGACATCGATGGGGATAACCCCTACATTTTCTGGTCCAAGTTGTTTGACTTCTTCAGTGAACCTACTACCCTTAGGTTTCTGAATAGATGTCCTGGACTTTCCCTTGTGTTTGTTTTGGATTTTTTTCATCCAGCCTACCTCCTTTTGATAGATATTTGGGGCAATGCCTTAAAAGGCAACCCTCTTATTTATATTCTATCAGGTAGGCTGGATAATCTCAATATCTTTTTAATGTTTTAGATGATAAAGGTATTATACCAGACCTTGAAAGTGAGAACGAGAAGTTGAGTATTCTAACATTCAAGGTCTGACCCCAAT
>PGYD01000142.1 GCA_002839495.1 Planctomycetes bacterium HGW-Planctomycetes-1
GAACTTTGCAATCCGTTGCCATTGTTCGTTTGTTATGTCCATAAACCATATATCGGCTCATATTAACCCAAAAATTGAGGTTTTGGGATAGGTTTTAATAAATTTGAGCAATTGAGCTGCGGCGGCGAAAGGGGCAAAATCGGCAGGCGGAAAAACAATCGGCATTACCTGCTCGGCGTTCGGCAGGAAAGGGGCGAACGAATTCATAACACAGGAGATAAAAACCGAAAACCTCGCTCAAAGAGTAGCGAAATTAGTCGAAACAGGCGATGCGTATGTCGTTTTGGCCGGCGGGACAGGGACGCTGCTCGAACTGGCGGAGATTTGGGAACTGGTAAACAAAGGCTTTATTAATCCGGCGAAACCGATTGTACTTATGGGCGATTTCTGGAGGCCATTGGCGGAACTGATGGCCGAGGACAGTCAAGCATAACTAAGGAAAAAGGAGTTGAAATTAAACACAGCCGCTCTGTGGCTAAAAATAAATCCGCGTAATCCGCGAAATCCGCGGTTAAAAAAATCTTTCTTTTATTCCTCAAATCCTGTATTTTTATGTCTAAATGAAGACAGAGATTTTTAAAATACAAGACCCTGCAAAGGACATAGAGATACTCAAGAAAGCCGCCTCCTGTATTGCCGCCGGCGGGCTGGTCGTTTTTCCCACCGAAACCGTTTACGGCATCGCCTGCAAAGCCGACGAAAAGAGTCTTGCTAAACTTGATGAAGTAAAAAAAAGAGATACCGACAAAAGATACACACTGCATATAGGCGACAAAGACAAACTTTCGGATTACGTTTCGAGCCTGACTTTGCCGGCCAAAAAACTTGTCAAAAACGGCTGGCCCGGCCCGCTTACGATTGTCTTTGAGGTTGATAAAAAGAATATCAGCGAATCTATAGGAATACTTTGCAGGGATGGCACTTTAGGTATTCGCTGTCCCGAAAATGACACGGCAAGGCGGCTCTTAAATCTCTGCGATTTTCCCGTCGTTGCCCCGAGCGCAAATACCGCGGGCAAAACTCCTGCGGCAAACGCCGATGATGCCATAGCCCAGCTTGACGGTCTTGTCGATATGGTTCTTGACGGCGGCCCCTGCAAATACAAAAAGAGCAGTACGGTAGTAAAAATTTCTCCGGCAGGCCTGCAAATCCTGCGGCAGGGAGCATATTCGCAGGAGCAGGTTTGGAAGATGTACACGGTGAATATACTTTTCGTTTGTACGGGCAATACCTGCAGAAGTCCTATGGCTGAGGGGTTGGCGAGGAAGGCGCTCGCCGAAAAACTTGGCTGTGGGGCTTGTCCCGCACCTTCTCATTCTGCAGTTCAGAACAAATCTGAAAGGTGCGGGGTTGACCAATTGGCTCAAATGGGTTATAAAATTGCTTCTGCCGGCGTTTCAGTAATAAACGACATAGACGCAAGTCCTGAATCTATAAGGTTTTGTGAATTAAAGGGCATTGATATATCGGGACATAAAAGTCGAGCTGTTACATCTGAAATGATTGAGAAGGCCGACTATATTTTTGTAATGTCGGCTGGTCATAAAGATGGTATAATGCGGTTTTGCCCGACGGCGGAAAACAGGTGTATGCTGTTGGATGATAGTGATATAAGCGACCCGCTCGGCGGGGATTTTCAGGCGTATAGTATTTGTGGCGGTATAATTGAGAAAGCTGTTAATAAAAGGATAGGTGAGCTTTTAAAATGAATCCCGCACCTTCCGGTATGTTTTTGGAAGTGCGGGTGGAATTTAAAGCTGGGTTTATCAATTATATGTTTTTTAACTTGAACAAACAGAAGGTGTCGGGATGAAAGTAGCTGTAGCGAACGACCACAGGGGTATTGAGGCTAAGGAGCAGATAAAGGCCATTGTTACTGAGATGGGTAATGAGTGTATAGATTTCGGCACGAGTGTTGAGGGTCCGGTTGATTATCCTGACCTTGCGTATGCTGCCGCCACTGCCGTCTCCAAGAACGAAGCCGATATGGCCATCCTCGTCTGCGGGACCGGAATTGGGATGAGTATAGCGGCGAATAAGGTGCAGGGAGTAAGGGCGGCGCTTTGCTACGATGAGCTGAACGCACGAGTAAGCAGACAACATAATAACGCAAACGTACTGTGTCTAAGCGGAGACCTAATAGGCTCACAAGCACTCCGCAAAATAGTAGAAGTGTGGCTGACAACCGAATTCGCCGGCGGCAGACACCAAAGAAGAATAAATAAAATAGCAGCAATCGAACAAGGTCTCGACCCAAAAACGATAAAAAATAACCAAAAATAGGGGACAGGGTATAGGGGATATGGGGTTGTTCAGGCTACCGGATTATCAGGTTATCAGAGGGCAGAAAATCAGAAATCAGGATATCAGGAAAAAACGCTAAACGGCTACCATAGTGCGGCAAGGGTAAAGAAGTGAGTTAGGCAGTCAGTAAAAGATGTTTTCAAATATGTAGAGATATTTTATAATCGGCGGCGTCGTCATGCTTCGTTGGGCTATGTGAGTCCGGTGGAATATGAGGAAATAAGCGA
>PGYD01000143.1 GCA_002839495.1 Planctomycetes bacterium HGW-Planctomycetes-1
GCCCTCGCCGATGTCGAACGAAACGCTTTGACCTTCATCGAGGGATTTAAAGCCCTGGGCCTTAATTTCCGAGTGATGAACGAACAAATCGGCGCCGCCTTCGGTGATTGTAAATCCTGTATTGAAAAACATTTTACTTCTTGAACATTTTTGGTACAATAACCAAATTGGATTATTGCCTGATTTCAGCAGGCAGATACAGACAGTATAGCGGAAGAAAAGGTAATGCAGAAATCGATAAAAATAGCCGGCGCCTGCCAGCACAACCTCAAGAACATAAGCGTCGAGATTCCGCGCGACAAGTTCGTCGTTGTTACCGGCATCAGCGGCTCGGGCAAAAGTTCGCTTGCCTTCGACACGATTTACGCCGAGGGACAGCGAAAGTATGTCGAGTCCTTAAGCGCATACGCCCGGCAGTTTCTCGAGCAGATGCAAAAGCCCGAAGTCGAATACATCGAAGGGCTGCCGCCCACGATTGCCATTGAGCAGCGAAGCGCGGCCAGCAATCCCCGCTCGACTGTCGCCACGACAACCGAAATTTACGATTACTGCAGGGTCCTTTTCGCAAGGGCGGGCACTCCTCACTGCTGGGTTTGCGGCAGGGAAATTTCCAGCCAGTATTCCACTCAAATCGTCGATAGTGTAATGTCGCTGCCGGTCGATACGAAAGTGCAGATTTGCGCCCCGCTTATCCGCGGCCAGAAAGGCGAGCACAAGGAAATATTTATAAAAATCCAGAGAGAAGGTTTCGTCCGCGTCCGCGTTGATGGAGCCATCTGCGATATCAAGAATCTGCCGAAGCTCGACAAAAATAAAACACACGACATCGCCGCAGTCGTTGACAGGCTCATCATAAAAGACACAGTCAGAATTCGTCTTGCCGATTCTATCGAAGCGGCACTAAAGCTCGGCGAAGGTCTTGTCTTCGTTATGGTTCAGGAGCCGGCCAGCGACAAGCAAAACGGCGGCGACGGACAATGGCATGACCTTATATTCAGCGAAAAATTCGCCTGCGAGCAGCATCCCGAAGCTTCTCTTGCAGAGCTTTCGCCGAGACTGTTCAGTTTTAACAGTCCTTACGGCGCCTGCCAGAGCTGCGACGGACTCGGAACTATACTCGAATTTGACGATGACCTCATTGTTCCAGACAAAAATCTTTCTCTCGAAAACGGTGCAATCGACGCCTGGCGAAAAGGCGGAAAAAGAATGAATATCTTTTACAGCAGGATGATTCTGCGATTCTGCCGAAATTTCGGTATCAGCAAAGCAGTGCCTTTCGCAAAAATTCCCGTCAACATAAGAAAAATCCTTATGCACGGCACAACCGACGATGACGAAAAAAAATACGGAACATATTTCGAAGGTGTTATCCCCAATCTCGACAAACGGTGGAAGAACACCTCCAGCGAATATGTCAAGGCAAGGCTGCACAGCTATCTTTCCGAACAGCCCTGCAGAACCTGCCGCGGCGCAAGACTTCGCAAAGAGGCCGTCGCCGTTACTATCGGCGATAAAAACATAAACCGGATTGCCCAGATGAGCGTCGAAGAGGCGCAGAAATTCTTCGACGAACTGAAATTAGAAGGCGAAAAAGCGCTCATTGCCGTCCAGCCCCTAAAGGAAATAAAGGCAAGGCTAAAATTCCTTGCCGATGTCGGACTTGGATATCTCACCCTCGACCGCAGAAGCGGAACATTATCCGGCGGAGAAGCACAACGGATAAGACTTGCCACGCAGGTCGGCTCCGGCCTTGTCGGCTGCTGTTATGTCCTCGACGAGCCGACCATCGGCCTGCACAGACGCGACAACGACAGACTGCTCGGCATATTAAGAAAACTTACTGACATCGGAAATACCGTCCTCGTCGTCGAACACGATGAGGACGTCATCAAAAGCGCAGACCACATAATCGACATTGGTCCTGCCGCAGGCAGGCACGGCGGCGAGGTCGTCGCACAGGGTTCTCTGCAGGACGTCTGCTCGGCTCAGCGTTCAATTACAGGCGATTATCTTGCCGGCAGAAAAAAAATCGAACTGCCCGCCAGAAGACGAAAAGCCAGAATGAGCCATTGCATCGAAGTCAAAGGTGCATCGGAGAACAACCTTAAAAATATCGACGTAAAATTCCCGCTCGGCGTATTTACCTGCGTTACCGGCGTTTCAGGTTCGGGAAAAAGCACGCTCGTTACGGAAATTTTGCTCAAGGGTCTTTGGAGAAAGCTGTATTACACCGGCGCAAAGCCCGGCAAACATAAAAACATACTCGGCACAAGCCAGATTGACAAGGTTATCGAAATCGACCAGTCGCCAATCGGCAAAACCCCGCGCAGCAATCCTGTTACATACACCGGCGTCTTCGACCTTATAAGACAGTTATTCGCCAAAACACGCGAAGCAAGAATCAGAGGCTATACCGCAGGCCGTTTCAGCTTCAACATAAAAGGCGGCAGATGCGAGCATTGTCAGGGTCAGGGCACAAAAAAAATCGAGATGCACTTTTTG
>PGYD01000144.1 GCA_002839495.1 Planctomycetes bacterium HGW-Planctomycetes-1
GTCAAATTGAAATCGATACAGGTCATAATTTGTTTTAAGTCTTTTGCTTATTTAATGTTATAATAAAACTGTTAAAAGTTAACGGGACAGTACTGATATGATTACTATAATTATTGCATTAATAGTTGCGGTTATATTCGGGCTTTGGGGCTGCGGCAAAAAGCTGTTCCCCGTCTGGGCGTTCGCGTTTAATGTTATTATAGCCGTTTATCTGGGTGTTATGCTTGCCCCGACTATCGCCGAATCGGCAGGGCAGAGGCTGGAATTCCTCGACGCGTATGCCGATATTGCGGTTATGCTCGCAACAGCGATTGTTTATTTTATTATAGCCCAATTTTTAAGCACTAAATACCTGACAGGCACCTATTGCGTGTCATTTCCTAAAGCGGTTAACGACATAGGCGGAGCAATTCTGGCCTTTGCCGGCGGGTTTTTGATTGCCAATTTTGTCCTTTTCGCTGTTTCAGCCTCGCCTTTAAAAGGAATTTCCATATTCTCGAAGTGTATACCGGCCGATATGGAAAAAATATCGAGTAAACCGGTTATTAAGGCCTGCAAGTTTGTCTCAGGCGTTTCATTGCAATATGGCGATAAAAATATATGCAAAGCGATAGAAACCATAAGCCGGCGTCCCGAATCACAAACTTCTTCGAAAGTGATAACACCGAAGGAGGTTAATTTGCCGACACCAAATCAGCCCGAACCGATTTTGGAGCAGCCGCAAAACAACATAATGTCTGAAATGCCTGATTCGAATCAATAAGCCCGAGTCTCATTAAAACCAATCCAAATTATGGTTTTGCCGCCTTATATGGATAGTCCCATAATATATGTTATGTTTCATTCAGCTTTTTCAGAAAACAGGCCTATATGCGTTTAAAAAGGCTTGTTCGCTAAACAGACTGATGCGAGGCGGCATTGACCATATCGCCAAGCAGATTCCAGCAGGCGTAGGCACGGTCAACGAGCCCCATATTTTGGAGGGTTTCGTTTAAGGTTGTAAAGGCTGAAACAGGGTCGAGCTCTTTGAGATACCCTTTTCGGGTTGTTTCGAGGGCGTTTAGAAAAGCCGTTCTGTCGCAGTACAAAAGCGCTGTTTTGTAATGCAGCTCTATCAGCTTGCCGGAAAGGTCGTTTCGCATATTCAGACGCTCTAATGCCTCCGATTTTTCTTCCAATTCAGCCAGGCAGATAATGACGCGGATTAACGCCCTGTAGTTTGTTTCGTTTCTCTGGATAATTTCCGCAAACTTTTCAGCCGCTTGTTTGTACTGCCGGTTTTTCATCAAAATTGTGCCCAGAGCGTATCCGACGGAAAGATTTTCGGGATTTTCCGCGTATCCGGCGTTAAAGGTATCGAGCACGATTTTGTCGGCTTTTTCTCCGTTGATTTCGGCGCCATTTACGGCACTAAGTCTCAATCTTGCCGCTTCGGCGAACAGAATAGCGCTGTTTTGTGCAATGGCGGCGGCCAAAGTCAATGTCGTATATGCCGAGTTATCGTCTCCCAGTTTTTTCTGTGCAGCGGCCAGACCTATATAGGCATCGACAATTTCGTCGTTTATCGCCCCGGCCCTGTTAAAAAGTTCGGCCGCCAGCGACATATTCGAATGCATTACATACAGCGAACCGAGTTTGACGTGGGCCGCCAGAGAGTTCGGTTCGAGCTTGATGGCCTTTTCGTAGTGGACGATTGCCTGTGCGAAATCTTCGGTTTGTGAAAAAACTTCAGCAAGATGAATATGCAAGTCCGCCGCTTCGGGCTGCTTTTCCAGAAGCTCGTTCAAATAATCTATTACCTGATAGGGACCTTGCTGCTCCATCATTTCCTGAGTCTTGTCTTCGTCCGCCGCATAACTGTTGAAATTGTCCGGATGTATCAAAATCGCGTTATTAAACGCCTCCGCCGCGGACTCGTAATCGCCGGTTTCGAGGTACAAATATCCCAAAAGAACAAGGGTTTCGATATCGTCCGGATGTTCGCCTATCTGCCTTCGATACTCCTGAACCGCCCTTTCGAGCTGGCCGTTTTTGAAATATATGGCCGCAAGTCTCAATCTCGGAAGTTCGAGATAGTTCTTAAATTTCAGACAGTCCTGATAAAACTCCACCGCTTCAGTTTCCTGCTCGAGCCTTTCATAACAATGGCCGAGCGTGTACAGCGCGATGGTATTAGTCGGCTGTTTAAGATAAATCGACTGGAGGTTTTCTATCGCCCCTTTGAGGTCTGATTTTTCGAGGCAAAGAGCCGTAGCCGCCATTCTGCCGACGGCACAATCCGGCCTTTCGAGCAGATATTTAGCCGTTCTTTCTTCTGCGATATCGTAGCTGCCGACCGAAACGAGGTCTAATATCTCATTAATCTCCTCGTAGTCGGAATTCGACTTTATGATTGTGTCAATCCACTGCCAGAGCAACCCCGGAGTATGTACTGCGACCGCCCTGCCGAGAATTTCGAGTAGTTTTGACATTCTTTATATACCTTTCTTAGCTGCAAAATCG
>PGYD01000145.1 GCA_002839495.1 Planctomycetes bacterium HGW-Planctomycetes-1
CCACCGCCACACAAACGGCACAATATTTTTCCTCTCTCCAAGCCGCGATATAATCATCGTCGGTGCAAGCAGAACAACGAGATATATAAAGAACCACGCCTGCACCGTAACAGGCGAATAGTCCAGCGTCTGAATTAAATATTTGTCGTAAAGTCCGCTGCACGCCCCTATCACCGTCGCCAGAAAAATAAATCCGACCCACTTGTCCCTGCGGAAGCTGATGCCCTCTTTATTGCTTATTATCGAAAAAAGATAATACGAAACTATCATCGTAATCAAACCGGCATATTGCAGAACGCTCGGCTGCTCGTGGAAAAGCAGTATCGCTCCCAGCAGCGTCCACAAAGGCCCTGATGCGCCTATCGGCGTAGCGATTGATATCGGAAGATTCTTCAGTGCCGAATAGCTCAGCACCCACGCCAGAAACACAATCGCAGATTTGATAAAAAGATGAAAATGACCGGACAGCGTTGTCGAAGGAATATACAATCCGATTTTCACCATATATTCAGGCTCGATTGCCGACAGCACAACAAAAGGCACGAACAGAATTGCCGCCGATGCCGTCGAATAAAGCAGCACCGGCAGAACAGCGTTCTTTTCGAGTGAATGTTTCTTACTTATATCGTACAGGCCCAGGAACAGGGCTGAAAACACTCCAAGATATAGCCACATATATTTTTTTCATTTCTTCAAAAACAATTACGTAATCGGTTAGCCCCCACCCCTGCCTGCCCGTCCGAAGCATTGCGAAGGCGGGCGGTGGGGGTTCGTCTTTTCAACAAGGACATAAAACCAAAAATTATATAACATAACCCCCCCCAAAATCAACAAAATCCGTGTAAATTTATGCCATAGGTATTTATGCTATAGGTATCCGTGTTAGTGGTTTGGAACATTTGTATTTCGGATTTTAAATTTGTTTAGGATTCTTGTCCGCCACAGCCCCTTGTCCTCCGTAGCTTTTAGCGAAGGAGGATGGCGACGGCGGATAGGGTTTAGGATTTCGAATTTTTCTTTATTTCCTTACATCCTTACCTCTTTACTTCCTTACTTCTTCCTTTCTTATCTCATAAAGGTCTCCGCCCAGCAGCAGGCTCTTGTATGGTTCTTTTTTAAATATCTCGAAGTTCAGCGGTGCGTATTCTTCGTCTCCGTTTTGGAGTATGAATTTATCTCTTGCCGCCGCCGCTACTACTAATCCGTATGGCGTCGCCGGACTGTAGAAACTGTGCCGTTTCTTTTCGGATATATAGGATGCGCAGTATATTTTTTCGCCTTTTTTGTTTTTTCTTGTATGGACGCCGATGAATCCTGTCGAGTTTTTCAGTACTCGGTTGAGCATATTTTGTCTGTGTGTTGCGATTCGCAGGTTGCTTTTTTGGTTATTCAGCGGGTTTCTGTCTCTATGGTCAACTACCTGTCCTCTTTTTGCGTTCATAATTATGCGGGCCAGCGACTTTGTTTTTCTCGTTTTTTTATCCCGTGCGTATATATGTCCGTCTTTGGTCAGGATTAGGGTTGCGTTTTTGATTTTCGGATTATGGTAATCTTCCGCATCCATCAGGACATCTCTTTTCGCGACTTTTCTTATTACATAGTTTTCTTGTCGTGACATAATTTCCTCGTGTAAAATTGTTTGGTTTAAATTTTGGTTGGTTCGTGTTTAGCCCTCGGTCTTGCCTGCCCTGTGGGATGTCGCAACTATCCCATCGGGGTACCGGGGGTTATTTTAAATTTCGTTTAAAAACTCAACAGAGCCCAAGCGATAGCGCAACAGAGCCCAAGCGATAGCGCAGGGTGTTTAAATTTCGTTTAGCCCCGCACCTATTTCGACGTGGCAGCAGAAAATTTCTTCGGCTTTATCTTTATTCGTCTGCAGCACAGATTAAAATTTCCTTTAATGTTGGAAAATAGGTGCGGGGTTCGTTTTATTTAGCCCGCCGTTTCACGGCGGGTTTTCTATGGGCGACAGCGCAACAGAGCCCAAGCGATAGCGCAGGGAGTATTTCCCCAAGTCGAAGTGCAGGGAGTATTTATCGCAGGGTTCAGGGTGGTAATTTTGTTGTTTAGCCGTCGCCGGCACGGCGACGTGTCATTCCCGCGAAATTTATCCCTTAGGGAGCGGGAATCCATAATATATTTCGTCAGTGTTTTACCCCCAAAAAATCGTTTGTTTTAACAAAAAAATGAGAGTATAATTCGTTAGGATATAAAAACTTAGGAGGCAACAAAAAGAGTAGGCAAACAAAAAGTTTTTATAAGTGTGGAATTTGTAAAATAAAAGCTTTTAAGACTTCTGCAAAATGAATGATTTTTAGCGGAGGCCGGAGGTAATCGGAGATGAATTTGAATTGCGACCATTGATTTGCATCGTGAGTATGAATTTTAAGGCAAAAAAGCCTTTTAACAGATAGAGCTTCAGTGTTCTATCTGGCATAGCTCTTTAAAAAGTTAAAAATTTCAGCACTGA
>PGYD01000028.1 GCA_002839495.1 Planctomycetes bacterium HGW-Planctomycetes-1
GGGCTCTGATGCCATAAACTCCCTGCGCTGTCGCTTGGGCTCTGAGTGTTCATTTTTTTTACTTTCCTGATACTCCGCCGGAGACTACAAAGGCCATCGCTTTGGAAACCTTAATATCCAACGGAACAACCCGCTCGGCAGGAAAAATCAAAACCGAGCCTGCGAAATTATACGACTGAGGAAAATAAACAGCGACACTTCCGGGCAAAGATAAAAATCCCAAATCTTCCTGAGTGATAAAACCAATCGCCTTTGGGCCGCCGACGGTAAGCTCGACAATTACTGGCTTGTCGAAACTTTTTCTTCCGCCGGTAAATGCGTCTATTACATCCTTGAGCGATAAATAGAGCAGTTTGACTACGGGCAGGCGAGAAAAGAGCTTGTCAATGAGGCCAAATAACCTATCGCCTATGTAATTAGAAGCCAAAAAGCCAATCAGCGTAATAAAGGCAAGCGCAGCAAGCAGGCCGAGGCCGGGAATGGAAATGCTTAAAAGCTCGTCGAATTTTTTTATTGTCACAACCACAACGAGCACCGTTATGGCGGCCGGGACAAAAACCAAAAGACCCTTGAGAAAATAACCTATTAAGCGTTTCATAATTTGTTCCTTAAAAACGATATTACCCCGCGCTGACGCTTGGGGCTCTGATGCCATAAACTCCCATCGCTAACGCTCAGGGCTCTGTTTATGTTTTTTTTCGGCGCGGTATTGTAAGTAGCTATCTATAAATTCTTCGATGTCGCCGTCGAGGACGGCGTCAACTTTGCCGGTCTGGCAGTCAGTCCGATGGTCTTTTACCAACTGGTAAGGCTGGAGGACGTAGCTTCGAATCTGGTTTCCCCATGCGATTTCGCCTTTTGCACCGTAAAGCTTTGCAACTTCGGCGTCGCGTTTCTGCTGCTCCAACATATATAATTTAGCCTTGAGCATTTTCATTGCCTCGGCTTTGTTGCGGTGCTGTGAGCGGTCGCTTTGGCACTGGGTAACGATTCCGGTCGGAGCGTGGGTGATGCGGACGGCTGAACTTGTTTTGTTGACGTGCTGGCCGCCTGCGCCGCCTGCACGGTAAAAATCGATTCGCAAATCCTTTTCGTCAATTTCGATATCTATATCTTCATCGTATTCGGGCAAACAATCAACGGCGGCAAAACTCGTATGGCGTCTTTTGTTAGCATCGAAGGGACTGATTCTGACGAGACGATGGACGCCCGCTTCGCAGGAAAGTTTGCCGAAGGCAAACGGGCCGCTGACTTTGAGCGTTACGGAACGCAGGCCTGCTTCTTCGCCGGGGGTCATATCGAGCTCTTCGTAAGTGAATTTATTCTGCTGGAAAAATCTTGTGTACATCCGCAGGAGCATACTGACCCAGTCGCAGCTTTCCGTTCCGCCTGCGCCGGCGTGGATACTGAAAAAGCAATTTTTTGTGTCGTCGGGGCCGCTGAGCATACCGGTAAGCTCTATTCGGACGCAATCTTTTTCGAGCCGGATAAGCTCCTGTTCGGAATCAGCGATGATTTGTGCGTCATTTTCGGCAAGGGCTACCTCGAAAAGCTCGGCGAGGTCGGTAATTTCCCTTTCGGCATCAATCGCCGGTTCAACGACGGCTTTTAACGCACTGAGCTTTGAGACGACCTTTTTAGCTGAGTCCTGATTGTCCCAGAAACCCTGCCGGGACATCTGCTCCTGAAGCTTTTGCCTTTCGGCGAGTTTGCCGGGCAAGTCAAAGCCAGTCCCGGATTTTTGTTATCCGGGCCCTGAGGTCGTTAATTCTCTGCTTAAGCTGGGCTAATTCCATAATTTTACTTTAAAATTTATTGTTAAACAACCCCCAGCACAGGGCTGGGGGCTAAACGATTGAATCGTTTTATAACAAATAAAAGGGGCATTTGCAATTGCCAAAAAAAGTTTGCTGTGATAAACTACAGGAGCGATTACAGGATGTAAAAAATGAGAACGGCAAGACTTGGAAACTCGGAACTTGAAATAACAAAGGTGGGCCTCGGGACGTGGGCAATCGGGGGGCCGTGGCTTTACGGATGGGGGCCGCAGGACGATAACGATTCGATAAAGGCGATTATCGAGGCGATGGAAGCCGGGGTAAACTGGCTGGATACGGCGCCAATTTACGGGTTCGGACACAGCGAGGAAATCGTCGCAAAGGCACTGTCGCAAACGAGCGTCAAACCGATTATCGCAACCAAGTGCGGGATTGTCTGGAGCAAGACGGTGCAAAGGCAGACCTGCCTGAAGACTGAAAGCATTATCGCTGAATGCGAAGCGTCGCTGAAACGATTGAAGGTCGATGTAATCGATTTATACCAGATGCACTGGGGCGACCCTGACGCGGATATAGAAGAAGGCTACGGAGCTATGGCGAAATGCGTTAAGGCGGGAAAGGTTCGGTATCTTGGCGTGTCGAATTTCAGCGTCGAGCAAATGAAACGCGTGATGAAGATTCATCCAATTACATCGCTTCAGCCTCCATACAGTATGCTGCGGCGGGATATCGAAGATGAGATTCTGCTGTTCTGCAAAGAAAATAATATCGGGGTAATCGTTTACAGTCCGCTGCTGAAAGGAATGCTTAGCGGCAAGTTCACGGCTGAAAAAGTCGCGGCATTGTCGGCAGACGATGTGAGGCATAAGGACGCGAATTTTAAGCCGCCGCTGCTGGATGTTAATCTTAAGATTGTCGAAGGACTGAAAGAGATTGCAAAGCGAAACGGAATTACGACGGCACAGCTTGCGATAGCGTGGACGCTGCGGAGGCCGGAAGTTACGGCGGCGATAGCCGGGGCGAGAAGAGAAGGACAAATCAAAGAAACGGCGCCGGCGGCGGATGTAACGCTATCGAGCGATGATATAGCTGAAATTGAAGAACTTTTAAAAACGAGAAAAACTTAAAATTTTTAAGAGGTCTAAAAATGGCCAAAAACAACAATATTTATACGAGTCCGCTGGTCGAGCGCAACGCATCAAAAGAGATGTCGGAGCTTTTCAGTAATCAGACGAAATTTTCGACGTGGCGAAGGCTTTGGCTTGAGCTTGCGAAGGCGGAAAAGAAGCTCGGGCTGAAAATTTCATCGGCACAAATCGGCCAGATGGCAAAACATCTGGATAATATCAAATTCGACAAGGCGGCTGAATACGAGAAAAAATTCCGGCACGATGTAATGGCACATATTCATACGTTCGGCGATTCGGCGCCGAAGGCTGCGCCGATAATTCACCTCGGGGCGACGAGCTGTTATGTCGGCGATAACGCGGATTTGATAATTATGCGAAAAGCAATGCAGATTATCGCAGGCAAAACAGCGTGTCTCGTAAATTCGCTGGCGGGATTTGCAAAACAATACCGTAATCTGCCAACGCTTGGCTTTACGCATTTCCAGCCGGCACAGTTGACGACTGTCGGCAAACGCGCAACGCTTTGGTGCAACGATTTTGTGAGCGACCTCGCGGAAATCGAATACCGCATCGCAAATATTCCATTCAGAGGCGTAAAAGGCACGACGGGAACGCAGGCGTCGTTTCTCGAACTTTTCGGCGGAAGTCATAATAAGGTCAAACAACTCGATAAAATGGTTGCAAAGGCGTTCGGATTCGACAAGGTTTGCGCCGTTACGGGGCAGACATATTCGCGAAAAATCGATTCGCTCGTGATAAATACGCTTGTGCAGATTGGGCTGTCGGCTCATAAGATGTGCAACGACATCAGACTGCTTGCGAACCTGAAGGAAATCGAAGAGCCTTTCGAGAAATCGCAAATCGGCTCAAGCGCGATGGCATACAAAAGAAATCCGATGCGGTGCGAAAGAGTTACCGCCCTTTCGAGATTTTTAATAAGTCTTTCGAGCAGTCCGCAAATGACGGCTGCGGAGCAGTGGCTCGAAAGAACGCTGGACGATTCGGCGAACCGAAGAATTGTGATACCGGAGGCGTTTCTGGCGGCGGACGGGATTTTGGAAATTCTGATTAACGTTGCGAGCGGACTTGTGGTTTATCCGAAAGTTATAGCGGCGAGAATCGAGGCGGAACTGCCGTTTATGGCGACTGAAAATATTCTGATGGCTGCTGTTAAGGCGGGCGGAAACAGACAAAAACTGCACGAAAAAATCAGGGTACATTCACAGGCGGCGGCAGCGCAGGTTAAAAAAATCGGAAAGCCGAACGATTTAATCGAACGACTGAAAAACGATGCGGCATTCGCAAAAGTGGATTTCAAAAAAGTTCTAAACGCCAGCAATTATGTCGGCAGAGCGCCACAGCAGGTAGATGAATTTATAAAAGAAATAGTTTCCGGGGCATTGAGAAAATACCGCGGAAAACTTAATAAAAAAACGATACTTAAAGTGTAAAAAGAAAGACGTAACCTATGACTAAACAAGAACTTGCGAAACGGATAAAAGAGACGGCATACCTCGAGGGAGACTTTACACTCCGCAGCGGCAAGAAGAGCAAATACTATATGGATAAATATCTGTTCGAGACGCAGCCGGATATTTTGAAGGCGCTCGGCGCTGAATTCGCAAAGTACGTCAGCGGCGATGTTACGCTAATTGCGGGGGCCGAGCTTGGCGGAGTTGCGCTGGCGGCGGCAACGGCGATGCATACGGGCAAAAAATGGATTATCGTCCGCAACAGCAAAAAAGACTACGGCACGAGCAAAATGATTGAGGGGGTTTTAAATAAAGACGATGTTGTTCTGCTTGTCGAGGATATCGCAACAACCGGCGGGCAGGTTTTAGAGGCGGCGAAGATAATCACCGAGGCCGGCGCGAAAATAAAAAAGATTGTTTCCGTAATTGACCGCAAACAGGGCGCGAGCGAGAACATCACAAACGCGGGCTATGAATTCGAGAGCATTTTGACTAAAGAAGACCTTGGAATTATTTAAAATTGAAGATTTAAAATTGAAGATTTGATAATTGATTCAGCGATTACCGCTTTATCCAAATCTTTAAGTATGAGCCAGTTTTTGTCTCGTTTTTTTATGTAAACGGTTGATTTTTCGCTACCGATTGCCGCCGGAGTATTGGCGATTATCATATCGAGATTTTTGTCTTTCAGTTTCCTATCAGCGTTCTTACGCAAATTCTTATCCTCAAGCGCAAAACCGACAACGATTTGATTTTTCTTTTTGTTTTTTCCCGCCCATTTTAAGATATCAGCCGTCGGTTTTAATTTTATCACCAAATTTTTGTTTGATTTCTTTATTTTTATTTTATATTTTTCAGCCGGCGTATAATCGGATACGGCCGCAGCCATAATCAGGCAATTGCATTTTCTAAAATGCTCTTTTACCGCTTTAAACATCTGCTCGGCAGATTCGACTTCTACAATTTTTAATTTTGAATTTTTAATTTTGAATTGAGGATTTTTAATGGTTGTTATCAGCGTTGCCTTATGGCCGGTCTTTACGGCGGAGGCGGCAAGAGCAAATCCCATTTTGCCGCTACTTGCGTTAGTGATAAATCGAACGGGGTCGATATATTCTCTTGTACCTCCGGCTGTGATCAAGAAATGCAATCGGTTTGATTCCATTATTTCGTCATCATTTGTTCGAGACGTTTTACTATATCGGCAGGTTCGGACATTCTGCCGATGCCTTCGGTTCCACAAGCTAATCTGCCTTTTTCAGGGCCGATGATTTCGAAACCCATTTTTTTCAACGTTTCGACATTTTTGCCGACGACGGGATTCGTCCACATTTTTTCGTTCATCGCCGGCGCAAAGAAAACCTTTTTCCGCCAGCAGGCACACAACATCGTACTCAAAAGGTCATCACAAATACCGTTGGCGGCCTTGCCTATGATATTAGCGGTAGCTGGTGCGATAACAACGATATCAGAATTGTCAGTAAGGCTTATATGCTCGATTTGAAAACCGGCCGGGTTTTCCCACATACTCGTGTAAACCGGACGGGCAGTTACGGCCTCGAAACTCTTTGGCAAAACGAATCTGCAGGCATTTTCAGTCATAACAGTATCGACCAAAGCACCTGCTGCGGTGAGTTTGCTCGCAAGGTCAACAGCTTTATAAACAGCGACGCCGCCGCTTACGCCAAGCAGGACCTTCAAACCACTGATTGCAGAATCGTTCTGTGCCATTGCTGCGAATCCTATAATTTGGGAATATCGACCTTTGGCGATTCAGGGGCATAATCGGCGATAATCTTGTCCTGCAGAATTTCCTCGACGACTATTTCCATCATCGTTTTGCCTTCCGTGTTTTCGATAAGCGGCCTTGAGCCTTCGAGGAGCTCGGCCATTCTTTTCTGTATCAGGGCAGAGACCTTGAACGCGCCGCCGATTTTTTCAAAAATTTCCTTGTTCTTCAGTTCATCTATCATACTTTATTCTCCGGTTCTTTTAATTATCTGTATAACTTCTTCTACCGCCTGAGCCAGGCTGTCGTTAATAACTATATGTTCATAATGCTGCCATCCTGCGGCTATTTCTATGCCCGCACCGGCAAGTCTTTTTTCGATATCCTTTCCGTCGTCTCTGCCGCGGCCGTTTATACGGTTTTGAAGTTCGGTCTGCTTCGGCGGAAAGATAAAGATTAATTTCGCTTCAGGATAAAGCTTTTTTACCTGCCGAGCGCCCTGAACATCGATTTCGAGCAGCACAATCCTGCCCTGTTCGAGAGCCTGTGCGAGCTTATCCTTCGGCGTACCGTATAAATTGCCGAATACTTCTGCGTACTCGATGAAATTGCCGGCTTTTATCTGTTTTTCAAATTCATCTCTGCCGATAAAGTAATAATCTTTTCCGTCCTGTTCGCCGGCTTTTTGGGGGCGCGTCGTGGCTGATATGCTCAGATAGACATTATCGAGCCGTTTAATAAGCTCGCCGCAGATAGTGCTTTTACCTACACCGCTGGGCCCGCTTATAACTACCACCTGCTGTTTAACAGGGTTGCTTTCAGGATTACTCAACGTTCTGCACCTGTTCCTTAATACGTTCAATGCAAGTTTTTATATCGACGACATCAGAACAAATTTTCGCATCGGAGGCTTTGCTCGCAATGGTGTTCGCTTCGCGCAGCATTTCCTGCGCGATAAAATCGAGTTTTCTGCCCGCATATTCGTCCGACTGACAATTGGCAAGAAACTGTTCGATGTGCGAACTTAACCTGATAATTTCTTCGCTTATATCGCTCCTGTCGGCGAAAAGAGCCACTTCCCTTGCAAGTGTCGCACTGTCAAGTTCAAGACGTGCGCTGGCAAGCAGGTCCTTTACACGTGAGGCAAGTCTTTCCTGATATTCGCCGATAACCACTTTACTGCGAGATTTAATATCACCAAGAAGCCCGGTAATTCTATCGCACTGCTGCTTAAGGTCGTCGGCAAGAGATTGGCCTTCCTGTGCCCGCATTTTTTTGAGCTGCTCAACGGCCTGAGCCGTTACTTCGAGGACGGCTTTTCGAACCGTCTGAGCCTTTTCGTTTTCCGGCTCCTGCGGCCTAACGACGCCGGGCAGCAGAAGCAAATCGGCAAGATTAATCCTGCATTGCGCACTATTGCTGCATTTTACGGCGTTTAATTTTTCCACATAACTGTTCAGAGCGGCCGAGTCGATGTCGAACATCGGTTCACCGCTTACGTTTTTATATCGCAACTGGTAATTGGCCGCGCCGCGATAGATATTCTGTCTTAAAATCTTTTCGATATCCGGTTCGAGAAACGTAGCGACATCCGGCAGCTTAATACTCGGCTTAAAATATCGGTTGTTTACCGTTTTTATCTCGACCGCATAGCTTATGCCGTCTATTTCCCGGCATACACGCGCAAATCCTGTCATACTGTTTAACATATATTTACCTTTATATTTAGTTTGCCGGAGTGTTCGGCTGCGCTATAACCGGGGCCTGCTGCTGTTCTGCCAGCGGCACTTGGGGCTGAACCGGCGCTGCGGCCGGCGCTGAAGGAATCGGCCTGCTCTGGAGAAATTCGCTGGTCTGCGGCTTGAACCACTTGGCCGCGACGACACTCAGCACAAGCCAAACCGCTACAAGAGAAATAGTAACCCAGGTAAGAAAGTCTCCGGTCTTTGTTCCGAGCAGAGAACTGCCCAATCCGCCGAAAGCGCTGCTGAGTCCGCCGCCCCGTCCTTTCTGTATCAGAACGAGAAGCACTAAAACTACTCCTATAACCGCCCAGATACCGACAACAACTTTCATTACGAACGGCACTGCTGCCACTGCAAAATCCATCATTTTATTATCCCTAAAAAATCAGATTCACAATTTATATTTTAACGTTTTTTATTTTTTTGCCTCTGCGGCGGCCTTAACCATCGCTGAAAAATCATCGGCCTTAAGGCTTGCGCCTCCGACCAGCAGGCCGTCAATATCCGGCTGAGACATCAGTTCAGCGGCGTTGTCGGGTTTTGCCGAGCCGCCGTACTGAATCCTTATCTGAGCGGCAAAGTCCTTATTATACATCGAAGCGATAAGCTGTCTAATCATTAAATGAACTTCCTGCGCCTGAGCCGGTGTGGCGTTGACGCCTGTTCCGATTGCCCAGACAGGCTCATAAGCAATGGTAACGGCCTTTGCCTTTTCGACGGTTATGCCAGCCATACCCTTTTGGATTTGCTCTTTAACCACATGTTCGGTTTTTTCGGCTTTTCTTTCTTCGAGAAGCTCGCCGACACAGAATATCGGCAGCAGAGACGCTTCGATTGCGGCGATGAGTTTCTTGTTAATCAACTCATTAGTTTCCTTTATAACGTGCCTTCTTTCGGAATGGCCGATGAGGACATTTTTACAGCCCACGTCTTTTAGCATCTGGCAGCTTATTTCTCCGGTGAAGGCGCCTTTGGCCTCGAAATAAACGTCCTGAGCGCCGAGGCCGATGTTCGATGAGCCGAGAGCCTGCTTTACCGCTGAAAGATATACGAAAGGCGGACAGACAGAAACATCGACCTTATCAAGCACGCCGGCGCAGTTTTGGGCTACGCCTTTGGCAAGTTCGACCGCGCTTTTGCCGTCGGTATTCATTTTCCAGTTTCCGCCTATGAACGGTTTTCTCATCATTCTGTTCTCCAAAAATTATTCGAGTAATGTGTCGGTTTTAGGATAGCTCCCGAGTACGGAAAGCTGCAAACAATGCTGCTTTACTTCGTCGAGACAATCTATGATTTTCTGGTCATTGCGGTGTCCCTGACAATCGACGAAGAAATAATACTCCCACTGTCTTTTCTTGCTCGGGCGGGATTCGATATTGGTAAGATTGACCCCCCTTTTCTTGAAAACGTCGAGCACATCGGCAAGCGCACCTGCCTTGTGAGCGGTACTGAACAAGAGCGAGGTTTTATCGTCGCCGCTTGGGCGGGCATCTTCCTTACTAATGATTAAGAAGCGGGTTACGTTATTCGCTATATCTTCGATATTCTCGCAGATTACCTTTAGTCCGTAAAGCTCTGCGGCGATGTCGGACCCGATAGCGGCGGCGTATTCTTCTTCGGCGGCCATTTGAGCCGCTTTTGCCGTCGAGGCAACGGATATCGTATTGGCCTCTTTGAAAGTTGCGCTCAGCCATCGAAGGCACTGTGCGAAGACTTCCGGCTTGGAATAAACCTTCTTCACTTCTTCGAGCTTGCAGTTGGCAAGCAGGTTGTGATGAATCGGCATAAAGACTTCGGCACAAATCAAAACATTTGTGTCAACGAAGGCATCGAGCGTTTCAATTACCCCGCCGCCGGCGGAATTTTCGATTGGAACAACGCCCAAATCGCAATGTCCCCTGCTGACCTCGTCGAATATACCGCGAATGTCCAGTACAGGTTCGTACTCGACGCTTTGTCCG
This sequence comes from Planctomycetes bacterium HGW-Planctomycetes-1, assembly GCA_002839495.1. GTDB lineage: Bacteria > Planctomycetota > Phycisphaerae > Sedimentisphaerales > UBA12454 > UBA12454. Next base: position 9,816 of record PGYD01000028.1, read on the forward strand.
AACTTGCGAATCGCGGCGGTATGGGTAAAGCTGCCCTGCGGGCCAAGGTACGAAATTCTCAACGGCCTTTCGAGAAAGAACGAACCGCTCATCAGTTCCCGCCAAACGGCGTGGAGGGTTTTGTCCGGCAAAGGCCCTTTATTCAGTTCAGCGATACGCTGAAGGACCTTTTTTTCGCGGTCGGGAGCGTAAACGGGGCCATCGGCCTTGAGCTTGCCGATTTCTATAACTACTTGCGCACGCTGATTTAACAGCTCAACGAGCTTCGAGTCAATCTGGTCTATCTGTTTGCGCAAGTCCTCAAGATTCATAGAAATACAACCAAACTCCCTAAAACCCGTAGTATTTACCACAATCGGTTCTTATAGTCAAACCAAATTGGTATCATCTAATTGGGTCTAATTAAGTACCTATCTCCTCTTGAATTTCGTATTTTTGCATTTTGCGATTTACATCAGATTTTTTACGGTGTACTGGGAAAGGGTCTGGCGGTAATTTTCGGTAATCTGCTGAATAACTTCGGATTGGTCGCCGGGGGCGACGAAAGAGGCATTTTTTACCGCATCGTAAATATCGGACAGCTTTACATTTTCAGCCATAGTCGCCGGTGCGAAACCGGCAGCCGGGTCGGCCGTCTTTAAAAGCAAACCCGCCTTTACGAGATGCTCCAAAACCTTTTGGGTAAAATCGGGGGGCAAATTCAACTGGCTGCAAATAAGCTCGGCAGGAACAGGGGCGTTTTTCTTTTCAAAAGCGGTACAGATAAACTTCATAATATCAATTACCTGCAAATCGGTAGCGAGGAAATAATCCTGCCGGAGTTTGGAAGCGGCCTTTTCAGCTTCCTCGAGAGTCTTTAAATTCTGGGTCGTGAAAGTAAGCTGCAGGCCGAAAAGGACAATGAGCCAGTTAATATAAATCCATAATACGCCGAGCGGGATAAGGCCGAGCACGCCATAAACCTTGCTGTATGGAATGAGCCTGACCATATAAAGGCCGAATGCCCATTTAGCGATGAGCCAGGCCAGTGAAGCAATAATCGCGCCCCATGCGGCGGCTTTGTAGCTGACTTTGGCATTAGGCATAAGAATATAGAGCGCAAACAGGCCGATAAAGGTTATGGCGAACGGCACAGCGGGACCAACGTAAGTAAAAATACTTTTGCTGAGATTGCCTGCGATACTATAACTGGTGTTGACATAAGCAGCGACGCCGAAGAGGAGCGGGCCGAGCGTAAGAAACGTCCAGTAATTCGTTATTCTCCTGATAAGATTTCTGCCGCGGTTTACGCCCCAGATGGCATTAAACGAATTTTCGATGGTAACGAGCAGCGCGATTGCGGCCCAGACAATAATCGCACAGCTTATAACAGTAATCGAGCCTTTGTTGAGATTGTCGTAGAAGCCGGTTGTGAATTCGTCGATTTTCTGGGCGAGGGAGACTTTTTCGGTAGAAATATTAGGGTCCGCCGGATATTGCACATTTTTGATGAAAGTCTGCTCATAGATAAAGTCTCTAAGTCTTGCGCCAATGTCTTCGAAAGTGCCGAGAGAATGAAAAATCAAAAGCATTACGATGGCAAGGGGCACGATGCCGAAAATGGTATTATAAGAAAGGACGGCGGCCTGCTGGCCGGCGTGGTTTTTGCGCAAAAGTTTTACACACTGGGGCCAAAGCCTGATTTGAAAAATCAGAAAACGCGTGAATTTACCCAGTTCATTTGTCGGAATCGAGAGTATTTTCTCAAACATAATTTATCCTTTATTTGAATATTTTCTCAAGGCCTCGTTTTATCTGCTGTTCGAGTTCCTGCTGGAGCTGCTGTTCGAGCAGTTTGCTCATATCGATTTCGGGTCTGTCAACTGTGCCTTTTAGAGGGAGCCTGACTCTCTGGCCGCTGCGGGTCCAGGGAAGCGTAACGGTCATCTGCATAGATTTATCGAGACCGATTTGGCCGCTGAAGTTGATGCTTTTGTCGTCGATGTTCATCTGCATATCATCATACCTGAGAATTCCATCTGCCAGTACGAACCTGCAGGGCAGAACGGCAATATTTGCATCGGGCGAAACGCCTGCGAGCTGAACAATCTGGCTCAAAAGGGACGAGCGTCCGAGTCGCATATCGTCTATGGTAAGCGTGCCGGTTATCTCAATGGCATTTTTGTAGCCTGTCTGGAGCGGAAAAGCGATTTTCTCACTGTCGAAACTCAGGACGCCTGAAATATCGGAGGCATCGGAAAAGAGCGGATTTACATATCGCAGGAGAGCATCGGTGGTTTGGCGGGTGATTTGAATCTTGTCGAATATTTTTACCGGGCCGGGCGTTCTGAGTATCGCAGGCTTTTCCTTAAAATCGGCAGAGGCGGCAAAACTGAGCATACCTTTGTTGACAGTGCTTGAAAACGGCGCGATTGTCATCAGGCCTTTGTCGATGTTCACATTAAATTCGCTTTTGCCGATATTCAGGCCCATATACTCGGCGGTGTCGAAGCCGAAAGACGTTTTTGTACTGAGATTTGACGTAAAAAGAGCCGAGTTTTGTTTGGGATAGGTTGTTGCAAACGATATCGAGTCGCTTCTTTTGCCCGTTGCGGAAAAACCGCTGGGCAGGAACGGTGAAATAAGCGAGCTTGCCGCGGCAAGGTCGTAATCGGCCTTGAGCGAGCCTTCGGTTTTTATGTTCTGGCCTATCTCGGCATTTGAGAGTTTGCCGGAAATTTTAATTTGCGGACTTACGAGCTGAAGTTTTTCGATTGTGTAAATTTTTTCGGCGGTGTCGAACCTGCCGCTGAAAGCGATGTTCATATATTCCTGAGAAAAAGGCTGCCTGTCGGGATAGGCAAGATTGAAATTTTTCACGGTTATCTGTTTTACAATCGCATCGATAATATTTTCTTTAATATTCAGTGCGACATCGCCCTGCGCGAAGCCTGCAAGCTGTATTTGCGGGTCGAGCTTTCCAAAGGTTCGCAGATACGAGGCGGCCTTGGCAAGCTCGATTGCCATATCGGCGTTTATCTGCACCTGACTGACGGCATCGGAGCCGAGAGGAATTCGAGAATCCCTCAGGTTCAGTCTGCCCGGCGAGGCGGTAATGTCGGCGGATTTGACGTAGAGCTGTTTCTTTTCAAAATCGGAAGTAAAATCGTATTTGATATTGGCGGCCGGTTCGGAAATTTCTGCGCCGTCGGGCATTTTTACCAGAACATTACTTAACGCCCCGCTGCCTGCGCTGCTGAGGACGCCTTTTGCGAAAGAGCCTCGGCCTGTCAGGTTGACATCGCCGATAAGGGTCGGCTTTATCTCGATAAACTGTCCGACGTCGCTCTGCATTTTGGCAAGGTCGAGCCAGGCGGTGTAATTCATATTGTCCGTTGTGCCGCTGAGGTTGGCTTTTACAAAAGACGAATCGACGGCGAGCTTTTCAACGGTTATTTTGTCTTTCTGCGAAATGATTTTGGCGTCAATTTCGACCGGCTTGGAAAGAATAATCCGTTTTACGGGAAATTTTCCTTCGAGTGCCCAGAGCTTGATTTTGCCGGTGAGCGTTCTTTTGCCGTCCTGCGCTTCGGTATTGATATTTCCGCTAAGTCTGCCGTAGTTTATGTCGAAATCCTCTTTGAATCCCGCTATCGTCTTTATCTGCTTGAACGTTTTGGCGATGTCGCAGTCGAATTTGGCCTGCAGCTTATCGGTAGAATCCGGCCTGAGAAAATTCTCAAAGCTGCGCATTGTTTTAGGAATAGTTCCCTCGACATCGGCGGTCAGGCCGTCGGCTTCGACTTTAAGCCGAGCGATATTTATCGCTTTGTCAGTCGTATTAAGTTTTATATCGGCCTGCAGGGCGGCGGTTTGGATTCTGTCGCCCTTTAGAAAATCTCCGGTAACATCGAGCTGGCTCGCTTTTACTTTGCCCTGAAGATTTTCAAACAATCCTTTCTGGAGTTTTGCCTCGACGGTTGCGTCTATTCTGCCTTTGGCGGCGGCATTAACGTCGAGGGCCGCAAATAAAGACCCGAGCGTTGAAAGGTCGAGGTCGTTAACTTCAAGCGAAATTTGGCCGCTCGTATCCGCAAACGACCAGCCCTTTTTGGCGGTCTTTATATCGCCGGACGCCTTGATTTGCGATTCTTCATCGGCTGATGCAACCGTCATTGAGACATCGAAATCGCTTTTGCTGCCGAGCGATTTTATCGCAAGTTTGCTATTGATGTCTCTAAGCTCGAGCGTTTGCGTGATATTATTGGCGTCGGCGGCAATGACTTTGAAATTACCCTCGTTTATAGTCAAATTTATCCGCTCGACAGTCAGTACAGCGGCGGCAGGCGGAGGCTGCATTTGCGACTGCGACGGCGGAGACGGCTGCTGAACCTTTTTTTGCGAACACTGGCCTGTAGTGTCTATCAGAACCGTCGGCTGGTCTATAACGGCCTTGTTAATCGCCAGTTTTCCCGCCAGCAGCGAAAAATAGCTCGGACGAGCGGCAATCTGCTTTGCTGTTATTTTCGTACAGCCCGTATCGTTGGTAAAATCGAATTTCTGCACCTTTACGCCGTCAAACCAGCCCATCGAGAAAGCGTCAACTTTTACTTTTCCGTCAATCGCACTGTTGACTTTGCCAAGAATCAGATTTTTTCCGCTGTCGGAAGACAGATAAACCGGCACGGCAAAGAACAATATCAGCAAAATCAGAACAAGCAGCAGCGATGCCCATAGAACAACATTTTTTATGGAAATTTTACGGCCGGTCTTTTTTTGAGCGTTATTTTCGGTCTGCATTTGTGACCCCTCACAAAAGAAAATAAAAACTGGAAACTAAAAACCCAAAACCGATATATCAGCTTTCCATAACTTCATCTGTCTTGGCCTTTACAGCCTTATCGATTCCGTCTGTATATTGTCTGGTAAGCTCGTCCATTTCTTTTTTCCCGTGGTCGCGGTCGTCTTCGGTAAGAGTTTTCGCTTTTTGGGCATCGTCGAGTTTTTTGTTCGCGTCTCTCCTGATATTACGGATGCTGACCTTCGCCTGTTCGCCGAGTTGCTTGACCTGCGAGGCGAGCTGGGTTCTTCTTTCTCCGGACAGCGGCGGGACGCTGAGCCTGATAATTTTGCCGTCCGACATCGGAGCGATGGAAAGGTCGCTGTTCTTAATCGCTTTTTCGATATCCTTTATGGATGCGGGGTCAAAGGGCTTGATGACGAGCATATTCGACTCAGGTACGGAAATAGTCGCAAGCTGCTTGAGCGGAGTCGGAGAGCCGTAATAATCGACCTTGAGATTCTCGACAAGTCCTGTGGACGCCCTGCCGGTTCTGACAGTTTTAAATTCGCTGTGGAGAAACTCAAACGCTTTTTCCATAAGCTGTTTGTGCTCGCTTACAATTTTTTGTGTCGGCATAACCTGCTCCTGTCAAAATTAAGAGATAATCGTACCGATTTTCTCGCCGAGAAGAGCCTTTGTGATATTGCCCTTCTGAAAGATGTTCAGCACAATAACCGGAATTTTGTTTTCACTGCATAAACTTACCGCGAAATGGTCCATAACCCGCAGGTTTTTGTTCAGCAAATCCTGATAAGCAAGTTTATCGAAAAGTTTTGCCTTTGGATTCTTAATCGGGTCGTCGTCATAAACGCCGTCAACTTTCGTCGCCTTGATAAGCACATCGGCGTCAAGCTCGGAAGCACGAAGCGCTGCACAGGTATCGGTGGAAAAGAACGGATTTCCAGTTCCGCCGGCGAGGATAGTAACCCTGCCCTGTTCGAGATGTCTTAACGCCCTTCTGCGAATAAACGGCTCGCAAATGGCTGAAACTTCTATCGCGCTCAAAACCCGTGTCGGCTGACCCATTTTTTCGAGCGTTTCCTGCAAGGCGCAGGCGTTGATGACCGTAGCTAACATTCCCATATAATCGGCGGTATGACGGGGGATATGGCTTGATTTGCTGAAAG